>NZ_JBFBNW010000012.1:0-322279 GCF_040683955.1 Streptomyces sp. NPDC093111 | reverse complement strand
CTTGACGGCCCGGCCCCGGGGGCCTTTTCACACTCGGAGGGCGGCCGGGGGCCCGGCCACGCGGGGGGCTGGGGGAGTGGCCAGTGTGGGTGGGCGGCTGTCGGGTCGGTGGGGGGTGGGGCCGGGTATTGGCGGGCGTTTGTTTGGTGTGTGTCGGCTGGGTGGGTGGGGGCTGGGTTTGTGGCCGGGGCCGGTGGGGCGGGCTTGGGTCGGTTCGGGGTGCGCGGGAGTGGAGTGGGGCGGTCGGGCTGGGCTTAGCGGCGGATGGGTTGGTGATGGGCTGGGCTTCAGGCCCCGCTGGTCACTCTGGGAGTGGGGGATGCAAAGTCCGCGATTCCGGGCCGGGATGGGGTGGGTGAGGACTCGTGTGGTGGGAGAGGTGGAGGCCGGTCGTAGGCGTGCGAGTTGGGGGGACTTTGCATGGAGGTCCACCCCGTACGGGCGTGCACGGCCCGCTCTCCCCGCCCTCCCTGCCCTCGATGGGACGGGAGGTGGCTGGTGGGGCAGGGGAGGCGCCCCCCTCCCTTCCCCTGCCCCGGCCATCCAGGCATCCGGGCATGCAGTCATGCAAAGTCCGCTCTTCCCGTCCTCGATGGGGCGGGGAGGGACTCGTGTGACGTGGGGGGTGGTCGGCGGTGCTCTCGGGCGGGAAGTGAGCGGCGTTGGTCGGCTCGGGCTACGGCGGGGTGGGCTTCCAGATTCCTTCGCGGATCAGGCGTCGCTGCCGGGCTCGCTCGCAGATCGCCGTCACGTAGTACGTCAGGCTGAGGGCGGCGCCGAACGCGATGCCGACCATGACGTCCACGAGTTGTGTGCCGGGGGTGGCCGCGACCACGGCGAAGAAGAGCAGGCCGGGCGCCGCTGCCGGGGCCAGGGGCCGGCGAGCGGCGAATCGCTGGAATCGGGTCGGCGGTTGATTGCCTCCCAGGAAGCGATCAACTGCCCGGAAGCCCCTCGCCGGGGCTGGGGGGATCTTCGGCATACCGGCGAGCGTAGCGAAGCGCCCTCCATGGCCGACGCATGGATGACCAGGCCCCAAGCCGACGAACAGGCAGTGACCAGCGGGGCTTGAAGCCCAGCCCATTGCCGCCCTTCCGGCGCTGAGCCGAGCCCGACCGCCCCATTCCACTGCCGCGCACCCAGGACCGGCCGAAGCCCGTCCACCGGCCCGGGCCACAAGCCAAGCCCCCACCCACCCAGCCGACGCACGACAAACGAGGCCCGTCGATACCCGGCCCCACCCCCCACCGGCCTGACGGTCGCGCACCCACGCCAGCGACTCCCCTACCCCCCGCGTGGCCGGGCCCCCGGCCGCCCTCCGAGAGGTTTTTCGCACCTTCCAGCGCCGGGTCAAGGGTGGAGCGCAGCGGAATCGCGAAGCGACGCGACCGCAGGGAGCGCCCTTGACGCGGCGCTGGAAGGTGCGACTCTCGGAAAGAGGGCGGCCGCACCAGAAGCCCACCCGCACCCCCACCCCGACGAACCCAACCCTCCCCGAGCCCGAGCTCCCGGCCCAACCCCGTTTCCATCGCCCCGAGTTGTCCCCCACCCCGCCCTGTTGGCAAGGTGGATAACAACGCCCCCGGCGCGTTATTGTCCACCTTGCCGATAAGGCGACGGGGAGGGCAGGGGAGGGCACGGGAAGGCAGGGAGCGCGGATGACGGCGAAGCGGCGTAGGCGGAGTCCTGAGGAGGCTCGGGGGGAGATTCTCGATGCCGCCACCGAGCTCATCGCCCGGTACGGGCCCGATGGTGTCGGCCTGCGGCGGGTGGCCGAGGCCGTCGGTGTCACGCACGGGCTCGTGACGCACTACTTCGGCACCTACGCCGCCCTCGTCCGCGCCGTCCTCCAGCGCGAGAACGAGCGCAAGCGGGACCTCGTGCGGGAACGGCTCCGGGCCGACGGCCGCGTGCCGTACGCCGACGGCATGACCCGGGTCCTCTTCGAGATCCTCGGCGACGAGCGGTACGTCCGGCTCTGGGCCTGGTCCCAGCTCCACGACTGGGAGGGGGAGGCCGGCGGGGCTCCCGACGCCCCGACCAACCTCTCCCGGCTCGTCGACGCCATCGAGGACGGGGTCCGCAGCGTGCTGCCCGGGCCCGACGGCCCGGACCGGGAGCGGATCGAGATGGTCGTCCTCCTCGCCCTGTCCGGCGCGTACGGGTACGCCCTCGGCCGGCGTTACTGGCTCACCGACCTCGGTCACGACCCCGACGACCCGGGGCGCGACGCCACCTACCGCACGGCCCTCTCCTCCGCGCTCGCCGCCTACCTCCAAGGGTTGACGCCATGACACAGCACGAGCTCGACATCCTCGCCTCCGACCAGGAGCGGTACGCCGCCGAGGAGCGGCTGCGGTCCGCCGTCGAGAGCGGCCGGCTCCCGCTCGAACAGCTCTCCCTCCGCCTCGACGAGGTGCACGCCTCGCGCACCCGCGGCGATCTCGAAACCGCCTGCCGCGGCCTCCCCTCGCCCGGCCCCCGTGACGCGCTCGTCGTCGACCGGGCCCCCACCTCGGGCCGCTTCGTCGCAGGGGTCTTCGGCGGTTTCCACCGCAAGGGCCAGTGGGTCGTGCCCCCGCGCATGACGTTCTGGTCCATGTGGGGCGGCGGCAAGGTCGACCTCACGGAGGCGCGGTTCAGCAGTCACGACACGGTGATCCGGGCCGTCGCCCTCTGGGGCGGCACCAAGATCTTCGTCCCCGCGGACATCGAGGTCGACGTCCGGGGCTTCGGTCTCTTCGGCGTCTTCGACAAGCGCGCCGCCCGCCGCACCGGCAAGCCCGGCGTGCCCCGTGTCGTCATCAAGGGCCTCGCCCTCTTCGGCGCGGTCGTCACCCGGACGAAGGAAGCCGGGTAGCCGCTCGGTCGGAATTCGGTGTGAACTCCGCCGGAGGGGTTGGATTTCAGGGCGGGGGGCAGGGGCGGACGCCAACTCCGTAACTCCGTAACTCCGTAACTCCGTAACTCCGTAGCTCCGTAACTCCGGGAATTTCCCGGGGTGATGGGTGGGGTCGGCGCGAAGTCCGTCCGCCCAGGTCGTGCGTGTCTCGCCGGTCACCTTTGGCCATTGATTAACTCCCGACTCCCGCGCCGCAGTTGTTGACGAACTCGGCGGGAAATGGATTCGGAAAGGGAGGTGTTGGTGAAGAACGAAGACAGCACGCGGCGGCCGGTGAGTTCTCCGGCTCGCCGCACTCAACCTCGCCGGGCTCGGCGCGGGTGGAGGAAGGGGGACGGTCATGAAGCCGCCCATCGGTGTGTACGTCGTCGACCTCCGTACGGGGAGGATCGGCACCGTGATGGGGCACGAGGGGCCCTATCTCCAGCTCCGGCCCATCGGCGGCGGGCGCGAGTGGGACTGTGAGCCGGACGGGGTGCGGGTCGCCACGGCCGGTGAGCGGCTGAGCGCGGCGACCGCGCACGCGAACGCGCGGAGTCGGGGCGAGGTGCCCTGAGGGAGGGGTCGAACCCGGGCCGCGGGAGGGGCGAGCGGTGAGGGTCCCGGGCCGCTCTCCCCGTACGGGAGAATGGCTCCATGAGTCTGTTCCGCGACGACGGCATCGTGCTGCGCACCCAGAAGCTGGGTGAAGCGGACCGCATCATCACCTTGCTCACGCGCGGTCACGGGCGCGTACGCGCCGTCGCGCGCGGGGTGCGGCGGACCAAGTCGAAGTTCGGCGCCCGGCTCGAACCGTTCTCGCACGTGGACGTGCAGTTCTTCGCCCGGGGGAGTGAGCTCGTGGGACGCGGGCTGCCGCTGTGCACGCAGAGCGAGACGATCGCCGCGTACGGCAGTGGGATCGTCACCGACTACGCCCGGTACACGGCGGGGACCGCGATGCTGGAGACGGCGGAACGGTTCACCGATCATGAGGGCGAGCCGGCCGTGCAGCAGTATCTGCTGCTCGTGGGCGGGCTGCGGACGCTGGCGCGGGGTGAGCACGCGCCGCATCTGATCCTGGACGCCTTCCTGCTGCGCTCGCTCGCGGTGAACGGCTACGCGCCCAGTTTCGACGCCTGTGCCAAATGCGGACTTCCCGGGCCCAACCGGTTCTTTTCGGTTGGCGCGGGCGGAGTCATATGCGGCGACTGCCGGGTGCCCGGAAGCGTCGTACCCTCTGCGGAGGCCGTAGCCCTGCTCAGCGCGCTGCTCACTGGCGACTGGGAGACGGCGGACGCGTGCGAACCGCGTCACGTCAGGGAGGGCAGCGGCCTCGTGTCCGCCTACCTGCACTGGCACCTGGAGCGCGGGCTGCGCTCGCTGCGGTACGTAGAGAAGAGCTAGGAGAACCATCGCCATGGCCATCGCACGACTTCTCGGGCGCCAGCGCCGGGAGTACAGCACCCCCGAGCCGCACCCGTCCGGCGCCCGCCCGCCGAAGCTCCAGTCGGAGCTCGTGCCCGAGCACGTGGCGATCGTCATGGACGGCAACGGCCGCTGGGCCAAGGAGCGCGGTCTGCCGCGCACCGAGGGGCACAAGGTCGGGGCCGAGCAGGTGCTCGACGTGCTCCAGGGCGCGATCGAGATGGGCGTGGGCTCGATCTCGCTCTACGCCTTCTCCACCGAGAACTGGAAGCGGTCGCCCGAAGAGGTGCGCTTCCTGATGAACTTCAACCGCGACTTCATCCGCAAGTCCCGCGACCAGCTCGACTCCCTCGGCGTGCGGGTGCGCTGGGTGGGCCGCATGCCCAAGCTGTGGAAGTCGGTCGCCAAGGAGCTCCAGGTCGCCCAGGAGCAGACCAAGGACAACACCAAGCTCACGCTGTACTTCTGCATGAACTACGGCGGGCGGGCCGAGCTGACGGACGCGGCGCAGGCGCTCGCGGAGGACGTCAAGGCGGGCCGGCTCGACCCGGCGAAGATCACCGAGAAGACGATCCAGAAGTACCTGTACTACCCGGACATGCCGGACGTCGACCTCTTCCTGCGCCCCAGCGGCGAGCAGCGCACCTCCAACTACCTGATCTGGCAGAGCGCGTACGCCGAGATGGTCTTCCAGGACGTGCTGTGGCCCGACTTCGACCGCCGTGACCTGTGGCGGGCCTGTGTCGAGTTCGCCCAGCGCGACCGGCGCTTCGGCGGCGTGGACCCGGCGGACCTCGCCGTCCTCGAGAAGGGCTGAGCCGCCCGGCCGTGCGTAGGGCGAGAGGCCCGCACCGATTCGATCGGTGCGGGCCTCTCGTATGTCAGGTCGCCGGGCAGGTCACTTCGTCGCGCACTCCGCGCAGGTGCCGAAGATCTCCACGGTGTGCGCCACGTTCACGAAGCCGTGCTCGGACGCGATCGTCTCCGCCCACTGCTCCACGGCCGGGCCCTCCACCTCGACGGCCTTGCCGCAGACGCGGCAGACGAGATGGTGGTGGTGGTCGCCGGTCGAACAGCGCCGGTAGACCGTCTCGCCGTCGCTGGTGCGCAGCGCGTCCACCTCGCCCGCGTCCGCGAGGGACTGGAGCGTGCGGTAGACGGTGGTGAGGCCGACGGAGTCGCCGCGGTGCTTCAGCATGTCGTGCAGCTCCTGGGCGGAGCGGAACTCGTCGACCTCGTTCAGCGCCGCCGACACGGCGGCCCGCTGCTTGGTCGAGCGGCCTCGTACGGGGGGTCCTGCCGTCACCACGGGGGCCTCCTTGAATCTTGTCTGCCCCCGCCATTCTGCCAGTCCGCCGCCCCCCTGGGCCCGGACCGGGCTCAGACCTTCACGTCGTCGGCGGGGCGCCGGGCGCCCGGGAGCTCGGCGTCGCACTCCCGCGCGGCGGTCTCGGCGGCGCGGGCGCGGCGCCGGGCGAGCGGGGTCGCGAGGACCGTGAGGGCGATGAAGACCCCGATCGCGAGGAGCACGATCGTCGCGCCGGGCGGCACGTCCTGGTAGTAGGAGGTGACCGTGCCGGCGAGGGTGACGCCGGTGCCGATGACGACCGCGAGCACGAAGGTCGTGCGGAAGGACCGGGACAGCTGCTGGGCGGCGGCCACCGGGACCACCATCAGCGCGCTGACCAGGAGCAGGCCGACGACCCGCATGGCGACCGTGACGGTCACGGCGGCGGTGACCGCGATGAGCAGGTTGAGGAACCGTACGGGCAGGCCGGTGACGCGGGCGAACTCCTCGTCCTGGCTGACCGCGAAGAGCTGGCGGCGCAGGCCGACGGTGACGAGGACGACGAAGGCGGCCAGGATGCCGATGGCCGTGACGTCCTCGGCGGAGACCGTCGAGAGGGACCCGAACAGGAACGAGTTCAGGTTGGCGTTGGAGCCGGTCGGCGAGAGGTTGATGAGCAGCACGCCGCCGGCCATGCCGCCGTAGAAGAGCAGCGCGAGGGCGAGGTCGCCGCGGGTCTTGCCGTACGCGCGGATCAGCTCCATCGCGACGGCGCCGACGACGGCGACGGCGGTGGCCATCCACACGGGGCTGCTGTTGAGCAGGAAGCCGAGGCCGACACCGGTCATGGCGACATGGCCGATGCCGTCGCCCATCAGCGCCTGGCGCCGCTGGACGAGGTAGATGCCGACGGCGGGCGCGGTGATGCCGACGAGGACGGCGGCGATCAGCGCCCGCTGCATGAAGGCGAGCTGGAGGATTTCCATGGGTGCGGCTTTCCTAGATCCTCGGGGTCCTCAGGTCAGCAGACCGGTGCGGAGCGGCTCGTCGGCCGCGTGCGGGTGGACGTGGTCGTGGCCGGGCAGCGCGTGCTGGCCGACGGCCTTCGGGGGCGGGCCGTCGTGGACGACGCAGCCGTCGCGCAGGACGACCGCCCGGTCGATCAGCGGCTCCAGCGGGCCGAGCTCGTGCAGGACGAGCAGGACGGAGGTGCCGCCGGCGACCTGTTCGCGCAGGGTCGCGGCGAGGATCTCCTGGCTGGCGAGGTCGACGCCGGCCATCGGCTCGTCCATGATCAGCAGTTCCGGCTCGGAGGCGAGCGCGCGGGCGATGAGCACCCGCTGGTGCTGGCCGCCGGAGAGGGCGGAGACGGAGTCCTTGGCGCGGTCGGTGAGGCCGACGAGGGCGATGGCCCGGTCGACGGCGGCCCGGTCGGCCCTGGTGGTGAGGCCGAAGCGGCGCCGGGAGAGCCGGCCGGAGGCGACGACCTCGCGGATGGTGGCGGGCACGCCGCTGGCGGCGGTGGTGCGCTGCGGTACGTAGCCGACGCGCGCCCAGTCGCGGAACCGCTTCTGCTCCGTGCCGAACAGTTCGATGCTGCCGCCGGTCAGCGGCACCTGGCCGATGACGGAGCGGACGGCGGTCGACTTGCCGGAGCCGTTGGCGCCGAGCAGGGCGACGACCTCACCGCGCCGGACGGTGAGGTCGACGCCGCGCAGGACGGGGCGCGAGCCGAGGGTCGCGGTGGCTCCGCGGACGGAGATGACGGGGTCGTCGTGCCCGGGTGCGCTCACGGGTGCCTCCTGCTGCTTTCCCTGCGGGGTGGGTGTCACTTCGCGCCGAGGGCCTTCTGGAGCGCGGCGAGGTTGGACCGCATGACTTCGAGGTAGTCAGCGCCCTTGGACTTGTCCGTGATTCCCTCCAGCGGGTCGAGCACGTCGGTCTTGAGGCCGGTGTCGGTCGCGAGGGTGTTGGCGGTCTTGTCGCTGGCGAGGGTCTCGAAGAAGACGGTGGTGACCTTGTCCTTCTTCGCGATGTCCTGGAGTTCCTTGACGCGGGCGGGGCTCGGCTCGGACTCGGGGTCGATGCCGGTGATGCCCTCCTGGTCCAGGTCGTAGCGCTCGGCGAGGTAGCCGAAGGCGGAGTGGGTGGTGATGAAGGTCCGGGTGGCGGTGTTCTTCAGGCCGTCCGCGAACTCGGTGTTCAGCGCGCCCAGCTTCGTGACCAGGGCGTCGGTGTTCTTCTTGTAGTCGGCGGCGTGGTCCGGGTCGGCCTTCTCGAAGGCGGCGCCCACGCCCTTGGCGACCTCGGCGTACTTCACGGGGTCGAGCCAGATGTGCGGGTCGGTGCCGGCCTCGGACGCGTGGTCGTGGCCGTGCCCGGCGTCCTCGGCGGCGTGGTCGTGGCCGGAGGAGGTGCCGTGCTCCTCCAGCTTCGTGAGGGTGGCCGCGTCGACGGTGTTCGCGACGCCGGCCTGGGCGATGGCGTCGTCGACGGCGGGCTGGACGCCCTTGAGGTAGAGGACGACGTCGGCCTCGCCGAGCTCGCCGATCTGCTTCGGCTTGAGCTCCAGGTCGTGCGGCTCGACGCCGGGCTTGGTGAGCGTGTCGACGGTGACGTGGCCGCCGCCTATCTGCTCGGCCAGGTACTGCATGGGGTAGAACGACGCGACCACGTCCAGCTTCCCGCCACTCCCCTTGCCGGCCGCGTCCGAGGTGCCGGAGCAGGCGGTGAGGGTGACGAGGCCGAGGGTGACGGCTCCGGCGAGGGCGGTGGTGGGTATCAGTCGGCGTACGTTCATGACACTCATTTTCAACAAAGATGGAAACGGTTGTCAATTGCCGAACGCTTCGTCCCACTGTGTTCCCGAGCACTCCCGGGCCGGGGGGAACCGATTTGATACGGGGGGTGCGGGCGCCGGTAACCTGAGGCATTCGCACTTCGTCGTCGTAATGAAGAGAGCACCGTGGCCGCCGACAAGATCGACACCATCGTCAGCCTGAGCAAGCGCCGTGGCTTCGTCTACCCGTGCAGCGAGATCTACGGTGGCCAGAAGGCCGCCTGGGACTACGGACCGCTGGGTGTCGAACTCAAGGAGAACATCAAGCGTCAGTGGTGGCGCTACATGGTCACCGCGCGCGAGGACGTCGTCGGTATCGACTCGTCCGTCATCCTGGCCACCGAGGTCTGGGAGGCGTCCGGCCACGTCGCCACCTTCAGCGACCCGCTGACCGAGTGCACCTCCTGCCACAAGCGCTACCGCGCCGACCACCTGGAGGAGGCGTACGAGGAGAAGCACGGCCGCCTCCCCGAGAACGGCCTCACCGACCTCAACTGCCCCAACTGTGGCAACAAGGGCACCTTCACGGAGCCCAAGCAGTTCTCCGGCCTGCTCTCCACGCACCTCGGCCCGACCCAGGACACCGGCTCCGTCGCGTACCTGCGCCCCGAGACCGCCCAGGGCATCTTCACCAACTTCGCCCAGGTGCAGACCACCTCGCGCAAGAAGCCCCCGTTCGGCATCGCGCAGATGGGCAAGTCCTTCCGGAACGAGATCACTCCGGGCAACTTCATCTTCCGCACGCGCGAGTTCGAGCAGATGGAGATGGAGTTCTTCGTCAAGCCGGGCGAGGACGAGCAGTGGCAGGAGTACTGGATGCAGCAGCGCTGGAACTGGTACACCGGCCTGGGTCTCCGTGAGGAGAACATGCGCTGGTTCGAGCACCCGCAGGAGAAGCTCTCCCACTACTCGAAGCGCACCGCCGACATCGAGTACCGCTTCTCCTTCGGCGGCAGCGAGTGGGGCGAGCTGGAGGGCGTCGCCAACCGCACCGACTACGACCTGAACGCCCACTCCAAGGCTTCCGGCGCCAACCTCACGTTCCTGGAGCAGGAGACGGGCGAGCGCTACACGCCGTACGTCATCGAGCCGGCGGCCGGTGTCGGCCGCACCATGCTCGCCTTCCTGCTCGACGCGTACATCGAGGACGAGGCGCCGAACGCCAAGGGCGTCATGGAGAAGCGCACCGTGCTGCGCCTCGACCACCGCCTGGCCCCGGTCAAGGTCGCGGTCCTGCCGCTGTCCCGCAACCCGCAGCTCTCGCCGAAGGCCAAGGGCCTCGCGGCCGACCTGCGGCAGAACTGGAACATCGAGTTCGACGACGCCGGCGCCATCGGCCGCCGCTACCGTCGCCAGGACGAGATCGGCACCCCGTACTGCGTCACCGTCGACTTCGACACCCTCGACGACAACGCGGTCACGGTGCGCGAGCGCGACACCATGAAGCAGGAGCGCGTCTCCCTCGACCAGATCCAGGGCTACCTGGGCAGCCGCCTGCTCGGCTGCTGAGTCCGGCACACGCACGGGAAAGCCCCCGGTTCCGAGAGGAACCGGGGGCTTTCCCGCGTCGTGGGGACGCCTACGGGCGCAGACCGCGCAGCAGCAGACCGACGACCGACTCGAACTCCGCCTCGATCGCGGGCCGCCGCCACTCCGGCGCGTAGGCCGGGTCGTGGAAGCGGGCGGTGGCGTGGAAGAGCGCGCGGGCCGTGGCGTCCGGGTCGGCGGCGCTGAACGCGGACTCCCGGGCGCCCTCCTCGACGATCGAGCGGACCTGGCCGATCAGCACCTCGACGTGCTGGTCCACCACGCCGCTGTTCTCGTCGATGAGCACGCCGTAGGTCGCGAACAGCTCCGGATCGCCGCCCGCCTTGTGCCGCTTGGCCTCGAAAAGGGTCGCGAACCAGGAGTGCAGCTTCTCCGGCGCGGGCCGCCCCGGGGCGCCGGTCAGCTCGGCGAGGGCGACCTCGGTGCGCGAGAGCCAGCGCTCGGTGACCGCCTCGCGCAGCGCCGCCTTGGTGCGGAAGTGGCGGTAGACGCTGCCGTGGCTGACGCCGAGCACCCGGGCCACGTCCACGACGGTCGCCTTCGCGGGGCCGTAGCGGCGCAGCACCTCCTCGGTGGCTTCGAGGATGCGCTCTGCGGTCAGGGTTTCGGTGGCGGCCATGGAAACGACACTACCGGTCAGTGCTCGCTGTCCAGGTGGGCCATCTGGGCCTCCGGGTAGCGCGCCCCGGCCGCCGCCCCGGCGGGGACGGCCGCCTCGATCGCGGCCAGGTCGGCCGCGTCGAGCGTCACGTCCACGGCGCCGAGCGCCTCGGCGAGCCGGTCCCGGCGGCGGGCGCCGATCAGCGGGACGATGTCCGCGCCGTGCCGGGCCCCCTGGGCGAGGACCCAGGCTATGGCGGTCTGGGCGACCGTCACGCCCTTGGCCTCGGCGACCTCGCGGAGCCGGTCCACCAGGTCCAGGTTCCGCGCCAGGTTGTCGCCCTGGAAGCGGGGGGACAGGCCGCGGAAGTCGCCCGCGCCGAGGGTGCGGTCCCGGGTGAAGTGGCCGCTGATCAGGCCGCGGGAGAGGACCCCGTAGGCCGTGACGCCGATGCCGAGCTCGCGGGCGGTGGGCAGGATCTTGTCCTCGATGCCGCGGGATATCAGCGAGTACTCGATCTGGAGGTCGGCGATCGGGGCGACGGCCGCCGCCCTGCGCAGGGTGTCGGCGCCGACCTCGGAGAGGCCGATGTGCCGGACGTGGCCCGCCTCGACCAGCTCGGCGATGGCGCCGACGGTCTCCTCGATCGGCACGTCGGGGTCGACGCGGGCGATCCGGTAGATGTCGATGTGGTCGGTGCCGAGGCGCTGCAGCGAATACGCCGCGAAGTTCTTCACGGCGGCCGGGCGGCCGTCGTACCCGGAGAAGCCGCCCTCCACCGTGCGCAGCGCGCCGAACTTCACGCTGACGAGGGCCTGCTCGCGGGCGGCGGCGGGGGCGGTGCGCAGGGCCTCGTTGATCAGCAGCTCGTTGTGCCCCATGCCGTAGAAGTCGCCGGTGTCCAGCAGGGTCACGCCGGCGTCGAGGGCGGCGTGGAGGGTCGCGATCGACTCGGCACGGTCGCTCTCGCCGTACAGCGCGGACATGCCCATGCAGCCGAGGCCGAGGGCGGAGACCCGGGGGCCGGTGGTGCCGAGGGAGCGGGTGGGAAGCGGAGTCGTGTGCGTCATGAGACAACCATGGCATGACCGATGACAGATTTCAATATCTGTCATTCACTCTTTCTCTCCTCACGTCACCGAGCGGGGGAGCCGCAGGCTCAGCAGCAGCGTCAGCACCACCACGCCCAGCTGCACCAGCAGCGTCGTGGTCAGCGCCGTGCCCATCGCGGCCGGCGAGGAGGCCAGCGACAGGAAGAGCGAACCGAGCGTCGCCACGCCCAGCGCCATCGCCGACTGCTGGGTGGTCACCATGACCCCGCTGCCCACGCCCGCCTGCTCGCCCGGCACCTCCGAGAGCACCACCCGGAACAGCACCGGCAGCTGGAGCCCCTGGCCGAGCCCCGCGACCGCCATGCCCGGCAGCAGGTCCGCCACCGAGAGCTCCGACCAGCCGTGCCCCACGGCCCACGCGATCAGCGCGATGCCGGTCGCCTGGAACACCGCGCCCGCCGTCACGACCCGGGTGCCCCAGCGCCGTACCAGCCGCGGACCGGCCAGCGAGGCGGCGAAGAAGGCCACCGCCATCGGCACCAGCGCCAGCCCCGAGGCCACCGCACCCATCGCCAGGCCCTGCTGGAGCGCCACCGCGATCACGAACATGAAGCCGCTGAAACCGCCCGACAGCGGCAGCACCACGGCCAGCCCCCGGCGCAGCGAGACCAGTTCGAGGAGCCTCGGCGGCACCAGCGGGGTCCGGCCCCGGCGGTCCGCCCGCACCTCGACCCACCAGAACGCCCCCGCCGCGAAGGGGAAGACGCCCAGCGCCAGCCAGGTCCACAGCGGCCAGCCCGCCACCCGGCCCTCGGTCAGCGGGGCGAGCAGCGTCAGCAGGCTCAGCGCCAGCAGCAGCGTGCCCGGCACGTCCACCGGCGCCGGCCGGTCCGAGCGGGTCTCGGGCACGGAGCGGGCCGCGAGCACCAGCCCGAGCGCCGCCACCGGCACGTTGACCAGGAAGATCGACCGCCAGCCGCTGCCCGCGACATCGGCCGCGACCAGCACCCCGCCGAGGATCTGACCGGCCACCATCGCCAGGCCCGCGGTCGCCCCGTACAGGCTCAGCGCCTTCGCGTGCCGGGCGCCCGACGTCGAGGAGTGAATGGTCGCGAGGACCTGCGGCAGCATCAGGGCCGCCGCGGCACCCTGTGCCACCCGCGCGCCGACCAGGGTCCAGGCGTCCGGGGCGAGCCCGCAGGCGAGCGAGGTCAGGCCGAAGGCGCCCATCCCGGCGAGGAAGAGCCGGCGGCGCCCGAAGAGGTCGCCGAGGCGTCCGCCGAGCACGAGCAGCACCGCGTACGACAGGCCGTAGCCCGCGACGACCAGCTCCAGGAGCGCCGGTCCGGCGGCGAGGTCGTGGTCGATGGTCGGCAGGGCGACGTTGACGATGAAGAAGTCGATCAGGGGGAGCGCCGCGCCGAGCAGCACGGTGAACAGGCCGAGCGTGCCGAGGACCGGCCGGGCGTGGTCGACGACCGCGGCGGTACGGGCAGGGGTGGATGTCGTAGTCACACGACCGACGATCGACCCTCGCTCAACCTGGTACCAGAGTCTCCTTATCCTGGTACAAGCAGTACCTGGCAACGGGCTGAGCGCCCCGGCACCCTGGGAGCATGACGGTCATGACCTCCGACCCGGCGATCCGCCGCCACGAGCTCGCCGGCTTCCTGCGCAGCCGCCGGGAGCGGATCAGCCCCGAACAGGTCGGCCTCCCGCGCGGGCGCCGCCGGCGCACCCCGGGGCTGCGCCGTGAGGAGGTCGCCCAGCTCTCCGCCGTCGGCGTCACCTGGTACACGTGGCTGGAGCAGGCGCGGCCCATCCAGGTCTCCCCGCAGGTCCTGGACGCCCTCGCCGGTGCCCTGCTGCTCGACCCCACCGAGCGGAACCACCTCTTCGCCCTCGCCGGGCAGACCGACCCGCACCCCGAGACGCCCTGCCCGGCCGTCACGCCCGCGCTGCGCGGGCTCCTCGACCAGCTGGAGCCGGTGCCCGCCGCCGTGCAGAACAGCCGTTACGACTTCCTCGCCTACAACCGCACCTTCGGCCGGCTCTTCTGCGACCTGGACGCGCTGCCCCGCGAGGAGCGCAACAGCATCTGGCTGGCCTTCACGAACGACGAGTTCCGCGCCGCCGTCGCCGACCTCCCCGAGGTCCTCACCTCGCTGGCCGGCAAGCTGCGCGCCGCCATGGCCGAGCACCTCGCCGAACCCGCCTGGAAGGAACTGCTGCACCGGCTCCGTACGGCCTCGCCCGAGTTCCGCGAGATCTGGGCGCGGCACGACGTCGTCGAGCAGTCGGACCGGATCAAGATCATCCGCAACGCCCGGGTCGGTCTGCTCCGGCTGGAACACACCAACCTCTACCTCGGCCCCACCGCCGGGCCCCGGCTCGCCGCGTACGTCCCCGTCGACGAGGAGAGCCGGGCCGGGGTCGAACGGCTCCAGGCGCTGATCCTCGCCGAGGAGGACGAGGAGGACGAGAAGGAGGAGGAGTACGAGAAGGCGGCGAGGGCGGCGGCCGGGAGGGCCGGGGAAGCGGCGGCCTCCTCCGCCGGGCCTCAGGACGAGGCCGCCCTCGCCGTCGCCTGAACCCCGCCGTCCTCCGTCCCCAGCCGCGCCGCGGTCCGTTCCGCCGTCCCGCGCGCCCACGCCCCGCTGGTCAGCGCCCCGGTGACGAGCACGCACAGACCGCAGCCGGTGATGATCCAGTAGGCCGGCCCGCTCGCCGCCACGAAGGCGTCGAGGTCGCCCGCGGCCGTCGCGTACGAGGAGGAGGCGAGCCCCGTGCTCAGCACCGCGCCCGCCACGGCGACCCCCAGCGTCTGGCCGGTCTGGCGGCTGGTGGACGCCACGGCCGCGGCCACCCCGGCCTGCGCGCGGGGCATGCCGGACACCGCGGTGTTGGTGATCGGCGCGTTCACCATGCCGAAGCCGATGCCGAAGACCACGTACCCGGTGAGGAGCAGCGGCGTGCTCCGCTCCGCCTCGAAGGCGGCGAACAGCAGCGATCCCGCCGCCATCGCCGCCCCCGAGACCAGCAGCGAGGGACGCGGCCCGCGGGTCCCGACCAGGCGCCCCGACAGCGGCGCGAAGACGAAGGTCATCGCCGCCATGGGCAGCATGAAGAGCCCCGCGCGCAGGGCCGAGAGGCCCCGGACGTCCTGGAGGTAGAGCGTGTTCAGGAAGAGGAAGCCGCCGAGCGCCGCGAAGGCGCTGACCGCTGTCACGGTGGCCCCGCTGAACGGCGCGCTGCGGAAGAACCGCAGGTCGATCAGGGGCTCGCGGCGGCGCGGCTCGTAGAGCAGGATCCCGGCCAGGGCACCCGCCGCCACCGCCGCGAACACCGGGCTGGTCTCGATGATCGCGTA
Source organism: Streptomyces sp. NPDC093111 (assembly GCF_040683955.1). NCBI lineage: Bacteria > Bacillati > Actinomycetota > Actinomycetes > Kitasatosporales > Streptomycetaceae > Streptomyces > Streptomyces sp. NPDC093111. Next base: position 307,272 of record NZ_JBFBNW010000012.1, on the reverse strand, counting down.
CGTGAGGGAGCCCAGCAGCAGCGTCACCAGGACCTGGCCCACCGGGTCCGGGCGCCGGGGGCGGGGCGCGCGGGACTCGGGGACGTACCGGAGGGTGAGGAGCAGCGCGGTCAGGCCGATGGGCAGGTTGACCCAGAAGATCGCCCGCCAGCCGACCGACTCGACCAGCAGGCCGCCCACCAGCGGACCCGCCGCCAGGGAGATGCCCACGACCGCGCCCCAGGTGCCGATGGCCCGGGCGCGCTCCGCCGGGTCCGTGAAGGTGTTGGTGATGATCGACATGGCGACCGGGTTGAGCATCGAGCCGCCCACCGCCTGCACCATCCGGAAGGCGACCAGCGCCTCCAGGCTGGGCGCGAGGGAGCAGAGCAGCGAGCCGAGGACGAAGAGCACGAGTCCGGTGGTGAAGACCCGGCGGCGGCCGATCCGGTCGGCGGTGGAGCCGGCGAGCATCAGCAGCGAGGCGAGCACCAGGGTGTAGGCGTCGATGGTCCACTGCAGTCCGGAGACGGAGGCGTCCAGCTCGCGGCGCATGGAGGGGAGCGCCACGTTGAGGGCGGTGTTGTCCAGGCTGACGATCAGCAGGCTCAGGCAGCAGATGCCCAGGACCAGCAGCCGGCGGCGCCGGGGGAGCGGGGCGTCGGGGGGCCGCGGTGGTGTGAGCTCGGACATGTGCGGATAGTACGGCTGTCTAACGACCTCCGCAGTGCGCGACAATGGGCGGATGACCGCGTTCTCCCCCCTCGCCATCGGGCCGCACATCGTGCAGCCCCCGGTGGTGCTCGCGCCGATGGCCGGCATCACCAACGCCCCTTTCCGCACCCTCTGCCGTGAGTTCTCCGGAGGGAAGGGCCTCTTCGTGAGCGAGATGATCACGACGAGGGCGCTGGTCGAGCGCAACGAGAAGACCATGCAGCTCATCCGCTTCGACGAGACCGAGAAGCCGCGCTCGATCCAGCTGTACGGCGTCGACCCGGTGACCGTCGGCAAGGCCGTCCGCATGATCGTGGACGAGGACCTGGCGGACCACATCGACCTGAACTTCGGCTGCCCGGTGCCCAAGGTGACCCGCAAGGGCGGCGGCTCGGCGCTGCCGTACAAGCGGCCGCTGCTGCGGGCGATCCTGCACGAGGCCGTGACCAACGCGGGCGACCTGCCGGTCACGATGAAGATGCGCAAGGGCATCGACGACGACCACATCACCTTCCTGGACGCGGGGCGGATCGCCGTCGAGGAGGGCGTCACCGCGATCGCCCTGCACGGCAGGACCGCGGCCCAGCACTACGGCGGCACGGCCGACTGGGACGCGATCGCGCGGCTCAAGGAGCACGTGCCGGAGATCCCGGTGCTCGGCAACGGCGACATCTGGTCCGCCGACGACGCCCTGCGGATGATGCGCGAGACCGGCTGCGACGGCGTCGTCGTGGGCCGGGGCTGCCTCGGGCGCCCCTGGCTCTTCGCGGACCTGGTGGCGGGCTTCGAGGGCACGGGAGCGCAGGGCGAGGCCCCTGAGGGATACCGCGCGCAGCCCGGGCTGCGGGTGGTCGCGGACACGATGGTGCGGCACGCGCGCCTGCTCGGTGAGTGGCTGGGCGACGAGTCGCGCGGTGTCGTCGACTTCCGCAAGCACGTCGCCTGGTACTTGAAGGGCTTCTCCGTCGGTTCGGAGATGCGCAAGAGCCTGGCCATCACCTCCTCCCTGGACGAACTGAGCGCTCAGTTGAGCGAGCTCGACCTGGACCAGCCCTGGCCGCTGGGTGCGGACGGCCCGCGGGGGCGTACATCCGGAAATGGGCGGGTTGTCCTGCCGGACGGCTGGCTGAAGGACCCGTACGACTGCGCCGGAGTGAGCGAGGACGCGGAGCTGGACACGTCCGGCGGGTGAGATGAGGCCGCGATTCGGGCCCTTCCTGGTGAGTGATTCTCGCCACCCTTGATAGGGGTACTGCTCAGATGAGCATGTTACGGGCCCGTCTTCCGCTTGAAGGGTGGCACGGAGTGCCACCCTTTTTGCGTTCAAGAGTTGAACACAGATGGCGTTTTGAGCGCTCACTTGAGCGGTCAAGCCCTGGAATGAGTCAACTCGGCTTCGGGGCGTGAAAGCGGAAGCTACCGGTCAGTTACTTTCGATGTGCTGGCGGACGGGTGGTTAAGACCGGATGACCGGTAGGCGTACCTCCCCAGAAGCCTTCGATCTGGGTATGTTCCTCGCCGTCAGGGCAGCCAACCGAGTCGTCGAGGAGTCGGGACCCGTGTCGGAAATTAATGATCAGAAGTTCGTGTACGACTTCACCGAGGGGAACAAGGACCTCAAGGACCTGCTCGGTGGCAAGGGCGCGAACCTGGCCGAGATGACCAATCTCGGTCTGCCGGTTCCCCCCGGCTTCACGATCACGACCGAGGCCTGCAAGGTCTACCTGGAGAGCGGCTCCGAGCCGGCCGAGCTCCGCGACGAGGTCAGCGCGCACCTCGACGCCCTCGAGAGTCGGATGGGCAAGAAGCTGGGCCAGGCGGACGACCCGCTGCTGGTCTCGGTGCGCTCCGGCGCCAAGTTCTCGATGCCGGGCATGATGGACACGGTCCTCAACATCGGCCTCTCCGACGTCTCCGTCGAGGGCCTCGCGCAGCAGGCCGACAACGCGCGCTTCGCCTGGGACTCGTACCGCCGTCTCATCCAGATGTTCGGCAAGACCGTCCTCGACGTGGACGGCGAGCTCTTCGAGGACGCCCTCGACGAGGCCAAGGCCGCGAAGAAGGTCACCAGCGACACCGACCTGGACGCCGCCGACCTGAAGCAGCTGGTCGAGCACTTCAAGAAGATCGTCAAGACCGCGACCGGCCGCGACTTCCCGCAGGACCCGCGCGAGCAGATGGACCTCGCCATCGAGGCCGTCTTCAACTCCTGGAACACCGACCGCGCGAAGCTGTACCGTCGCCAGGAGCGCATTCCGGGCGACCTGGGCACCGCCGTCAACGTCTGCTCGATGGTCTTCGGCAACCTCGGCCCCGACTCCGGCACCGGCGTCGCCTTCACCCGCGACCCCGCCTCCGGCCACGCCGGCGTCTACGGCGACTACCTGCAGAACGCGCAGGGCGAGGACGTCGTCGCCGGCATCCGCAACACCGTGCCGCTCGCCGAGCTCGAGTCGATCGACAAGACGTCGTACGACCAGCTCATGCAGATCATGAACACGCTGGAGACCCACTACAAGGATCTCTGCGACATCGAGTTCACCATCGAGCGCGGCCAGCTCTGGATGCTGCAGACCCGCGTCGGCAAGCGCACCGCCGGTGCCGCCTTCCGCATCGCCACCCAGCTCGTGGACCAGGGCCTGATCGACGAGGCCGAGGCGCTGCAGCGGGTCAACGGCGCCCAGCTCGCCCAGCTGATGTTCCCCAAGTTCGACGAGCACGCCAAGGTCGAGCAGATCGGGCGCGGCATCGCCGCCTCCCCGGGCGCCGCCGTCGGCAAGGCCGTCTTCGACTCGTACACGGCCGTCAAGTGGTCCCGCTCCGGCGAGAAGGTCATCCTGATCCGCCGCGAGACCAACCCGGACGACCTGGACGGCATGATCGCCGCCGAGGGCATCCTCACCTCCCGCGGCGGCAAGACCTCGCACGCCGCCGTCGTCGCCCGCGGCATGGGCAAGACCTGTGTCTGCGGCGCCGAGGAGCTCGAGGTCGACACCAAGCGCCGCCGGATGACCACCTCCTCCGGCGTGGTGATCGAGGAGGGCGACGTCGTCTCCATCGACGGCTCCACCGGCAAGGTGTACGTCGGCGAGGTGCCCGTCGTGCCGTCCCCGGTCGTCGAGTACTTCGAGGGCCGCATGCACGCCGGCGCCGACGACGCCGACGAGCTGGTCCAGGCCGTCCACCGGATCATGGCCTACGCCGACCGCGTCCGCCGCCTGCGCGTCCGCGCCAACGCCGACAACGCCGAGGACGCCTCGCGCGCCCGCCGCTTCGGTGCCCAGGGCATCGGCCTGTGCCGCACCGAGCACATGTTCCTCGGCGAGCGCCGCCAGTACGTCGAGCGGCTCATCCTGGCCGACACCGACGAGGAGCGCGAGGAGTCGCTGAAGGCGCTGCTCCCGCTGCAGAAGCAGGACTTCGTCGAGCTCTTCGAGGCGATGGACGGCCTGCCCGTCACCGTCCGGCTGCTCGACCCGCCGCTGCACGAGTTCCTGCCCGACATCACCGAGCTGTCGGTGCGCGTCGCCCTCGCCGAGGCCCGCAAGGAGCCGCACGAGAACGACCTGCGCCTGCTCCAGGCCGTGCACCGGCTGCACGAGCAGAACCCGATGCTGGGTCTGCGCGGCGTCCGCCTCGGCCTGGTCATCCCCGGCCTGTTCACCATGCAGGTCCGCGCCATCGCCGAGGCCGCCGCCCAGCGCATCGACGCCAAGGGCGACCCGCGCGTCGAGATCATGATCCCGCTCGTCGGCACCGTGCAGGAGCTGGAGCTGGTCCGCGAGGAGGCCGAGGAGGTCATCGCCGAGGTCCGGGCGCAGACCGGCATCGAGCTCACGCTGGCCCTGGGCACCATGATCGAGCTGCCGCGCGCCGCCGTGACCGCCGGTCAGATCGCCGAGGCCGCCGAGTTCTTCTCCTTCGGCACCAACGACCTGACCCAGACGGTCTGGGGCTTCTCCCGCGACGACGTGGAGGCGAGCTTCTTCACCGCGTACCTGGAGAAGGGCATCTTCGGCGTCAGCCCCTTCGAGACCATCGACAAGGACGGCGTGGGCGCCCTGGTCCGCAGCGCCGTCGAGGCCGGCCGTGCCACCCGCCCCGACATCAAGCTGGGCGTCTGCGGCGAGCACGGCGGCGACCCGGAGTCGGTGCACTTCTTCCACGAGGTGGGTCTCGACTACGTCTCCTGCTCGCCCTTCCGGATCCCGGTGGCGCGTCTGGAGGCCGGCCGCGCGGCGGCCGAGGCGAAGGGCAGCGACAGCCGCTGACCCGCTGACCACCGGAGCCGCCGCTCGTCCCCGACCCTCAAGACCGATGGGCGGCGGCTCCGGTTCGCAGGAGAGACGGGGCGGACACCTTGTGCGGAGGTGTCCGCCCCGTCGTATTTCGTCCCGATGGTCCCGGCGGTCCCGGCCGCCGGCGTCACATGATCGTTGGCCTCATGTGAGTTCCTGTTCAAGTCCATGCGCGAATACGAGGCATTGGGTTATTGGACATTGAACGACAATGAGCGCTGTCGAACGACGTTCTAACGCCGTTGGACTTTCGCAAAGAATGAGACAGGCGCGACCTCCGGATCCCCACCCGGAGGCCGCGCCCATTTTTCATCGGGCAGGTGAGCCGCAACCTCGCCGACCGCCGCCGGACGAGACGAAGCCCCCCACGGTCTTCGCCACGTCACCTCGGTCCTGAAGGTTTCCTGCCCGACACGCACAGCTTTTCGGTTGACCTGTGTTCGCCGCGAGGCTTTTCAAGTGTGGCTGAAACACCCTGGTAACGTGCAGTGATGCTGTGCATACTCGTCGTCGGGGGTGGTTGCGAGTGCACAGGTGGGGGTTCCATGCTGCGGATTCATTTCAGCGGAAACGACTTGGCCGGGGTTCGGATGGCCGCCCGGCCGGACGTTCTCTGGGAAACGATTCTCAGTTTTCACCGTTTAAGGGACCGGCGCGGTTCCATGGTGTTCCGGGAATGGCGGTCGGAAGCACGGGTACGGCTGGGGGCGGAGACCCGGCTGCTCGCCGCGCTCGTTCCGGGCCGCGGCTATTTCCCCGACTTCCTGACTCCGCCGCAAGGCATCCTCGGAGTCGATGAGGCCCTCGACGCGATCCGCACGACCCCGCCCGGCCGGATTCACGCCGAAGTCGCGCTGCTCGGCACCACCCGCGCCGGGCGCCCGGCCGTACCGGCCGCGCTGCGGGCCCTCGCCGAGGGCGCCTCGGAGCCCCTGGAGCGGCTCGTGGCGGCCCTGCGCGGCTACCACCGGGCCGCCGTCGAGCCGTACTGGTCGCACATCCAGGCCCGGGTCGAGACCGACCGGGCGCTGCGCGGCCGGGCCCTGCTCGACGGGGGCGCGGAGGAGCTCCTCGCCTCGCTGCCGCCGATGCTCCGCTGGCGCAGTCCCGTCCTGGAGGCCGACTACCCCGTCGAACGGGACGTGCACCTCGACGGGCGCGGGCTGCTGCTCCAGCCGTCCTACTTCTGCCGCGGCACCCCGGTCGTGCTCCGCGATCCCGGCCTGCCGCCGGTGCTGGTCTATCCCGTCACCCACTGCGAGGCGCCGACCGTGCGCGAGCCGGGCCTGCCCTCGCTCGCCAAGCTCGTCGGGCACACCCGCTCCGCCGTCCTCAGCGCCATCGGCGACGGCGGCACCACCAGCGAGCTGGCCCGCCGGGCGGGGGTCTCCCTCGCCTCCGCGAGCCAGCACGCGGGCGTGCTGCGCGAGGCCGGCCTGGTCGCCACGCTGCGCCACGGCAACGCGGTCCTGCACACCCTCACGCCCCTGGGCGCCGCCCTGCTCGGCGGCGCCCAGACCCCCCGTGAGACGCGCTGCTACGCGCGGAACGGGCCGGTCACCTCGTAGGTGATGCCGCCCGAGGAGCTGCCGCTGGTGCCCCGCTGGCTGGAGAAGTAGAGGCGCCGGCCGTCGGGGGAGAAGGCCGGTCCGGTGATCTCGGAGCCGGACTGGCCGCTGATCCGCAGGAACGGCGTCACGACGTCGTCCGGCGTGATGAGGCAGATCTCCATATTGCCGCCGTCCTCGGCGACGAACAGGTCGCCGGAGGCGGAGCCGGTGATGTTGTCGACGCCCGTGAGGGGCGCGCCGCCGCCCGTCACCAGCGAGTCGTCGTAGGCCAGCTCGTAGGTCCCGGCGGCCAGGTTCACCTGCCAGACCCGGTTGTCGCCCTTGGTGGTGAACCAGACGGTGTCGTCGGCGTAGTGGCAGCCCTCGCCGCCGTTGAAGCGCTTGGCGCCGGAGACCTGGCTGCGGGTGGTGGCGGGCGAGCCGTCCGGGTCCGGCACGTTCTGCCAGGTGAAGCCGCCGGAGGTGCCGGTGCCCGCCTTGAACACCTGGAGGGTGCCGGCGGACAGGTCGCCCCAGGTGGTGGGCACGAAGCGGTAGAAGCAGCCGTCGGTCTCGTCCTCGGTCAGGTAGACCACCTTGCGGACCGGGTCGGCGGCCGCCGCCTCGTGCTTGAACCGGCCCATGGCGTCGCGGCGGTAGCTGGTGCCGCCCCACGGGTTCGACTCGTAGACGTAGCCCAGCGAGACCTCCTCGCAGGACAGCCAGGTGTTCCACGGGGTCTTGCCGCCCGCGCAGTTCTGCCGGGTGCCGGACAGGACGCGGTAGGCGTCGGTGACGGTGCCGGAGGCGTCGAAGCGCACCGCGCTCGCGCCGCCGCCCGGGTTGATCTCCGAGTTCGAGACGTAGATCCAGCCCGTCCCGTCGGCGAAGCAGGCGCCGCCGTCGGGAGCGCTGTGCCAGGCGTACGAGGTGCCCGCGACCGTCTGGCCGGACCGGGCCACCACCCGGCTGGTGAAACCGGCCGGCAGCAGGATGCCGTTCGCGTCGGCGGCGCCGAGCGCCCCGTACGGGCCGAGCCCGGGCTGGGCGGGCGCGGCGAAGGCCGCCCCGCGCCACAAGGTGCCGCCGAAGGCGGCGGCCGACGTACCGATGACCGCTCCACGCAGGAAACTGCGTCGCTCCACGTCCCACTCCTGATTCGAGGTGTGAACCGCCCCGTCGCACCGGTCGGCGACGGGGTCGCGCGCTTCCGCAACCTAGGAGGGCGGAGTTGACCGGGCGTCAACGCCCGGTGACGGGGGAGCGGCGGGCTGTCGGCGGAGACCCTCCGGCGGGCGGACCCGAGGGCTGACGTAGCCTCCTCCTCCGAAGATCGACACACCGATCGACACACCGAGATCGACACACCGAGATCGACGCACCGAGATCGGCACATCGATATCGAACCGAGGGGGAGCGCAGCGTGGAACGCCGTTCACTGATGCTGGCCATGGGCGGATTCGTCGGAGCGTGGGGCGGCGCCGCCGTCCTCGGCGCGGCACCGGCCGCGGCGGCGGCCGGCGGCGGGACCGTCGTCGACGTCACCGCGCACGGCGCCAAGGGCGACGGGACGGCCGACGAGACGGCCGCGTTCAAGAGCGCGCTCCTCGCCCTGAAGGCCGTCCAGGGTCCGGCGACCCTGCTGATACCGCCGGGCACCTATCTGACCGGCACCGGCCTCGTCGTCGGCGCCGGGACCACCGTCTCCGCGTACGGCGCCCGCATCGTGCGGACCGGCGACAACGGTGGCCTGCTGAAGAACTTCGACTCCGTCACGCCCGTGTCCGGCTACCAGGGCGCGGGCTCGATCGCCGTCCTCGGCGGCACCTGGGACATGCGCGGCGGGGTGTTCACCAAGCAGAGCGACGCCATCGGCTTCGCCCACTGCGAGGGCGTCCTGGTGAAGGACTGCACCTTCGTCGACACCCCCTCCGCGCATGCCGTCGAGCTGAACGCGGTCCGGAACGCGGCCGTCGTGAACTGCGTCTTCGACGGGCACCATCCCGGCGACGGGGCGAGCCTCACCACCAAGGAGGCCGTCCAGATCACCTGCGCCACCGAGGGCAACCTGCCCGCCCCCTCGTACGACTCCACGCCCTGCGAGGACATCCTCATCACCGGCTGCGTCCTGCGCCCCGGGACGACGACCGGGCCGTTCGGCGCGCTGTGCGGGGACCACTGGGGCGCCAAGGGCGTGGCCCACCGGCGGATCCGGGTCATCGGCAACACGGTGGAGAAGAGCGGGGCGTACGGCGTCCGGGCCGCCGACTGGCAGGACTCGGTCATCGCCGACAACACGATCCGCGGCACCGCCTCTCACGCGGTCTACCTCAACTCGCCCCAGGGCAACGCCCTCAGCGGCATCACCGTCAGCGGCAACACCATCGAGGGCATCGAGGGCGGCGGCGGCATCACCGCCACCGTCCCCACCGGCGGCGCCCGCCACCGGGCCGTCACCATCAGCGGCAACACGATCACCTCGGTCAAGGGCGAGGCCGGGATCTACGCCACGCAGACCGACGGCCTGACGATCAGCCGCAACACCGTCACCACCACCCTGCGCACCAGCCCCACGGGCAACTGCCAGGCCGTCCACGTCCAGAACTCCCCGAACGCGCTCGTCGTCGGCAACAGCCTCTCCGACGTCCAGGGCGACGGGATCGGCGTGGACTCCGCCGCCACCGGCACCCTCGTCGCCGACAACACCGTCCTCACCGCGACCGGCCACGGCATCAGCGCCGGCGTCAGCGGCATCACCGTGCGCGGCAACCGTGTCACCGGCGCCGCCGCGTACGCCGTCCGCGTCGGCGGGAACGCGGCCGGCGCGTTCGTCCAGGACAACACGGTGAGCGCCCTGACCGGCGGCGCCTCCAGCGTCGCGATCGGCGTCATGGCGGGCTCCACCGACACCTGGCTGGTCGGCAACGACCTGACCGGGCGGGGTGCCGGCGTGACCGCGATCGTGGACTCCGGGGCCGCGACGACGTCCGTCCGGAACGCGGTCTGAGAAAAATCCGAAAAAACCTTCGGCGCGGCGATGAGTTTCGTCGCCGCGCCCTGTCTTCACTCTCGTAAGCGCCACTACGGAACAGACCCCGTACGGAACGGAAGAGGGACGCCACCATGGCTCAGATGATCTTCGTGAACCTGCCCGCCCAGGACCTCGACGCCACCAAGACCTTCTGGAACGAGCTGGGCTTCTCCTTCAACCCGCAGTTCTCGGACGAGTCGACGGGCTGTCTGGTGATCAGCGACACGATCTTCGCCATGCTGCTCACCGAGGAGAAGTTCAGGACCTTCACCGCGCCGGGGAAGGACATCTCCGACGCGACGAAGAACACCGAGGTGCTGATCACCCTCAGCCGTGACTCCCGCGAGGCCGTCGACGAGCTGGCCGACGCGGCCCTCGCCGCCGGTGGCGGCGCGGCGAAGGAGCCCATGGACCACGGCTTCATGTACGGGCGTTCCTTCACCGACCTCGACGGGCACCACTGGGAGGTCTTCTGGATGGACCCGGCCGCCGTCCAGGGCTGAGACCGGCGGGGCGGCGGCGTCAGGCGGAGACGCCGCCGTCCACGACCAGGTCCGCGCCGACCGTCGAACCGGCGGCGTCGGAGGCCAGGTGCAGCACCGCAGCCGCCACCTCCGCCGCCGAGGAGATCCGCCCCAGCGGCGACTCCTCCTTCATCCGGACCTCCCGCTCGGCCTCGGTCTCGCCCGGCCGCAGCGACATGGCGGACTCCGAGGCGCCCGGGCTGACCGCGTTGATCCGGATGCCGTCGGCGACGTGGTCGAGCGCGGCGGCCCGGGTGAGCGCGGAGACCGCCGCCTTGGAGACCTGGTAGCCGAAGACGCCCGGGATGCGCACGTGCGGGCCCAGGTTCGAGGAGATGTTGACGATCGCCCCGCCGCCGTGGGCGCGCATGTGGGCGATCTCCGCCTGGAGCGCGTGCAGGACGCCGGTGACGTTGACGTCGAGCAGCGTGTGCCAGTCCTCCAGGGGGAAGTCGGCGGCCGCGTGGCCGCCGCGGAACACCCCCGCGTTGTTCACGGCCACGTCGAGACCGCCGAAGGTCTCGACCACCGAGCCCACCAGCCGCCGCACGGACGCGGCGTCCGACACGTCGGCGGTGAAGGCGGCGGCGGTGCCGCCCGCGTCCTCGATCAGCGCGACCGTCTCCTCCAGGGTGGCGGCGCTGCGGCCCGCGACGGCGACCTTCGCACCCTCGGCGGCGAAGGCGAGCGCGATGGCCCGGCCGAGACCGGTGCCGCCGCCGGTGACGAGGACGGCGCGGTCGGAGAAGCGTGCGGAGAAGGGCGCGGAGGAACGTGCGGTCGTCATGGTCGACTCCTTGGTGGAAAGGTTCACTGCGGGACGTTCACTGCGGGACGTTCACTGAGGGCGTGCAGGGAAGGCGTTCACTGAGGGACGTTCACTTGGTGTACGAGGCCGCCGCGGCCAGGGCCGCGAAGCCGAGGGCCGTCGCCGCCAGGGAGGCGGCGTCCGTGCCGAGGGTGAGCACGGCGGCGAAGACGACGGTGGGGCCCAGCTCCATCGCGGTGTTCAGGACGCCGCCCGCGAGACCGCCGTCCCGGGCCGGCACCCCCTCGGTGGCGAGGACGGCGGCCCCCGCGAAGGAGACGGCCGCGCCGGCCGGGAGCAGCAGCAGGCCGGGCAGCAGGCCGTACGCGTACGGCACGGCCGGGTCGAGTCCGGTGGCCGCGAGCAGCCCGAGGCCCACGGCCCCGGTGCCGAGCCCGGCACCGGTCGCGCGCCCCGCCCCGTACCGCCGGATCAGCGGCCCGGCCGCCCGGCCCGCGAGCAGCAGGGCGACGGCGAAGGGCACGAAGGCGCCCGAGGTGCGCAGCGCGGACCAGTCGCGGTCCTCCTGGAGCGCAAGTGACAGCAGGACGAAGACCCCGGCGGTGCCGGAGGCGGTGAGCGCCACGGCGGCGAGTCCCAGGCCCCGGCGCCGGTCGCGCAGGAACGCGGGCGGCAGCAGCGGATCGGCGGCCCGCCGCTCCACGAGCGCGAAGCCCGCGAGCAGCGCCAGGCCGCCGAGCAGCGGGACGAGGACGTCGGCCGAGCCCCAGGGGCGGGCGTCGGTGAGCACGAGTCCGTAACTGGCGAGCGTGATCCCGGTGGTGGCGAGCAGCGCGCCGGGGAGGTCGAGGCCGCGGGCGGTGCGGGTGGGGTGCGTCCCGGGTGCCGTGCCGGGCAGCAGGCGCGGGCCCAGGAGCAGCGCGGCGGCGGTGACGGCGACGGGGACGGCGAAGGTCCAGCGCCAGGAGGCGGCGGCCGAGATCACCCCGGAGAGCAGGTTGCCCGCGGTCGCGCCGAGGACGGCGAGCCCGCCCCAGGTGGCCATGGCCCTGCGGTACTCGGCGGGCGCCGGGTACAGGGCGCGCAGCAGGCCCATCGCCGCGGGGGCGACGAGCGCGGCGCCGAGTCCCTGGGCGAACCGGGCGGCGAGCAGCGTGCCGTATCCGGGGGCGAGCGGGGCGAGGGAGGAGGCGGCGCCGAAGGCGAGGAGTCCGGCGGTCAGTGTCCGGCGCCCGCCGTAGCGGTCGGCGAGCCGGCCGCCGAAGAGCAGCAGCCCGGCGAAGGTCAGTCCGTAGGCGGCGCTGAGCAGGAGGAGACCGGCCCGGTCCAGGCGCAGTTCGGCGCCGATCCGGGGCAGCGGCACGGCGAGCGAGGCGAGGGTGAAGATCAGGGTGGCCTGGACGGTGCCGAGCAGGGCGAAGGCGGGGGCGGGTGAGCGGGCGGGGTGGCGGCGGTCGTGCCCCGCCGGGGGTTCCGGCGGTGTGCGCCGGGCCGCCGGGGCCTTCGCCGTGGTCGTGCCGGGCATGAGCCCCCCTCTTGTGTAATGGACCGTACATTCCAGAATGAGGGCCGAAGAGAAGGGCGCCAAGGCGGCGCCCCTCGGTGGCCGGGCCGTCAGTCGAGCAGCGTCAGTGCCTGTTCCGCCGCGTCGTGCACCCGGCCCGGGTCGCTCGACGCCTTGCCGACCACCCGCAGGCCCTGCATCAGCACCAGCAGCATCCGCGCCAGCGCCCGCGGGTCCCGGTCGGCCGGCAGCTCGCCCTGGGCGACGGCCCGCGCGAGCGCCGCGTGCAGCAGCGTCTCCAGCTGCTCCCAGCTGCGCTCCACGCGGCGCGCCACGCCGGCGTCGTGCGGGCCCAGTTCGGCGGCCGAGTTGGTGACCAGGCAGCCGCGCAGCCGGGTCTCGTCCGCGCCGGACTCGGCGGCGAAGCGGCGGACGAGGCCGCGGACGGCGGGCAGGGCGGGCCCCGGCGCCGACAGCTCCTCGAACAGGCGCGGGTCCTGCGTCCGCGCGTACCGCTCCATCGCCTTCAGGTACAGCTCGTGCTTGTTGCCGAAGGTCGCGTAGAGGCTCGCGCGGCCGATGCCGAGGTGCCCGACCAGGTCGGCCATGCTCGTCGCCTCGTACCCGCGCTCCCAGAACAGGTCGAGGGCCGAGCCGAGGGCCGCGTCCGGGTCGAATTCCTTCGTTCTGGCCATGCGAGGACGCTACGCCTTTCTGGAACGATCAGTCAAGTGGGGGTGTGTGCGGCTCGTCGGCGGGTCCGGTCGTCCGCACCGGGTATACCGCCACCGACACCTCCTCGTCGTCCAGGCACCGGCCCGTCTCCAGGTCGAAGCGCTGCTTCAGGAGCGGCGAGGCCACGAAGGGCCGGCCGGCCGCCGAGCCGGTCAGGCCCCGCGACAGGACCTGCGCGCCGGTGAACGGGTCGCGGTTGTCGATCGCGTACGTACGGCCCGACCGGTCCTTGAAGACGGCGGCCTGCCGGCCGTCCGGCAGCAGGGCCGCCACGCCCCGGCCGGGGGTGAGCCGGTGCTCCTCGCAGACCGGCGTCCACGCGTCGGCGGAGTGGGAGAGTTCGAGCATCATCGGGTCGGGGTCCCTTCGCGCGTTCCGATGGTCAGGAGCCGGAGGTCCGGCTTGATCTGGTCGCGTTCCGGCACGAACCGCACGGTCGGGTCCGGCGCCTCCGGCGCGTTCACGAACGACACGAAGCGCCGCAGCCGCTCCGGGTCGTCCAGCGTCTCGGCCCACTCGTCGCGGTAGCCGGCCACGTGCGCCGCCATCAGCGCCTCCAGCTCGTCGCACAGCCCCAGCGAGTCGTGCACGACCACGTCCCGCAGGTGGTCCAGGCCGCCCTCCAGGCGCTCCAGCCACACCGAGGTGCGCTCCAGGCGGTCGGCGGTGCGGATGTAGAACATCAGGAAGCGGTCGATCAGCCGGAACAGCTCCGCGTCCGACAGGTCCTGCGCCAGCAGGTCCGCGTGGCGCGGGGTCGCGCCGCCGTTGCCGCCCACGTACAGGTTCCAGCCGTTGGCCGTCGCGATCACCCCGAAGTCCTTCGACTGGGCCTCCGCGCACTCGCGGGCGCAGCCCGAGACGGCCGACTTCAGCTTGTGCGGGGCGCGCAGGCCCCGGTAGCGCAGTTCGAGGAGGATCGCGGTCCGCACCGAGTCCTGCACGCCGTAGCGGCACCAGGTCCGCCCCACGCAGGACTTCACCGTCCGCAGCGCCTTGCCGTACGCGTGCCCCGACTCGAAGCCCGCGTCCACCAGCCGGGTCCAGATCGACGGGAGCTGCTCGACCCGGGCGCCGAACAGGTCGATGCGCTGGCCGCCGGTGATCTTCGTGTAGAGGCCGAAGTCGCGGGCGACCTCGCCGATCACGATCAGCTTCTCCGGGGTGATCTCGCCGCCCGGGATGCGCGGCACCACCGAATAGGAGCCGTTGCGCTGGAGGTTGGCCAGGAAGTGGTCGTTGGTGTCCTGGAGCGCGGCCTGCTCGCCGTCCAGGATGTAGCCGTCCGCGCCGATCTCCGGGGCCAGGCTCGCCAGGATCGAGCCGACCGTCGGCTTGCACACCTCGCAGCCCTCCCCGCCCTTCGCCTCCTCCCGGCCGTGCGAGTCGAGCAGCCCGGCGAAGGAGGTGACCCGCAGGGTGCGGGCGATCTCGTACAGCTCGCCGCGGGTGTACGGGAAGCAGCCGCACAGGCCCTTCGCTGCGGGCGCCGGCAGCAGCTTCTCGATCACCTTCACGCAACTGCCGCAGCCCGTACCGGCCTTGGTGCACTTCTTCACCTCGGGCAGCGTCGCGCACTGGGCGATCGCGTGCTTGGTGACGTTGTGGCAGGAGCAGATCACCGCGTCGTCCGGCAGCGCGGACGGGCCGAGCGCCTGCGCCCCGGCGCCCGCCCCCGCCGGGAGCACCAGCTGCTCCGGGGAGACCGGCGGCTTCGTGCCGGTGAGCGGGCGGAGCATGCCGTACGCGTCGGCGTCGCCGACCAGGACGCCGCCGAGCAGCGTGCCCTCGGCGTCGACGACCAGCTTCTTGTAGATCCCGGAGCGCGAGTCGGAGTAGACGACGTCGAGGCAGCCCTCGGTGGTGCCGTGGGCGTCGCCGAACGAGGCCACGTCCACGCCGAGCAGCTTCAGCTTGGTCGACAGGTCCGCGCCGGTGAAGCCCTTCGTGCTCTCCTCGGCGATCGCCGCCGCCACCGTCTGCGCCATCTCGTAGCCCGGCGCCACCAGGCCGTACACCCGCCCGTCGGAGGCGAGCGCGCACTCGCCGATCGCGAACACCCGGGGGTCGGAGGTGCGGCACTGCTCGTCCACCGCGATGCCGCCGCGCTCGCCGACGTCGAGGCCCGCCTCGCGGGCCAGCTGGTCGCGGGGGCGGACGCCCGCCGAGAACACCACCAGGTCCGTGCGCAGTTCCGAGCCGTCGGAGAGGCGCATGCCCGTCACGGCGCCGTCCTCGGTGACGACCTCCTGGGTGCCCGTCCCGGTGTGCACCGTCAGGCCCATCCGCTCGATCGTGCGCAGCAGGGCCGCCCCGCCGCCCTCGTCGACCTGCACCGGCATCAGGCGCGGCGCGAACTCCACCACGTGCGTGTCCAGGCCCAGGCCCTTGAGCGCGCCCGCCGCCTCCAGGCCCAGCAGACCGCCGCCCACCACCGCACCGGTCGTGGCGTCCTTCGCGTACTCCTCGATCGCCAGCAGGTCCTCGATGGTGCGGTAGACGAAGCAGCCCCGGGCGTCCTTGCCGGGCACCGGCGGGACGAACGGGTACGAGCCGGTGGCCAGGACCAGGGTGTCGTAGCGGAAGGTCCGGCCGGTCGCGGTCGTCACCGTGCGGGCGTCGCGGTCGATCGCCGCAGCCGCCTCCGAGGTGTGCAGCTCGATGCCGTGCCGCTCCATGAAGCCGGCCTCGACCATCGACAGGTCGTCGGGGGTCCGCCCCGAGAAGTACGAGGTCAACCGCACGCGGTCGTAGGCCGGGCGCGGCTCCTCGCAGAGCACGACGATCCGGGCCCGCGCGGTGACGCCCCGGTCCGCGAGCGCCTCCAGGAAGCGCTGGCCGACCATGCCGTGGCCGACCAGGACGAGGGTGGGGATGGGCGCGGTGGTCATCTCAGGAGCCTCCGTCGTGGGTGAGCAGATGGAGCAGAGGAGCGTCTTCGGGAAGGGCCTCGTCGCCCTCCCAGGTCCGGGCCAGCGTTCCGACCGAGGCCAGGTCGCCGAGCAGGACGCCGCCCACCAGCCGGTCGCCGCGCACGACGACCTTGCGGTAAGCGCGGCGGGTGGCGTCGGTGAGCTGCACGACGTCGTCGCCGGGCGTGGGCGTCGTCTCGCCGAAGGTCGCCAGGTCGAGGGGGCCGAGGGTGTCGAGGGTGCCGAGGGTGTCGATGGTGTCGGCCGCCGGGCCGGCGAGGGTGAGGCGGGTCAGGGCGCGGGTGCCGGTGTAGCGGGGGGCGGCGGGGGACCCGGGACCGCGCCCGGTGCCGCTGCCGCTGCCGGTGCCGCCGAGGGCCTCGGCCTCCGCCTCCGCCGTGAGCAGTTCCGCCAGCACGTCGGCCTGGTCCAGGGCCGGGCCCGCCAGGCCGTAGACCCGGTCCCGGTGTTCCGCGCAGTCGCCGATCGCGTGGACGTACGGGTCGGAGGTGCGCAGCTCGTCGTCGACGACGACGCCCCGGCGCACCTCCAGGCCGGCGTCCCGGGCCAGCGCCACCCGGGGGCGGACCCCGCAGGCCAGGATCACCACGTCGGCGTCCAGGACGTAGCCGTCGGCCAGCTCGACGGCGGTCACCGCGCCCCGGTGCCGCCGCAGTCCGCTCACGCGGCACTCGGTGTGCACCTCCACGCCCCGGGCCTCCAGATGTTCCTGGAGCAGGGCCGAGGAGGTCCGGTCCAGCTGGCTCTCCATCAGGTGCTCGCCCTGCTGGGTCAGGACCACCCCGGCGCCCAGGGCCGCCAGCGCGCGGGCCGCCGAGACGCCCAGCAGGCCGCCGCCGACGACCACGGCACGGGTACCGGGGCGGACCAGCGCCCGCAGGGCCAGGCAGTCGTCCAGGGTGCGGAACGGGTGCACGCCCGACGGCGGTTCGGTACCGCGCAGGCCGCGCAGCGGCGGCAGCACCGGGGCCGAGCCGGTCGCCAGGACCAGCCGGTCGTAGCCGACCAGCGAGCCGTCCGCGCACTCCACCGTGCGGGCCGCGCGGTCGATCCGCACCGCCCGGACGCCGAGCCGGGCCGGCTCCCGCGTCCCGGGCAGCGCGATCACCTCGGGGCCGTACCGGCCGGCCAGCACGTCCGCCAGCAGCACCCTGTTGTACGGCGCGTGCGGCTCCTCGCCGAGGAGCGTCACCGGCAGGCGCTGGGCCAGCCGGGCGCCCGCCGTCCCGCCGCCGACCACCACGATCCGTGTACTCATGCCCGAAGCGTGCGCGGAGGGTGTTACCCGGTGGCATCCCCGCTGTTACCCGTGCGGAACGCTGATCTCACCTCGGCCGGTCCGCACTGTGAGGGCCGAAGGACGGTGAGGGCCGAAGGACCGTGAGGGTTAACCGGTGCTGAGGACCTCCTCAAGGGGGCCTTAAGGATCACGCGGCGGGGCCGGATGGGACGGTGCGCGGGGGGTGCGCCGACCTAGGGTGCCGACGTGACCACCGAGGCCCCGCACCCTCTCTACGCCCCGCTGTCCGTGTCGCTGGCTCCCGCCCCCGAGCCCGCCCCCGCCGCCCGGCCGGCCCCCGAGCCCGCGCCGCTCCGGCTCGCCCCCGACCGGCTCCGCGACGTCGTCGTCGCGGGCGCCGGGGCCGTCGCCCTCTGCTGGGGCGTACAGGCCCGGCCGTCCGCCCGGCTCGACGCCCTGTTCGCGAGCGGCGCCCACCTCACCGGACTGCTCGCCGGCTACGGGGTGCTCGTCATGCTGCTGCTCATGGCCCGGATACCGGCCGTCGAGCACGGGATCGGCGCCGACCGGCTCGCCCGTTGGCACTCCCTCGGCGGGCGGTACGTCCTCGGGCTCGTCGCCGCCCACGGCCTGCTCGCCCTGTGCGGTTACGCCGTCCACACCGGCACCGACCTGCTCGCCGCCGTCCGGGGCCTGCTCGGCTACACCTGGGTCGCCGCCGCCTGCGTGGGCACCCTCCTCTTCGCCGGCGTCGGTGTCGCGTCCGCCCGGCCGGTGCGCCGCCGGATCCGGCACGAGACCTGGCGCCGGATCCATCTGCTCAGCCACCTCGCCGCCGCCCTCGGCTTCGTGCACCAGCTCGCCGGACCGGACCTCGCCGCCCCCGTCACCCGCTGGCTCTGGGCGATGGCGCACGCCACGGTCGGCGTCGTCCTCGTCTGGTACCGCGTGGTGATCCCCGTCCGGCGCGCCCTCCGGCACGACCTGCGCGTCTCCGAGGTCGTCGCCGAGAGCCCCGACACGGTCTCCGTCCTCGTCCGGGGCCGGGGAGTGGCCGAACTGCGCGCCGAGCCGGGCCAGTTCTTCCGCTGGCGCTTCCTGCGCCCCGGGCTGCGCTCCACCGCCCTGCCCTTCTCGCTCTCCGCGCCCGTCCGCGACGACACCCTGCGGATCACGGTGAAGGCGTGCGGCGACCACACCCGCCGGATCCGGCGGCTGCGGCCCGGCACCCGCGTGGTGGCCACCGGCCCGTTCGGCGCGCTCACCGCCCACCGGCGCACCCGCCGCAAGGTGCTGCTGCTCGCGGGAGGCGTCGGCATCACCCCGCTGCGGGCCCTGTTCGAGACCCTGCCCGGCCGCCCCGGCGACCTCACCCTCCTCTACCGGGCCTCCGACGCCGCCGGGCTGGTGCTGCGCACCGAACTGGAGGCCATCGCCCGGGAACGCGGGGCGGCCCTGCACTTCCTGCTCGGCCCGTCCGACGCGGCCTTCGACCCGCTCGCGCCCGGCGCCCTGCGCAACCTGGTGCCCGACCTCGCCGCGCACGACGTCTACCTGTGCGGGCCGCCCGGGATGGCCCGGGCGGCGACCGCCTCCCTGAACCGGGCCGGGGTGCCGGCCCACCGCATCCACAGCGAGGACTTCAGCCATGCCTAGCCACCGCAGAGCAGCAGGCGGAGAGGGGACCCGGCGCAGGACCGCCGCCGGGCTGCTCGCCATGGGCGCCCTCGCCGGCACGCTCCTCACCGTCGGCCTGCACCCGGCGGCCCCGCCGGCCCCGGACCGCGAACCCGCCGCCGGGACCCTCGTACCCGCTCTGGACTCCGCAAGCTCCGGGGCCTGGACTCCGTAAGCTCCGGGCCCTGGACTCCGTAAGCTCTGGCGAAGCTCAACTCTCCCGGGATCGATGGATCACACAGCCATCCCGGCCCTAGGCTCGCGGGCATGCCTGACATATCCCTGACCACCGTTGTCCTGCTCTGTCTCGCCGCGCTGGTGGCGGGCTGGATCGATGCCGTGGTCGGGGGCGGCGGGCTGCTCCTGCTGCCCGCGCTGCTGCTCGGGCTGCCGCACCTGCCGGCCGCCCAGATCCTCGGCACCAACAAGGCCGTGGCGATCGTCGGCACCTCCGGCGCGGCCGTCACCTACGTCCGCAAGACACCCGTCCCGGTGGGCCGGGCGGTGCGGATCGGGCTCGCCGCGCTCGCCGGCTCGATGGGCGGGGCCTTCTTCGCGGCGGGGATCGGCAGCGAGGTGCTCCGCCCGGTGATCATGGTGGTGCTGGTCGGGGTGGCCGCGTTCGTGCTCTTCCGGCCCTCCTTCGGCACCCGCGCGGAGGGCGCGGAGCGAGCGCCGCTCACCCGGGCCCGGATCGTCACCTCGATCGTCGTGGTCGGCGGCGGGATCGGCTTCTACGACGGCCTCTTCGGGCCGGGCACCGGCACCTTCCTGGTCCTCGCCCTGACCGCCGTGCTCCACCTGGACCTGGTGACGGCCTCCGCCACCGCGAAGATCGTCAACGTGTGCACCAACGTCGGCGCGCTCGCGATGTTCGCCTACCACGGCAGCGTGCTGTGGCAGCTGGCGGCGGTGATGGCGGTCTTCAACCTGGCCGGCGGGATGATCGGCGCACGGATGGCGCTGAGCAAGGGCTCCGAGTTCGTCCGCGGGGTGCTGCTGGTGGTGGTCTTCTCGCTGGTCGCGAAGCTGGCCTTCGACCAGTGGGCGTGAGGCCCCCGGGCCGGGCCCGGCGCTAGCGGACGCCGATGAGGTGCCCGAAGGCGACCACGTTCCCCTGGTAGCCGCCGGCCTTCTTCGAGAAGCCGCCGCCGCAGGTGATCACCCGGATCTCGGCCCGGTCCGCCTCCCCGTACACCTTGGCGTCGGGGAAGTGGTCCTTGTCGTAGACCTCGACCGCGTCGACGGTGAACACCGCCGTCCTGCCGTCCTGCCGGAGCACCTCGACCCGGTGGCCCTTCTTCAGGGCGCCCAGCGCGTAGAAGACCGCCGGGCCCCGGTCGTTGTCGACGTGCCCCGCGATGATCGCGGTGCCCTTGGCCCCGGGCCGGGTGCCGTCCTCGTACCAGCCGGCCAGGTTGCGGTCGGACGCCGGCGGCACCTCCAGGGAGCCCGCGGCGTCGAGACCGAGGGAGGTCAGGGGCGTGTCGACGTCGATCTCGGGGATCCGCATCCGGAGCGGCTCGGAGGGCGGCAGCGGGTCGGCGGCGGCGTCGGTGTGGACGCTGGGACCGGCGGCGAAGGCCTGGGCGGCGGACGGGACGGGCGGGGTGACGTCGCCCGAGCCGTTCTGGATCAGCCAGATGCCGACGCAGGCGGCGACGGCTATCCCCCAGCCCTTGCTGCTGTTGCTCACGGGACGACCTCCGGCGGCGCTGACGGCGGGGTGTGATCCTGCCCCCGCCGGGCCGTCAGCGGGCGCGGCGGGGGCAGGAGGGGCGGTACCTTCAGTCGCCCTGCGCGCCGCTCGCCCGGCGGCGCAGGAGCCAGGTACCGCCCACGGCAGCCGCGGCCAGCACCGCCGCGCCCGCCGTGACCTGGGCGGTGTCGGGGCCCACACTGCCGCCGACACCGGTCTGCACATGGCCGCTGGGGCTCCTGTGCTTGACGGTGAGGTCGCCCCGGGCGGTCCGCCCGTTGTCGCAGGCGACGCTGATGCCGTACGTGCCGGCCCGGGCGTGGTGCGGCACCGTGAACTGGCCGACCACGACCTCCTTGTGGGTGCTCGGGTCGAGCGGGAAGTCGCCCGCGCCGAGCGAGCTCGCGTCACCGACGCCGTGGCCGCGGGAGCCGCAGGCGAGGGTGTTCACGGTGACCGTGGTCCCCGGGTCGGCGGAGGAGGGGAAGATCTCCAGCGCCTCGGGCCGTCCGCCGTGCCCGTCGGGTCCGTCGTCGCTCGCGTACGCCAGGGGCGCGGCGAGGGCTCCGAGGGCGACGACTGCCAGCGCGGTACCGGTGAGCAGGGGGACAGGGGTGCGGCGCATGGGGGCCTCCGTGGCGCGCGGACGGTCTTTCCGGAAAGGGGCTTCCGTAGGACCGAGATAAATGCGTGGAGGCGGCAGGCGCCTGCTGATGTCCCATCAGAATTGCTCCGTCCGATACGGCGCGTCGGCTGGAGCACGGGAATCCTCGCAGGTCAGCCCCGGTTTCGCAGCGTCAGCTGACGGGGCGTGCCGAACGGGTGAGGCGGCCCGGGAGGCGTACGCCGGGGCGGGATCGGGCGGCCCCGGCGCACGACGCGGGCCCGGGCGCACCGGCCCGCGCCCGCGCGCCCCGCGCGCCCCTTCCGCCCCGCCCGTCGCCCCGGCACCGTCAGAGCGTCTCCCACGGAGCCGCGTCGTACGCCGCGTACACCCGGTCCATCAGCTCCTGGTCGACCACGAGCTCGATCCCGTCGACGCGGGAGACGGGGGCGATGCCCCGCGAGTTCGTCACGAAGGCCGAGCGGAAGCCGGGCAGGTCCGCCAGGGTCACCCGGCGGGTCATGGACGGCAGGCGGGGGGAGAGCAGGGCCATGGTGATGCCGGCCAGGCAGGGCGCGGACGGCCAGATCACCGAAGTGCCGTCCCAGAAGGCGATGTTGGAGACCGCGCCCTCCGCGATCTCGCCGTCCGGCGCGGTCAGCAGGGCCTCGTCGAAGCCCGCCCGGCGGGCCGCCTCGCCGTGGTAGGTCTGGCCGAAGCCGCCCAGGTGCTTGATGTGCGCGGCGGGGCGCCAGTACGCGACCGAGCGCAGTGCCTGCGGGGTGCGGTCCGGCGGGAACGGTGCCCGCACGGTCACGACGGTCCGGCCGCCGTCGTACACGTAGACCCGCGCGGAGGCGTTCCGCCGCCCCGTCGCCTCCAGGGCCGCGCCGACCAGGGCGCGGATCCGGCCGCCGTCGAGGCCCCGGTCGAAGAGCTCCCGGGTGGCCCGGTCCAGGCGGTCGAGGTGCAGGCCGAGGCCCTGCACCCGGCCGTCGCGGACCTGCATGGCGGTGAAGTGGCCGTACCCGCTCATGAGGGCTGCGAGAAGTTCCGGGTCGGCGACGGGGGCGCCGTCGACCTCGACGTACAGGGCGGGGGTCCCGGCGGGGGGTGTCGTGGGCGTGGTCATGGGTGCCACCGTATGCCGCGGGGATCCGGGCTTGACCTCAACCAAAGTTGAGGTATCAGGATCCTCGTCATGGACATCACGAATCCGCAGCCCCTCCGTCTCGCCGTCGTCGTCGCCAGCAACCGCGAGGGCCGCTTCGGCCCCGTCGTCGCCGACTGGTTCACCGCCCGCGCCGCCGAGCGCGAGGACTTCGCCGTCGACGTCGTCGACCTCGCCGAGGTCGACCTGCCCACCGCCCTCTCCCACCACCCCGCCCCCGAGGTCCGCGCCGAACTCGCCAAGGTGAGCCCGGTCCTCGCCGCCGCCGACGCCTTCGTCGTCCTCACCCCCGAGTACAACCACTCCTTCCCCGCCTCCCTCAAGTCCCTGATCGACTGGCACTTCACCGAGTGGCAGGCCAAGCCCGTCGGCTTCGTCTCCTACGGCGGCATGTCCGGCGGCCTGCGCGCCGTCGAGCAACTCCGCCAGGTCTACGCCGAGATGCACGCCGTCACGGTCCGCGACACCGTCTCCTTCCACGGCGTCCACGGCCGCTTCGACGAGGACGGCACCCCCAAGGACCCCGAGGGCACGGGCGTCGCCGCCCGGACGATGCTCGACCAGCTCGCCTGGTGGGCCCACGCCCTGCGCGACGCCAAGTCCGTCCGCCCGTACGCCGGTTGATCGGGGAGTCCTGCCATGCTGATCCGCCTCGTCGCCGCCCGGCTCGGTCCCCACCGGCCGCTGCTCGCCTTACTCGTCCTGCTCCAGCTCGTCCAGGTCCTGGCCTCCCTCACCCTGCCCACCCTCAACGCCGGCGTCATCGACCAGGGCGTGCTGCGCGGCGACACCGCCCGCGTCCTGTCCGGCGGCGGCCTCATGCTCGCCGTCACCGTCCTCCAGGGCGCGGCGGCCGCCGCCGCCACCTACGCCGGCGCCAGGATCGCCATGGGCGTCGCCCGCGATCTGCGCTCCGCCGCCTTCCGCCGGGTCCAGGACTTCTCCGCCCGCGAGACCGGCCGCTTCGGCACCGCCTCGCTCATCACCCGCACCACCAACGACGTCCAGCAGATCCAGACCTTCGCCGTCCTCCTCCTCACCATGCTGGTCCCCGCACCCCTGCTGTGCGTCGGCGGCCTCGCCATGGCCCTGGACCAGGACGCCCCGCTCTTCCTCGTCCTGCTGCTCTACGTCCCCCTGATGACCGGCGCCGTCGGCGCGGTCGTGCTCCGCATGCGGCCCCTGTTCCGCGGCATGCAGCGGCGCGTCGACCACGTCAACCGGCTGCTGCGCGAACAGATCACCGGCATCCGGGTCGTCCGCGCCTTCGTCCGCGACCGGCACGAACAGCGCCGGTTCGCCGCCGCCAACGCCGAGCTGCGGGACGTCGGCCTGCGCGCCGGACGCCTCCAGGCCGTCATGTTCCCGATCGTCCTGGTGGTCTGGGAGCTCGCCACGGTCGGCATCGTCCTGGTCGGCGCGCACCGGCTCGACTCCGGCGCCCTGCAGCCCGGCGCGCTCATCGCCTTCCTCGGCTACCTGCTGCAGATCTCCATGTCCGTGATGATGGTGCTCTTCCTCCTCATGCACATGCCCCGCGCCGAGGTCAGCGCCGAACGCGTCCGCGAACTCCTCGACACCACGCCCTCCGTCACCCCGCCCGCCGACCCGCGGACCCCCGCGGGCGACCCCGGCCGGCTCGACTTCGCGGGCGTCGGCTTCCGCTACCCCGGCGCCGAGGAACCCGTCCTCACGGACATCGCCCTCAGCGCCCGCCCCGGCCGCACCACCGCCGTCATCGGCTCCACCGGCAGCGGCAAGTCCACCCTCCTGGGCCTCGTCCCGCGCCTGTACGACACGACCGGCGGCCGGGTCACGCTCGGCGGCACCGACGTCCGCGACCTCGACCCCGCCCTGCTCGCCCGCACCGTCGGGTTCGTCCCGCAGAAGCCGTACCTGTTCTCCGGGACGGTCGCGAGCAACCTGCGGTACGGGAAGCCGGACGCCACCGACGAGGAGCTGTGGCACGCCCTGGAGGTCGCCCAGGCCGCCGACTTCGTGAAGAAGCTGGAAGCCGGGCTCGACGCGCCCGTCACCCAGGGCGGCGGCAACCTCTCCGGCGGGCAGCGCCAGCGCCTCGCCATCGCCCGCGTGCTCGTCGCACGCCCCCGGATCTACCTCTTCGACGACTCCTTCTCCGCCCTCGACAACGCCACCGACGCCCGGCTGCGGGCCGCCCTCGCCGAGGAGACCGCCGGCGCCACCGTCGTCATCGTCGCCCAGCGGGTCTCCACCATCCGCGACGCCGACCGGATCGTCGTCCTCGACCACGGCCGCGTCGTCGGCTCAGGCGCCCACCCCGAACTCCTCGCGCACAACCCGACCTATCAGGAGATCGTCCGCTCCCAGCTGACGAACGCATCCGAGAAGGAGGCCGCCGCATGAGCACCTCGGCACCCGCCCGCGACCGGGCCGGGCAGCGGGACGGCGGGCGGGACCGCACCCCCGGGGCCGTCCCCGCGCGGATCGGCCCCCCGGCCAAGGACCGCGGCCCCGGGGCGGCCGGCCCCGCCCTCGAACGCTCCCTGGACTTCCGGGCGTCCGGCCTGCGCCTGCTCCGCACCCTCGCACCCGACCGCCCCCTGCTCCTCGCCGTCCTCGCCGCCGCGGCCCTCGCCGTCGGGCTCTCCGTCCTCTCGCCGAAGATCCTCGGCCACGCCACCGACCTCGTCGTCTCCGGCGCCGGCACCCCCGCCGGGGTCGACTTCGGGGCCGTCGGCCGGGCGCTCGCCGCCTCCGCCGCGGTCGTCGCCGGAGCCTCCCTGCTCACCTGGGCGCAGCAGCGGCTGGCCACCGCCGTCGTCCAGCGGGCCGGGCACCGGCTGCGGGCCGAGGCACAGGCCAAGCTGTCCCGGCTGCCGCTCGGCTACGTCGACCGCCAGTCGCGCGGCGAGCTCCTCTCCCGCACCACCAACGACATCGACAACGTCGTGCAGACCCTCCAGCAGGCCTTCAGCCAGATGGTCCGCGCCCTGCTCACCCTCGTCGGCGTGCTCGCGATGATGTTCTGGATCTCGCCGCTGCTCGCCCTGATCGTGCTCGGCACCGTCCCCGTGTCGATCGGGGTCGCCACCCTCGTGGGCCGCCGCGCCCAGCCCCAGTTCGTGCGCCAGTGGGCCGTCACCGGCCGCCTCAACGGGCACGTCGAGGAGATGGTCACCGGCCACGCCGAGGTGGTGGCCTTCGGGCGGCGAGACGAGGCCGTCCGCCGCTTCGACGAGCTCGGCGAGGAGCTGCACGGGGCCGCCTTCCGGGCCCAGTTCATCTCCGGCTTCATCCAGCCCGCCCTCACCCTGGTCGGCAACCTCACCTACGTCCTCATCGCCGTGGCCGGCGGCCTCCGGGTCGCGAGCGGCACCCTGACCGTCGGCGACGTGCAGGCCTTCATCCAGTACTCGTACGAGTTCAACGGCCCCGTCAACCAGGTCGCCGCCATGACCAACCTCCTCCAGTCCGGGGTGGCCTCCGCCGAGCGGGTCTTCGCCCTCCTCGACGCCGAGGAGGAGACCCCCGACCCCGCCGAGCCCCAGCGCCCGGACCGCCTCACCGGACGGGTCTCCTTCGAACGGGTCTCCTTCCGGTACGAGGCGGACAAGCCGCTGATCGAGGATCTGTCGCTGGTGGTGGAGCCGGGTCAGACGGTCGCGATCGTCGGTCCGACCGGTGCGGGCAAGACGACGCTGGTGAACCTGCTGATGCGGTTCTACGAGGTGACCGGCGGCCGGATCACCCTCGACGGCGTCGACATCGCGAAGACGGCCCGCGAGGACCTGCGGGCCGGGATCGGCATGGTCCTCCAGGACACCTGGCTCTTCGGCGGCACCATCGCCGAGAACATCGCGTACGGGGTCCCCGGCGAGGTCTCCCGAGAGCGGATCGTCCGGGCCGCCCGCGCCGCGCACGCCGACCGCTTCGTCCGCACCCTGCCGGACGGCTACGACACCGTCCTCGACGAGGAGGGCGGCGGCCTCAGCGCCGGCGAACGCCAACTCGTCACCCTCGCCCGCGCCTTCCTCGCCGAACCCGTCGTCCTCGTGCTCGACGAGGCCACCAGCTCCGTCGACACCCGCACCGAGGTCCTCGTCCAGCGGGCCATGGCCTCCCTGCGCACCGGCCGCACCAGCTTCGTCGTCGCCCACCGCCTCTCCACGATCCGCGACGCGGACGTGATCCTGGTGATGGAGAACGGCTCGATCGCCGAACAGGGCACGCACGAGGAGCTGTTGTCCGCCGGCGGTGCCTACGCCCGGCTGCACGCCGCCCAGTTCGCCCAAGAGGAGGCGAGGGAAGGGTAGTTCACCTATCGTGGCGGGACGGGCGCGGAAACGCCGCGACGAGGGGGGACCGCCGTGGCCGCCGTCCACGAGCAAGAGATCCTGGCACGCTCGCTCGTCCGGGTCCGCACCCGCTCCGGCCAGGTCGTCGGAGCGGGCTTCCTCGTCGCCGCCGACACCGTCGCGACCTGCGCCCACGTCGTCGCCGAGGCGGCCGGGGAGCCCGGCGTCCCCGACACCCCGCCGGACGGGCCGGTCCGCCTCGACTTCCCGCTGCTGTCCGGCCGCGAGGCCCGCGCCACCGTCCTGACCTGGCGCGCGGAGGCCGACGTCGCCCTGCTCCGCCTCGACGCGCCCGTCCCCGGCACCCGCCCGGTCCCCCCGGCCGACGGCGAGGGCGCCCGCCTGTGGCAGCACCCGTTCCGCGCCCTCGGCTTCCCGGCCCGCTCCGACGGCGGCGTCTGGGCCACCGGCACCCTGCGCGGAACGCAGGGCGAGGGCTGGGTCCAGATGGAGACCGACCTGCCCGGGCAGCGGATCGTCCCCGGCTTCAGCGGCACCCCCGTCTGGGACGCGGCCCAGCACGGCGTCGTCGGCATGACGGTGGCCGCCGACGGCGCCGCCGGATCCACCACCGCCTACCTGATCCCGCTCGGCGCCCTGCTCGACCCGGCCGTGCTGCCGCCGCGCAGCCCGTTCCGCGGCCTCGCCCCCTTCACCGAGGCCGACGCGGACGTCTTCCACGGGCGCGAGGAGGAGACCCGGCACCTGCTGGCCGCCGTCGCCCGCCGCCCCCTCACTCTCGTGGTCGGCCCCTCGGGCTCCGGCAAGTCCTCCCTCGTCCGGGCCGGACTGCTGCCCGCGCTCCGGGCCGCCGGGACCACCGTCCGCGAACTCCGCGCCGTCCCCGGCACCCGCCCCGCCGCCGCCCTGGCCCGCGCCCTCGTGCCCGTCCTCGAACCGGAGGCCGGGGAGGTCGCCCGGCTGCGGGCGACGGCCGAGCTCACCCAGCTCCTCGACACCGCGGACGGGCTGCCCGCCGCCCTGCGGGACCGGGTCCTCGCCCACGCGGGCGAGGGCGGACACGTCCTCTTCGTGGACCAGCTGGAGGAGTACGCGACGGCCGACCCCGCCGCCGCCCGCGCGCTGACCCGGCTCCTCGTCGCCCTCGGTGCCGGGCAGCCCGGCAGGCCCGCGTTACGGGTGGTGGCCACCGCCCGGGCCGAGTCCCTGGACGTTCTGGTCACCCCCGACGTCGCCGACGTGCTCAGCGACGCGACCCGCCTGCTCGTCCCGCTCTCCGCCGACGGCCTGCTCCGGGCCGTCACCGGACCCGTCGCCGCCGTGCCCGGCCTGTGGTTCGAACCGGGCCTGCCCGAACGGATCGTCGCCGACGCGGGCGAGGAGCCCGGCCGGATGCCGCTGGTCGAGTTCGCCCTCACCCGCCTGTGGGAGGCCCGCGAGGCCGGCACCCTCACGCACACCGCGTACGACGCCGTCGGCGGTGTCGCGGGCGCCCTCGTCGGCTACGCCGAGGACGCGCTGGCGGAACTCCTCCGCCCCGGCGAGGAGTCCCTGGCCCGCCGCCTGTTCGTCCAGCTCGCCCGCCCCGCCGCCGACGACTCCTTCGCCCGCCGCCCCGCCCGCACCGCCGAGCTGGACCCCGCCCTCGCGGAGCTCGCCCGGCGGCTCGCCCCGACGAAGCTCGTCGTCCTGGGGACGGCGGGCGGCGAGGACACCGGCCCCGACGGGCCCGCCGCGGAGACCGTCGAACTCGCCCACGAATCCCTCACCACCCTCTGGCCCCGCCTGCACGACTGGCTCACCGAGTCCCGCGACTTCCGCGCCTGGCAGGAACAACTCCGCAGGGACCTCACCCGCTGGCGCGACCAGGACCGCGAGCCCGCCGCACTGCTCCGCGGCTCCAGCCTCGCCACCGCCCTCGACCGGCTGGTCCGCCACCCGGAGGACGTCGGCGAGGCGGAACGCGCGTACATCCTCCTCGGCGACCGGCAGGCCAAGCGCGGCACCCGCGGGCTGTACGCGGTGATCGCCTTCGTCGCCGCGCTGGCGCTGACGGCCGGCGGACTCGCGGGCTGGGCGCTGTACAACAACGCCCGCTACCAGGGGCAGTTGCGGGAGCAGGCCGGCCGTCTCCTCGCCGCCACCGCCGAACGCCGCGAGGCCGCCGAACCCGCCTCCGCCGTCCAACTGGCCCTCGCGGCCCGCGCGACGGACCCGAGCCCGGACACGTACGGGGCACTGCTCCGTCAGTACGCCCGCGGCCAGTTCCTGACCGGCAGCCACCCGGGCCTGTGGCCGGGCGCCTTCAAGAGCATGGACGTGACGCCGGACGGGCGGACGGCGGTGGTCGTCTCGACGCGGGAGGACGGGACGCGGGCGGTGTCCGTGGTGACGGGCCTCGACGGGGACGGTCCGCGCTCGCGGCCCCTGTGGCAGGTCCCGGCGGCGGCCCTGGAGGACGCCGGCCACAGTTCCACGAGCGAGCTCGGCCCCGACGGGCGGACCTTCGCCCTCGCCTCCGGGGACGGCCGGGTGTGGCTGTGGGGCCTCTCGGGAACCGGCCCGGACGCGCCGCCCCGCGTCCTGACGTCCGCCGACGCGGCGGGCCGCAAGGTCAACGGGGTCCACCTGGACGTCAGCAGCGACGGTCGCCGGCTGCTGCGGATGCTGGCCTTCTACGACGGGAAGGGCGCCAAGAGCGCCCAGGACCGCCATGCGGTCCTCTCCGCCTGGGACCTGACGACGGGCCACCGCCTCCCCACCGCACCCGGCCTGCTCCCGGGGGACACGCGCTACGCCGCCTTCACGGCCGACCCCGGACAGGTCGTCCTCCTTCCGGACGACGAGGGCGGGAAGACGGTCGTCCGCGAGCTGGCGACGGGCCGCGAGGTCCGCTCCTTCGACGCGGACTACCGGAACGGGATGATCGCGTCGGGCGGCGAGCGCCTCGTCGTCGGCGGCGGGCGTCCGTCCGACCCCGAGGACGCCCCCTCCCGGACGTTCACCACGAGTGGCGCTCCCGGCCGCCCGGTCCCGCTGCCGCCCGAGGTGAGGGGCGTCCCCAACCCGGACCGGAGCGGCGAGTTCGCCGTCCTCGCGGAGAACCTGGAGAAGGCGCGACGGGCCGAGGTGACGCTGGTCGAGCTGCGTACCGGCGGCCTCTTCCGGACCAGGGTCCCCCTGCCGGGAGCGGCGAGTGCCACCGACCTGGAGCAGACTGTCGCCGTCGTCCCGGACGGGCGGGACGTCAGGGTGCTCCTCCCCGCCGGGGACACCCTGCTCACCGCCCGGGCCGCTCCGGTCGCGACGCTGCCGGGGCGCTCCGCGACGCCCGAACTCGTCAAGGGCGGCCCCTCTCCCGACGGCACCCTCCTGGCACGCTCGGGCGAAGGCTTCGTCGAGGTCGTCGACAGCGCGACGGGACGGGCGAGGCGGGCACCCGCGCAACCCGGCGTGGACGGCGTCCCGTTCTGGACGGCGGACTCCCGCTGGATCGTCCTGGGCTTCGCCGACGCCACGGTCTCGGCCTTCTCGGCCGCCGACCCCCGCAGAAGGGTCGCGTTCGACCTCGGCGCGTGGGGCACCCACGCGCGGGCCGTGGAGGCGATCGAGCCGATGGGCGGCAGCGAGGTCGCCGTCCTCACCGGCGACGGACGGCTGATGCTCTTCGACGCCGCCACGGGGCGCCGGATCGCCCCGGTCGTCAGGGCCGAGCAGAGGACGGAGGCCGATCAGTCCAACCGCCTCCTTCCGACCGGCCAGGTGCGTGCCCGCCCCGGCCGCCCCGACGAGGCCGCCGTCGTGGTGGGCACGGGTACGGAGGCCGGCCGGGTGGAGCTGTGGAACCTGCGCGGCGGTGACCGCCGGCGCACCCTCACCCTCGGGGCCCTCGGCTACGCGAGCGAGCTCGGCGGCCTGCCCCGCCTGCAGTTCAGTGCGGACGGCCGCACCCTCGCCGCCCTCCACGGCGACGGGTCCGTGCGCTTCTGGGACGTGGAGACCGGGCACCAGACCGGCCGTCCCCTCGCGACCGCCGACCGCTTCACCCGGCTCATCGGCTTCGGCCCCGACGGCATGTTCCTCACCACCGGCCCTGAGGGCGACCCCCGTCTCTGGGACCTGGGGACCGGCCTCCTCCTCACCGACCTCCCGCTGCCCGTGGGCCTCGGGATCTCCCTCCAGGGCACCCGTCTCCTCGCCGCCGGCGACGGCTGGTACCAGGCCGTCGACCTGCGCCCCGAGGAGATGGCGAAGGCCCTCTGCCGGAGCGGGCTCGACCGGGACTTCACCGAGGCCGAGCGTGCCCTGCTGCCCGAAGGTGCCACCCGCACGCCGCCCTGTCGTGCCGTGGGCGGGTGATCTCCGGTCGTCGCGGGCGGGGCCGGTTCAGGCGCCCGTGGTGTCCGGGGCGCGCTCCAGGCGGACCGCGCACACCTTGAACTCGGGCATCCGGGAGACCGGGTCGAGCGCCGGGTTGGTGAGGGTGTTGGCGCGGCCCTCGCCCGCCCAGTGGAAGGGCATGAAGACGGTGTCGGGGCGGATCGCGGTGGTGATCCGGGCGGGTGCCACGGCCTTCCCGCGCCGCGAGTGCACGGCGACCGGCTCGCCCTCGGCGACGCCGATCCGTTCGGCGAGCCGGGGGTGCAGCTCCACGAACGGCCCGGGCGCGGCGGCGTTCAGCTCGGGGACCCGCCGGGTCTGCGCGCCGGACTGGTAGTGGGAGACGACCCGGCCGGTGGTGAGGACCACGGGGTAGTCGGCGTCGGTCTCCTCGGCCGCCGGGCGGTGCACGACGGGGACGAAGCGGGCCCGCCCGTCGGCCGTCGCGAAGCGGTCGAGGAAGAGGCGGGGGGTGCCGGGGTGGGGCGGCTCCCCGGGGCCGCTCTCGGGGCAGGGCCAGAAGACGCCCCGCTCCTCCTCGATGCGGCGGTAGCCGATGCCCGCGTAGTCGGCGGGGCCGCCCGCCGAGGCGCGCCGCAGCTCGTCGAAGACCTCTTCCGGGTCGGTGGGGAAGCCCTTCTCCCAGCCGAGGAGCGCGGCGAGCCCGTGCAGCACCTCCAGGTCGCTGCGGACGCCGGGCGGCGGGGTGAGGGCCCGGCGGCGGAGCAGCACCCTGCCCTCCAGGCTGGTGGTGGTGCCGGTCTCCTCGGCCCACTGGGTCACCGGCAGGACGACGTCGGCGAGTGCGGCCGTCTCGGACAGGACGACGTCGGCGACGGCCAGGAAGTCGAGGGACCGTAGCCGTTCCTCGACGTGCGCGGCGCGGGGCGCGGAGACGACCGGGTTGGAGCCCATCAGGAGCAGCGCCTTCACGTCGCCGCCGAGGGCGTCGAGGAGTTCGTACGCGCTGCGCCCGGGCCCCGGCAGGGATTCGGGTGCGACGCCCCACACGCCGGCGACGTGCGCCCGCGCGGCCGGGTCGTCGAGTCTGCGGTAGCCGGGGAGCTGGTCGGCCTTCTGGCCGTGCTCGCGGCCGCCCTGCCCGTTGCCCTGGCCGGTGAGGCAGCCGTAGCCGCTGTGCGGCCGGCCGGCCTTGCCGGTGGCGAGGCACAGGTTGATCCAGGCGCCGACGGTGTCGGTGCCCTTGGACTGCTGCTCGGGGCCGCGGGCGGTGAGCACCATGCCGCTGTCGGCGTCGCAGAACATCCGTACCGCCTCGCGCAGCTGCGGTACGGGGATGCCGGTGAGGCGTTCCACGTGCTCGGGCCAGTGGGACATGGCCCCGGAGCGGGCGGCGGGCCAGCCGTCGGTGCGGGCGGCGACGAACTCCTCGTCGGTCCGGCCCTCGGCGACGACGAGGTGGAGCATGCCGAGGGCGAGCGCGAGGTCGGTGCCGGGTCGGGGCGCGAGGTGCAGGTCGGCCTGTTCGGCGGTGCGGGTGCGGCGCGGGTCGACGACGATCAGGGTGCCGCCGTTGGCCTTGAGTTCGGTGAGGTAGCGCAGCGCGGGCGGCATGGTCTCGGCGAGGTTGGAGCCGACGAGGATCACGCAGCCGGTCCTCGGGATGTCCTCCAGGGGGAAGGGCAGGCCCCGGTCGAGGCCGAAGGCCCGCTGGTGGGCGGCGGCTGCGGAGGACATGCAGAAGCGCCCGTTGTAGTCGATCTGGGAGGTGGCGAGGACGAGCCGGGCGAACTTCCCGAGCGCGTACGCCTTCTCGTTGGTGAGTCCGCCGCCGCCGAAGACGCCCACGGCGTCGGGGCCGTGCCCGGCGCGGGTGCGGCGCAGTCCGTCGGCGACGGCGGCGAGCGCCTGCTCCCAGGTGGCGGGCGCCAGCCGGCCCGTCCCGGGGTCGCGGACCAGCGGCTCGGTGAGCCGGACCCGGCTGGAGAGCACGGCGGGCGCGGTGCGGCCCTTGCCGCACAGGGCGCCCCGGTTGACGGGGAAGTCGGGGCGCTCGACCACTTCCACGGGGAGTTCCGCGCCGGGTGTGGGGCGCAGGTTCATGCCGCACTGGAGGGCGCAGTAGGGGCAGTGCGTGGGGACGGTGCTGACCTCGGACATGGTCCGAGGGTGCGGTCGCCGTGTTACGGAAGGCCGCCCGCCGTATTACGGGGAGGGTGCGGGTCCCTCAGGCCGGGGCGGGGTGCCGGGTGAGGCGGCCAGCGCCTTCGCGACGCCGTCCTCGCGGGAGCCGAGGAAGTGCGGGTCGGGGCGCAGGGCCGCGTCGAGGGCGGCCTTCCCGGCGGCGGCGAGCTCGCGGGTGGTGCCGTAGTACCAGGTGGCGTCGTGGGGTTCGGCGACGCCGACGCCGTACGAGGCGACGCCGGCCGCGTCGCAGAGGGCGACGGCCCGCTTGATGTGGAAGTCCTGGGTGACGAGGACGGCCCGGTCCACGCCGAAGATCTTCTTGGCGCGGACGCAGGAGTCCCAGGTGTCGAAGCCGGCGTAGTCGCTGACGACCTTGTCGTCGGGGACGCCACGGGCGGCCAGGTAGGTCCGCATGGCGCTCGGTTCGTCGTACTCGGTGCGGCTGTTGTCGCCGGTGACGAGCAGCACCCGGACCTTGCCGGTGCGGTAGAGCTCGGCGGCGGCGTCGAGGCGGTGCGCGAGATACGGGGTGGGGCGGCCTTTCCACAGTCCGGCGCCGAAGACGACGGCGACCTCCTGCGCGGGCACGTCGGCGGTGGTCCGCAGCCGGTCCCCGGCGGTGGTGTGCATCCAGGTGGCCGGGGCGAGGGCGAGGACGGCGCCGAGCACGACGGCCTGGACGGTGCGGCGGCGGGCCCAGGTGGTCCGGGGGAGCGGCAGGCGTACGCCGCGCATGGGGGTCCTCCGTGGGTGGTGCGGGGTCGGTCACCTGCTCCGACGCGTGGGAACGCCGTTCGGTTCACTCGTCGGGGCGGCGGGGTTGCCGTAGAGCGCGGCCGCGAGGCCCATGCCGAGCAGCATGCCGAGGAGCTGGGCGGCGGCGAAGGCGGGCACGGAGCCGGGGGCGATGCCGGTGAAGGAGTCGGAGAAGGCGCGGCCCACGGTGGCCGCCGGGTTGGCGAAGGAGCCGGAGGAGGTGAACCAGATCGCGGCCCCGATGTAGCCGGCGACGGCGACCGGGGCGAGGGAGGGGCGCCCGATGCGGCGCAGGCCCTGGACGACGAGGACGAGCCCGGCGGTGGCGACGGCCTCGCCGAGCAGGAGGTGGAGTTCGGCGCGCGGCTCGGTGGCGAGGGTGCCGGGGGACCGGCCGAACATGGCCTCGGCGAGGAGGGCGCCCGCGACGGCGCCGGTGAGCTGGGCGGCGATGTACCCGGCGGCCTCCGCGGCCCGGCTCTCGCGGCGGCGGGTCCACCACTCGGAGAGGGTGACGACGGGGTTGAAGTGGGCGCCGGAGAGCGGCCCGAGGAGGGCGATGAGCAGGCCGAGGCCGACGGCGGAGGCGAGGGCGTTGGCGAGCAGCCGGACGCCGACGTCCTGGCTGAGGGAGTCGGCGCGGATGCCGGAGCCGACGATGACGGCGACGAGGGCGGCGGTGCCGGTGAACTCGGCGGTGACGCGTCGGGGGAGGGACGCGGGGGACATTCTCATGGCGGAAAATATATTCCGCAGAGCGGAACTCGGAAAAGGGGTGGAAGGCGCCCCCTCCTCCCCCCTTACGATCCGCCCATGATCATCGATGCCGTGCTCGACGAAGCCGTCCGCAACAACGCGGCCTGGTGCGACACCATGTGCCGGGCCCACGGCCTCCCCGGCACCTTCGGCCCCCGCGCCTGGACCGCCCCGCGCCGCACCCCGCTCTACTACCCGGACGCCGTCACCCTGACCGAGGACGCCGACGCCTCCGACGTCCTCACCGGCATCGACCGGAGCGCCCCCGGCGCCTCCGTCAAGGACAGCCACGCCCGGCTCGACCTGGCCGCCGAAGGCTTCCGGCTGCTCTTCGAGGCCCAGTGGATCCACCGCCCCGCCGGCCTCCCGCGCCCCGCCGTCACCGCCGACTGGCGCCCCGTGGGCAGCCGCGCCGAACTCGCCGCCTGGGCCCTCGCCTGGAGCGACGGCGACGCGGACGAGGCGGCCCTCTTCCGCCCCGAACTCCTCGCCGACCCGGCCACCACGCTCATCGCGGGCCACGCGCCCGACGGGAGCGTCCTCGGCGGCGCCGTCCTCACCGACAGCGGCACCGTGACCGGCATCTCCAACCTCTTCACCACCCCCGGCACCGACCCCGCCGCCGCCTGGGCCGGCGCCCTGTCCCACCTCGCCCCCGACCGCGCCGCCGTCGGCTACGAATCCGGCGACGACCTGCCCCCGGCCCTGGCGGCGGGCTTCGCGACGATCGGACCGCTGAAGGTCTGGCTGGACGCGTAGGGCGCGGGGCGGCGGGATCTGGGCGGGCCCGGGGCGGCGGGGTCTGGGCGGGCCCGGGGCGGCGGGACTGGGCGGGCCCTGGGCGGCGTGGCCTGGGCGGCGGGGCCGGTCGGGCCGGGGTCGGGGGCCCCGGGCCTCCCGCCCCGCCGCGGGCACTCGTGACGTCCACGAAACGCCGGGGCAACCCGGCCCCGCCAGGATCGCCCCATGACGCCGCACGAGCCGCCCGGCCGCACCCCCACCCTGATCGCCGTGGGCCACGGCAGCCGTGACCCCCGCGCCGCCGCCACCCTCCGCCTCCTCGTCGACCGGGTCCGCGAACTGCGCCCGGGCCTCGACGTCCGCCTCGCCCACATCGAGCTGAACGCGCCCCCGCTCCCGGACGCGCTCGTGCCCGGCGCCGTGCTCGTGCCGCTGCTCCTCGCCCCCGGCCACCACGTCAAGCACGACCTGCCCGCCGCCGCCGCGCTCGCCCCCGGCGCCCGCGTCGCCGACCCGCTCGGCCCGCACCCGCTCCTCGTCGAGGCGCTCGCCGACCGGCTCGCCGAAGCCGGGTGGGCCGCCGCGGACGGGGCCTCCCGGGCCACCGGGGTGGTCCTGGCCGCCGCCGGCTCCCGCGACCCCGAGTC
Source organism: Streptomyces sp. NPDC093111 (assembly GCF_040683955.1). Taxonomy (NCBI): domain Bacteria; kingdom Bacillati; phylum Actinomycetota; class Actinomycetes; order Kitasatosporales; family Streptomycetaceae; genus Streptomyces; species Streptomyces sp. NPDC093111. The sequence continues at coordinate 271,118 of NZ_JBFBNW010000012.1, read as the reverse complement.
CGGCGCCACCGTCCGCACGATCGCCGGCCGGCTCTCCGAACGCCTCGGGGGAGTCCCCGTAATCCCCGCCTACGCCTCCGCCGCCGCCCCCACCGTCCCCGACGCGGTCCGCGCCCTCGCCGCCCGCGGCCGCCACCGCGTCGCCGTCGCCTCCTGCTTCACCGCCCCCGGCCTCTTCGCCGGCCGCGCCGCCGCCCACGCCCCCTGGATCGCCTCGGCCCCCCTGGGCGCCCACCCGGCGCTCGCCCGGCTGGTCCTGCACCGCTACGAGCGGGCCCTGTCCCGCACGCCCCGGCCGGAACTCGCCGCCGCCGCACGGTGATCCGGGCCACGCCCGGCCGAAACGCCACCCCGCCCGCGCGCCCCCTGGTTAGGGTCGGGGCAGTCGGGACAGGGGAGGTGGCCCGTGCGCGGTGCCGTCAAGGGCGCATCGCTCGCCGGGATCGCCGCGGCCGTCGCCGTACTGGCCTCGCTCGCGGCCAACGCGGCCACGTCGGAGGCCCGTTGGCCCGGCGCGCTCGACCGGATCCGGCAGCAGCCGTGGTGGTGGGTCGCCGGACTCGCGGCCGTCGGCGTGCTGACGGCCGTCGCCCTCGCCTGGCGTCAGGAACGAGGCCCCGGGGCGGCGGGCGACCCGCCCCCGCCGGCCGCGCCGAGCGTCCCGGACTGGGTCGTCGACCGCACCGAACGCGCCCGTACCGTCACCGCGGTCTGCCGCGGGCGCACGGTCGCCCTCACCACCTCGCTCGAAGGCGCCGGCGGCTTCGGAAAGACCGTCCTCGCCCGGGCGGTGGCCGCGAGCCCCCGCGTCCGGCGACGCTTCCGGGGCCGCGTCTACACCGTCACCATCGGCCGGGACGTCCGGGGCCGCGCCGCGATCGCCGCGAAGGTGGCCGAGGTGACGCGCTTCGTCACCGGCGACACCACCGCCTTCGACGACCCCGGCCTCGCCGGCGACCACCTCGGCCGGCTCCTCTCCCGACGGCCCCGCACCCTGCTCCTCATCGACGACGTCTGGGACGCCGAACAGCTCGACCCCTTCCTGCGCGGCGCCCCCCGCTGCGTCCGCCTCGTCACCACCCGCGTCCCCGGCGCCCTGCCGCGCGGCACGGAGCGGGTCCGGGTCGACCGGATGACGCCCGGCCAGGCCCGCGCCGTCCTCACCTGGGAACTGCCGCCGCTCCCCGAACCCCTCGTCCGCGACCTCCTGGAGGCCACCGGCCGCTGGGCCCTCCTGCTGCGCCTCACCAACCGCCTGATCGCCCGCCGGACGTCCACCGGCACCGATCCGGTCGCGGCGGCGACGGAAGCCCTCCACGACCTGGCCGCCCACGGCCCGGCCGCCGTGGACGGCGACACCGCCCCGCCCGACCTCGACGATCCGGCCCGCCGCGCCCACGCCGTACGGGCGACCGTCGAGGCCGCCAGGACCCTGCTGCCCCCGGGCGGCGCCCGACGCCTCGCGGAGCTCGCCGTCTTCGCGGAGGACGAGTCGATCCCCGTCCCGCTGGTCGCCCGCCTGTGGGCGGCCACCGGCGGCCTGACGGAGGCCGCGACCAGGTCGCTGTGCGCCGAGTTCGACCGCCTGTCCCTCGTCTCCCTCACCCCGGAGCACGGAGGCCGCCTCACCCTCCACGACGTGCTCCGCGACTATCTGCACCAGGAACTGGGCGAACCGGCGGCGACCGTCCTGCACGGCACCCTGGCCGACACCATGGGAAACACGCCCTGGAACCCCGGCGACGACGTCCGGGGCTACGTCCTCGACCACGCGATCGAGCACCTCCTCGCCGCCCGCCGGATCCAGGACGCGGAACGGCTCGCGAGCGACCTGCGCTGGATCGAGACCCGGCTCCACCAGCGCGGCCCCATGGCGGCCTGGGCCGACCTGTTCGACGTCCCCACCGACACGGCAGCGGCCATGGCGGACGACCTCACCCGCGCCGCCCACCTGCTGACCCCGACCGACCCGCCGGAGCTCCTGACCGACGTCCTGCACGCCCGCCTGGAGTGGCTGCCCCTCTGGAGCGGCCGGATCGCCACCCGCCGGCTCGACCCCGCGTTCGCGTCCCGACCCGTGCTCCTCCACCGCGGCACCCCACCGGACCTGCCCGAACCGGCCCTGCTCCGCACCTTCCTCGGCCACACCGGACCCGTGTGGTCCGTCGGGGTCACATCGGACGGCGCCTCCCTCGTCACCGTCGGATCCGACGGCATGGCCCGCGGACTCGACCCGGACAGCGGCGGCGAGTTCGCCCTCGACGTCCGGGGCAGCCGCTTCCGGGTCCTCGCGGTCGACCCGCACGACAACCGGCTCGTGACGGGCGGGCCCGGGCGTACCTTCCACGTCTGGAACCCGGACCGGGCCACCCCGCCGGTACGCGTCCTCGGGCCGGTCGGGGGCCGCGGGGCGTCCGTGCGCGCCCTGGCGATCTCCGGGGGCCGCGTCGCGAGCGTCGCCACCGACGGCACCCTGGAGATCTGGGACTCCTTTAGCGGGCGGCACCTCGGCCAGGTCGTCCCGGAGCGGGGCGACGCGTACACCTGCGTGGCCTTCGCCCCCGGCGGCGGATGGCTGGCCGTCGGTGGCCGCCGGCACGTCTGGCTGGTGTCCTCGGACCTCGCCCGCACGGAGCGCCGCGGCGCCACCGCCGGAGCGCCGGTCAATGCCATCGCCCTCGCTCCGGACGGCAGCTGGATGGTCACCGCCGAAGCGGACGGGGTGCTCGAGATCTGGAACGAGACGCCGCCCCGCAGCGCCCCCTCGCGGATCTCCGCGCACCAGGGCCCCGCCACCGCCGTGGCGGTCTCGCCCGACGGCACCTGGCTGGTCAGCGGTGGCGAGGACGGCTCCGTCGCGGTCTGGGACCGGTGGACGGGCGCCCGTCGCGCCCGCTACAGCGCCCACCGGGGCCCGGTCCACGCCGTCGCCGTCACCCCGTACGGCGGCCGGATCGTCAGCGCCGGGGAGGACGGCGCGGTACGGGTCTGGGACAGCCGGGAACTCGGACGGCCACGGTCCGGCGAGGCCGGCGGAATGCGGACGGTCACGGTCGCGGGCGACTCCGGACGGCTGGCCGTCGAGCACGCGGACGGCCGGACCCGGCTCCGCGACGCGGCGGGCGGAGGCTGGAGCGACCCCCTGTCCTCGCTCGACGGAGAAGCCGACGGGCCGGTCGCCTTCGCCCCCGACGGCAGCTGGTACGCGGCGATCGTCCGGGACGGGTACGGGGTCCGGTTCGGCCCCACCGTCAGGGAACCGGGGGCGCCGGTCACCGCTCTCGATCTCGGCGCCGGCACCTCGGCGCACGCCCTCGCCGTGGCACCCGACGGCACCTGGCTCGCGATCGCGGACTCCGAAGGCCGCCTCCAGCTGTGGGACCGCGCCCCGGAGCGCCGGACCGCCGCCCTTCCGGGCCCCGGGGCCGCCGCGGGGCGAGCGGAGGCGGTCGCCGTCGCACCCGACGGGTCCTGGGTCGCCGTGCTGCGCCACCGGCCGTCCCGCAGGGCGGCCGGTGGCGCCTCCCTGCTGCACGTCGTCCACCTCGCGGCGGACCGCACCGCCGCCACCCACCAGGTCGAGATCGGCCCCGGCGAGCGGTTCACCGCCCTCGCCCGCACCCCCGACGGCAGCCGCCTCCTCACCGCCTCCACCACCGGCACCGTCCGCCACTGGGACCCCCGCACCGGCGCCCTCCTCACCTCCTTCACCGACCCCGACGGCCCGGTCGACGGGCTCTCCGTCAGCCCCGACGGGAGGTGGACCGCCACCGCAGGCGCCCTGCTCCGGGTCCGGGACGCCACCTCCGGCCGCACCGTCGCAGGCGTCCGCGCCGAGACCCCGTTCACCTCCTGCGCCTGGCTCCCCGACGGCCGGGGACTCGTCGCCGTCGGCGAACGCGGCCTGTACGCCTACGAGTTCCGCGCCTGAGCGGCGCTCCGCGTCGCGCCATCGCCCCACTTGTCCGTCCCGCCCGTTACCGTCGACGCATGGAAGGCATCACGGAACCCACGGACCACGAGACCCTCGGCCACGACACTCCCGGCTACGACGACGCCGCCACCGAGCGCTGGGCCGCCGAGCCCGACAAACGCCCGGGGCGCACCGCCTTCCAGCGCGACCGGGCCCGGGTCCTGCACTCCGCCGCGCTGCGCAGGCTCGCCGGCAAGACCCAGGTCGTCACGCCCGGCACGCTCAGCCACGCCTGGGACGCCAGCCCCCGGACCCGGCTCACCCACTCCCTGGAGTGCGCCCAGGTGGGCCGCGAGCTCGGCGCCGCCCTCGGCTGCGACCCCGACCTCGTCGAGGCCGCCTGCCTCGCCCACGACATGGGCCACCCGCCGTTCGGGCACAACGGCGAGCAGGCCCTCAACGACGTCGCCAAGGACTGCGGTGGCTTCGAGGGCAACGCCCAGTCGCTGCGCCTGCTCACCCGGATCGAGCCGAAGCGGTTCATCGCCGACCCCGACACCGGCAAGCCCCTCAGCGTCGGCCTCAACCTCACCCGCGCCGCCCTCGACGCCGCCACCAAGTACCCCTGGGGGCGCGGCGGCCACCCCACCGACCCCGGCTCGCCGAAGTTCGGCGTGTACGAGGACGACCTGCCCGTCTTCGCGTGGATCCGGGCCGGCGCCCCCGCCCACCGCAAGTGCTTCGAGGCCCAGGTCATGGACTGGTCCGACGACGTGGCCTACTCGGTGCACGACATCGAGGACGGCCTGCACGCCGGGCACATCGACCCCAACATGCTCTTCGCCGAGCCCGAGCGCGCCGACATCTGGGCCGTCGCCCTCGGCCGGTACGTCCCGGAGGACACCGACCCGCAGGAGCTCGCCGACGCCCTCGACCGGCTCCTCGACCAGGAGTGGTGGCCGCACGGCTACGACGGCTCGGCCGTCGCCCAGGCCCGCCTCAAGGACGCCACCAGCCAGCTCATCGGACGCTTCTGCCTCGCGGCCGAAGGCGCCACCCGGCAGGCCTTCGGCTCCGGCCGCCTCACCCGCTACGACGCCGAACTCGTCGTCCCCCGCGAGACCCGCAACGAATGCGCCGTCCTCAAGGCCGTCGCCGACCGGTACGTGATGCAGCGCGCCGAACAGGAGGCGCTCCGCGCCGACCAAAGGATCGTCGTCGCCGAGCTCGCCGAGGCGCTCACCGCCCGCGCCCCCGAGGGGCTCGACCCCCAGTTCCGCGCCCTGTTCGCCGCCGCGCCCGACGACCGTTCCCGCAAGCGGGTGATCGTCGACCAGATCGCCTCCCTCACCGACGCCTCCGCCCGCAGCCTCCACGCCCGCTTCCGGACCCCCCGCGGCTGAGGGCCGTTCGCCCCCTTTCCCCCTCCCGCGCTCGTGCGGGACCCTCGCATCCACGCCCCGAGGCGGTACGGCCCGGGCCGGGCAGGGGGGCGTAGCGTAGTGAACCGGTCGCAACGAGGAGGAATGAACGTGGTCGACGCAGATCAGACCTTCGTCATCGTCGGCGGAGGACTCGCCGGAGCCAAGGCCGCGGAGACGCTCCGCGCCGAGGGGTTCACCGGCCGGGTGATCCTCATCGGCGACGAACGCGAGCACCCCTACGAGCGTCCACCACTCTCCAAGGGCTTCCTGCTCGGCAAGGAGGACCGCGACTCCGTCTTCGTCCACGAGCCCGCCTGGTACGCGCAGGCCGAGATCGAGCTCCACCTCGGCCAGACCGTCGTCGCCATCGACCGCGAGGCGCACACCGTCCGCCTCGGCGACGGCACCGTCATCCGCTACGACAAGCTGCTCCTCGCCACCGGCGCCGAGCCGCGCCGCCTCGACGTCCCCGGCACCGGGCTCGCCGGCGTCCACCACCTGCGCCGCCTCGCCCACGCCGACCGGCTGCGGAACGTCCTCGCCGCCCTCGGCCGCGACAACGGGCACCTGGTGATCGCCGGAGCCGGCTGGATCGGCCTGGAGGTCGCCGCCGCCGCCCGTACCTACGGCGCCGAGGTCACCGTCGTCGAGCCCGCGCCGACCCCGCTGCACCACGTCATCGGCCCCGAGCTCGGCCAGCTCTTCGCCGACCTGCACGCCGAGCACGGCGTCCGCTTCCACTTCGGCGCCAAGCTGACCGAGATCGTCGGCTCCGACGGCATGGTCCTCGCCGTCCGCACCGACGACGGCGAGGAGCACCCCGCCCACGACGTGCTCGCCGCCGTCGGCGCCGCCCCGCGGACCACCCTCGCCGAGAACGCCGGCCTCGCCCTCGTCGACCGCGCCGACGGCGGCGGCATCGCCGTCGACGAGTCGCTGCGCACCTCCGACCCCGACGTCTTCGCCGCCGGCGACGTCGCCGCCGCCCACCACCCCTCGCTGCACACCCGGCTGCGCGTCGAGCACTGGGCCAACGCCCTCAACGGCGGCCCGGCCGCCGCCCGCGCCATGCTCGGGCAGCACGTCTCGTACGACCGGGTCCCGTACTTCTTCTCCGACCAGTACGACCTCGGCCTGGAGTACTCGGGCTGGGCGCCGCCCGGCTCGTACGACCAGGTCGTGCTGCGCGGGGACGTCGGCAAGCGCGAGTTCATCGCCTTCTGGCTGAAGGACGGCAGGGTGCTCGCCGGCATGAACGTGAATGTGTGGGACGTCACAGATCAGATCCAGAGCCTCATCCGCTCCCGGGCCACCGTGGACACCGAGGCCCTCGCCGACCCCTCCGTCCCCCTGGAGCGTCTGAGTTCCTGACTCGTCCCCGTAGAATTCATGCGTGGCAGGCAGGATCAACGATGACGACGTGAAGGCGGTACGGGACGCGGTCCCGATCGACGCCGTCGTGTCCGAGTACCTCCAACTGCGCAACGCCGGCGGCGGGAACCTGAAGGGGCTCTGCCCCTTCCACGACGAGAAGTCGCCCTCCTTCCAGGTCAGCCCGAGCAAGGGACTCTTCCACTGCTTCGGCTGCCAGGAGGGCGGCGACACCATCGCCTTCGTGATGAAGATCGACCACCTCTCCTTCTCGGAGACGGTCGAGCGCCTCGCCGCGAAGGCGGGCATCACCCTGCGCTACGAAGAGGGCGGCTACAACCCCGGCCACCAGCGCGGCGAGCGCACCCGCCTGGTCGAGGCCCACCAGGCCGCCGCGCAGTACTACGCCGAACAACTCGGCTCCGCCGAGGCCGAGATCGGCCGCGCGTTCCTCGCCGAGCGCGGCTTCGACCAGGCCGCCGCCGCCCACTTCGGCGTCGGCTACTCCCCGGCCGGCTGGGACCACCTCACCCGCTTCCTGCGCGGCAAGGGCTTCTCCGACCGCGAGCTGATCCTCTCCGGCCTCTCCCAGGACGGCCGCCGCGGCCCCATCGACCGCTTCCGCGGCCGGCTCATGTGGCCGATCAAGGACGTCGGCGGCGACGTCGTCGGCTTCGGCGCCCGCAGGCTGCGCGAGGACGACAACGGGCCCAAGTACCTCAACACGCCCGAGACGCCGATCTACAAGAAGTCCCAGGTGCTCTACGGCATCGACCTCGCCAAGAAGGACATCGCCAAGGCCAGCCGCGCCGTCGTCGTCGAGGGCTACACCGACGTCATGGCCTGCCACCTGGCCGGCGTCACCACCGCCATCGCCACCTGCGGCACCGCCTTCGGCGGCGACCACATCAAGATCCTGCGCCGCCTCCTCATGGACAACGGCTCGGCCCGCGTCATCTTCACCTTCGACGGCGACGCCGCCGGCCAGAAGGCCGCCCTGCGCGCCTTCGAGGACGACCAGAAGTTCGCCGCCGAGACGTACATCGCCATCGCCCCCGACGGCATGGACCCCTGCGACCTGCGCCTCGCCAAGGGCGACGAGGCCGTCGTCGACCTGGCCGAGCCGCGCACCCCGCTCTTCGAGTTCGCGCTCCGCCAGATCGTGAACCGCTACGACCTGGAGAACCCGGCGGGCCAGGCCGCCGCCCTCGACGAGGCGGCCCCGATCGTCGCCAAGATCAAGAACATCGCGCTGCAGCACCGGGTCGCCGTCCAGCTCGCCGGCCTCGTCGGCATCCTCGACACCCAGTTCGTCGTCCACCGGATCGCCCAGGTCGCCCGCTGGCAGCGCGGCGGCGGCGGCAAGGGCCCCGCCCAGAGCTCCCGGCCCCAGCAGCGTTCGTACGGCGAGGTCCAGGCCCCCGTCGCCCCGGCCGGACCCGCGCTCAACCTGCGCAGCCCCGCCCACCGCACCGAGCGCGAGCTGCTCAAGCTGGCCCTCCAGCGCCCCGAGCTGGTCTCCCCGGCCTTCGACGCGTACGGCCTCGACGAGTTCACCGCCGCGCCCTACGCGGCCGTCCGCCAGTGCGTCCAGGACGCGGGCGGCGCCACCGACGCCCCCTCCGACTACCTCGACGCCGTCCGCGAGGCCGCGCCCGACGACACCGTCCGCGCCCTCGTCACCGAGCTCGCCGTCGAGACCATCTTCGCCAGGACCGTCGACGAGGCCTACGCCGGCGACCAGCTCGTCACCGTCCGGCTGCGCGCCGTCGACCGGCGCATCCGCGACGTGCAGGGCTCCCTGGCCCGCCTCGGCGCCCAGGGCGACCCCGGACAGCTGGCGGCCGTGCAGAACGAGCTGTGGGTGCTCACCCAGTACGGGCAGTCGCTCCGCAACAACGGCGCCACCGCCCTCTGACGGGCGCGGCCACACGTTCGGTCACGCACCGGACTCAAAAAGTCACCGCACGCCCCTCGTGGCGGCGATGTGTCGTACCCCACACTGGGTGACGGTGCAGTCCCGCTGCCGTCACTCCCCCGGACCGGCAGCGATCACCCACCCCGGAGGTCGCCCCCCGTGCAGACCCAGACCGTCACGTCCCAGGACCCCTCTCCGGCCGAACTCGGCGCCGCCGAACAGGAACCCGAGGTCCCGCCCCGCCGCCGCCGTGCCGACCCCGGCGGCAGCGGACCCTCCTCCGACCTCTTCCGGCAGTACCTGCGGGAGATAGGCCGCGTCCCGCTGCTCACCGCGGCCGAGGAGGTCGACCTCGCCCGCCGGGTCGAGGCCGGCCTGTTCGCCGAGGAGAAACTGGCCCGCACCCCCGCCCTGGACACCCGGCTGGCCCTGGACCTGGACCGGCTCGTGGTGCTCGGCCGGATCGCCAAGCGCCGGCTCATCGAAGCCAACCTGCGGCTCGTCGTCTCCGTCGCCAAGCGGTACGTGGGACGCGGCCTGACCATGCTCGACCTGGTCCAGGAGGGCAACCTCGGCCTGATCCGGGCCGTCGAGAAGTTCGACTACGCGCGCGGCTACAAGTTCTCCACGTACGCCACCTGGTGGATCCGCCAGGCGATGTCCCGGGCCCTCGCCGACCAGGCCCGGACCATCCGCGTCCCCGTGCACGTCGTCGAGCTCATCAACCGGGTCATCCGCGTCCAGCGCCGGATGCTCCAGGAACGCGGCTACGAGCCCACCGCCGAGGAGGTCGCCGCCCAGCTCGACCTCGCCCCCGAGCGGGTTGGCGAGGTGCTGCGGCTCGCCCAGGAGCCGGTCTCGCTGCACGCCCCCGTCGGCGAGGAGGACGACGTCGCCCTCGGCGACCTCATCGAGGACGGCGACGCCACGTCCCCCGTCGAGTCCGCCGCCTTCCTGCTGCTGCGCGAACACCTGGAGGCCGTCCTCTCCACCCTCGGCGAGCGCGAACGCAAGGTCGTCCAGCTCCGCTACGGCCTCGACGACGGCAGGCCCCGCACCCTGGAGGAGATCGGGCAGCTCTTCGGCGTGACCCGCGAACGCATCCGCCAGATCGAGTCCAAGACCCTCGGCAAACTCCGCGACCACGCCTACGCGGACCAGCTGCGCGGCTACCTCGACTAGCCGGCCCCCGGCCCGGGACGCACACGGCCCATGCCGCGCGTCACGCGGCATGGGCCATGGGGTGTGCTCGGCGAACGGGGCCGCCGGTCAGTCCACTTCGGCGACCGCCTGCGCGAACTGGGCCGCGTACAGCCGGGCGTAGGCACCGCCCGAGGACAACAGCTCCTCGTGCGTGCCCTGTTCCACGATCGAACCGTTCTCCATCACCAGGATCACGTCCGCGTCCCGGATGGTGGAGAGCCGGTGCGCGATCACGAACGAGGTCCGCCCGTGGGCGAGCCGGGCCATCGCCTTCTGGATCAGCACCTCGGTACGGGTGTCGACCGAGCTCGTCGCCTCGTCGAGGACCAGGATCACCGGGTCGGACAGGAACGCCCGCGCGATGGTGATCAGCTGCTTCTCGCCGGCGCTGACGCCCGCGCCGTCGTCGTCGATGACGGTGTCGTAGCCCTCGGGCAGGGTGCGGACGAAACGGTCGGCGTGCGCGGCCCGCGCCGCCTCCTCGATCTCCGCCCGGCTCACCTCGCGCGTCGTGCCGTACGCGATGTTCTCGGCGATGGTGCCGCCGAAGAGCCAGGTGTCCTGGAGGACCATGCCGATCCCGGCCCGCAGGTCCTCGCGGGCCATCTTCGCGATGTCGACGCCGTCGAGGGTGATCCGGCCGCCGGTCACCTCGTAGAACCGCATCAGCAGGTTCACCAGCGTCGTCTTGCCCGCACCGGTCGGACCGACGATCGCGACCGTCTGACCCGGCTCCACCACCAGCGACAGATCCTCGATGAGCGGCTTGTCCGCCTCGTACCGGAAGGACACGCCCTCCAGGGCGACCTTGCCCTTGAGGTCGGCCGGGTGCTCGCTGACCGGGCCGTCCGGCGCCTGCTCCTCCGCGTCGAGCAGCTCGAAGATCCGCTCGGCCGAGGCGACGCCCGACTGCACCAGGTTCGCCATCGAGGCGACCTGGGTCAGCGGCATCGAGAACTGCCGGGAGTACTGGATGAAGGCCTGCACGTCACCGATGGACAGGCTGCCGCTCGCCACCCGCAGACCGCCGACCACGGCCACCAGGACGTAGTTCAGGTTCGACACGAACATCATCACCGGCTGCATCACGCCGCTGTTGAACTGGGCCTTGAACCCGGCCTCGTACAGCGCCTCGTTCTGCTCGTGGAAGTCCTTCCCGGACTCCTCCTGCCGGCCGAAGACCTTCACCAGCGTGTGGCCGGAGTACATCTCCTCCACATGGGCGTTCAGCTTGCCCGTGGACTTCCACTGCTGCACGAAGTGCGGCTGCGAGCGCTTGCCGATCTTCGTGGCCACCACCACCGACAGCGGCACCGTCACCAGCGCCACCAGCGCCAGCAGCGGCGAGATCCAGAACATCATCACCAGCACGCCGACGATCGTGAGCAGCGAGTTGATCAGCTGGCCCATCGACTGCTGGAGGGTCTGCGAGATGTTGTCGATGTCGTTGGTCGCCCGGGACAGCACCTCGCCGCGCTTCGCCTTGTCGAAGTACGACAGCGGCAGCCGCGCCAGCTTCGTCTGGACGTCCTCGCGCATCCGGTACACGGTCCGGTTGATCACCTTGATCGACATACGGGTGGAGACCAGCATCAGCAGGCCCGCCAGCACGTACACGACGAGGACCAGGCCGAGGACCTCGCCGACCGCCGTGAAGTCGATGCCCTTGCCCGGGGTGAAGTCCACCCCGGACAGCATGTCCGCCATCCCGGAGTCGCCCTTGGCGCGCAGCCCCGCCAGCGCCTGCTCCTTCGTGGTGCCCTCGGGCATCTGCCGCCCGACCACGCCCGCGAAGATCAGGTCGGTCGCCCGGCCGAGGATCTTCGGCCCGACCACCGAGGCCGCCACCGACAGCACGCCGGCGAGGAGCATCACCCACAGCGAGCTCCGCTCCGGCGCCAGCTGCTTGAGCAGCCGCTTCCCGGAGCCCTTGAAGTCCATGGAGCGCTGGTCGGGGCCACCGCCGGCCATGGGCATACGTGGACCCGCCATCAGGCCGCCTCCGCCTCGGTCAGCTGGGAGAGCACGATCTCCCGGTACGTCTCGTTCTCCGCCATCAGCTCGTGGTGCCGTCCGGTGCCCACGACCCGGCCCTCGTCGAGGACCACGATCCGGTCGGCCTCCCGGATGGTCGACACGCGCTGCGCGACGATGACCACCGTCGCGTCGGAGGTCTCCGCCGAGAGCGCCGCCCGCAGCAGGGCGTCCGTCTCGTAGTCGAGCGCCGAGAACGAGTCGTCGAACAGGTAGATCTCGGGCCGCTGCACCAGCGTGCGCGCGATGGCGAGCCGCTGCCGCTGCCCGCCCGACACGTTCGTGCCGCCCTGCGCGATCGGCGCGTCGAGCCCGGCTTCCAGCTTCTTCACGAAGTCGGCGGCCTGGGCGACCTCCAGGGCGTGCCACAGCTCCTCGTCGGTGGCGTCCGGCTTCCCGTACCGCAGGTTGCTCGCGACCGTCCCGGAGAACAGGTACGGCTTCTGCGGGACCAGGCCCACCGTCCTCGCCATCAGCGTCGGGTCGAGCTCCCGCACGTCGACGCCGTCGACCAGGACCTCGCCGCCCGTCACGTCGAACAGCCGCGGCACCAGCCCCAGCAGGGTCGACTTGCCGCTGCCGGTCGAGCCGATGATCGCGGTCGTCTCGCCCGGCCGGGCGACCAGGCCGACGTCCTTGAGCACCGACTCCTCGGCGCCCGGGTACCGGAAGTCCGCGCCCTTGACCTCCAGGTGCCCGCGCTGCCCCAGCGTCGTCACCGGCGCGGCCGGCGGGACCACGCTGGACTCGGTCGCCAGGACCTCCTCGATGCGCTCGGCGCACACCTCGGCCCGCGGCACCATCATGAACATGAAGGTGGCCATCATGACGGCCATCACGATCTGCATCAGATAGGCGAGGAAGGCGGTCAGCGCGCCGATCTCCATCCCGCCGCTGTCGATGCGGTGCGCGCCGAACCAGACGACGGCGATCGACGACACGTTCACGACCGTCATCACGGTCGGGAACATGAGCGCCATGAGCCGCCCGGTGGACATCGACACCTCGGTCAGCTCGGCGTTCGAGCCCTTGAACCGCTCGCGCTCGTAGTCGTCCTTCACGAAGGCGCGGATGACCCGGTTGCCGGTGATCTGCTCGCGCAGCACCCGGTTCACCGTGTCGAGGCGGGTCTGCATGGTGCGGAACAGCGGGCGCATCTTCCGCACGATCAGCGAGACGGCGATGCCGAGCACCGGCACCACCGCGAGCAGCACCGCCGACAGCGGCACGTCCTGACCGAGCGCCATGACGATGCCGCCGACGCACATGATCGGCGCGGACACCATCAGGGTGAACGCCATCAGGACCAGCATCTGGACCTGCTGCACGTCGTTGGTGGTCCGGGTGATCAGCGACGGCGCGCCGAAGTGCCCGACCTCGCGGGACGAGAACGACTGCACCCGGTCGAAGACCGCGGCCCGCACGTCCCTGCCGACCGCGGAAGCGGTGCGCGCCCCGTAGTAGACGGCCCCGATGTTGCAGAAGACCTGGACCACGGACACGCCGATCATCAGCGCGCCGAACCGCAGGATGTAGCCGGTGTCCCCGTTGACGACACCGTTGTCGATGATGTCGGCGTTCAGGGTCGGCAGGTAGAGCGTGGCGCTGGTCTGGAGCAGCTGGAGCACCACGAGCAGGGCGATGGGTTTTCTGTACGGCTGTAGGTGGGTTCGGAGAAGTCTTATGAGCACGGGTTCTACTATCGCCCGCGCCCCCGCGGCGTTACGACTCGGTTTCGGGGCCGGAGAGCAGCCCTGGGAAAGTCTTTACGAAGCGAGGGCCCGAGGTCCCGGCACAGCGGGGGCCGGAGGTCCTGGCGGGCGGACCACGAAGGTCCGGGGGCGGCTTACGGGGCGGGCGCGCGGTGGGGGCGGCGGGGCGGACTTACTCGGTCGCCGGGTCCCGGTCACGGGATCCCCGTCACCCAGCCCCCCCCGTCACCCAGCCCCCCGTCACCCGGTCACCCGGCGAAGGCCCCCGGATGGATCTGCTCGCGGGTCGCCGCGTACTGCTGTCGCACGGCCTGGCCGACGGCCAGCTCCTCGCCGGGCTCGAAGACCTGGGCGGCGGCGCCCTGCCAGGCCGGGGGAGCGGAGGGGGTGAGGGTGCCCCGGGACACGCCGAGGGCCCAGGCGGCCTGCCGGGCCGCGCCGAGCGCCGCGTAGTCGGCCGGCTGGGGGACGACGACCTGCGCGCCGAACACCGCGGGCGCGATGGCCTGGACGGCGGGCAGCCCCGCGGCGGCGCCGAGCAGGAACACGCGGCGCACCTCGACGCCCCGGCCGCGGAGCACGTCCATGGCGTCGGCGAGGGAGCAGAGCATGCCCTCGAAGGAGGCGCGGGCCAGGTGCTCGGGCTTCATCGACTCGCGGCGCAGCCCGGAGAGGGTGCCGGCGGTGTGCGGCAGGCTCGGGGTGCGCTCGCCCTCCAGGTAGGGCAGCAGGACGAGGCCGGAGGACCCCGGGGTCGAGGTGAGCGCGAGCGCGGACAGCTCGTCCAGGGACTCGACGCCGAGCATCTCGGCGGTGCCGCGCAGCGCCCGTACCGCGTTCGAGGTGTGCACGACGGGCAGGTGCATGCCGGTGGCGTCGGCGTACGAGGTGATCGCGCCGGCCGGGTCGGTGAGGGCCTCGTGATGGACGGCCATGACGGAACCGGAGGCGCCGAGGGAGACGACGGCGTCGCCGGTGCCGAGGCCGAGGCCGAGGGCGGCGGCCATGGTCTCCCCGGTACCGGCGGAGATGAGCAGCCCCTCGGGCGTCGTGCCGGCGGCCTCGGCCGGGCCGAGCACCTCCGGGAGCACGGCCTGGTGCCCGAGCGCGAGGTCGACCAGGTCGGGGCGGTAGCTGTTGCCGCGGGCGGACCAGTAGCCGGTGGTGGAGGCGGCGCCGCGGTCGGTGGTGCGGCGGGCGGGGCGGCCCAGCAGCTGCCAGACCAGCCAGTCGTGCGGCTGGAGGAGCATGGCGACCCGCTGGGCGTGCTCGGGCTCGTTGCGGGCGAGCCAGCGCAGCTTGGCGAGCGGCAGCCCCGAGTGCGGGACGACCCCGACGGCCTCGGCCCAGGCGGACCGGCCGCCCAGCCCCTCCACGAGGTCGGCGGCGGCGACCTGGGCCCGCTTGTCGTTGCCGACCAGCGCGGGCCGCACGAGGGCGCCCTGCGGGTCGAGCGGGACGAGGCCGTGCTGCTGCGCGGCGACCCCGATGGCCTCGACGCCTTCGAGCAGGCCGCCGGTCGCGGCCTCACCGAGGGAGAGCAGCCAGGCCTGCGGATCGACGTCGGCGGCCTTGGGTTCGAGAGGGTGCGCGGCATGGCCCTGCCGCAGCACGGCGCCCGTGTCCGCGTCGCACACGACGATGCGCGTGGAGTCCGAAGAGCTGTCGAGTCCCGCGACTATCCCCATGGCACATGATTCTGCCGTACGCGGGGCCGTGCCGGGTTCAGGTGTTGCTCGTCCCCCAGTCGTCCTCCTCGTACACGGAGAACTGACCGTCGTGGTCGCGCCGCGACCGGATCTTCTGCGCCTGGTCGCCGACGGCGTGCAGCGCCTTCCCGGCCACCTGGCGCCCGGTCTGGGCGGCGGACTCGGCGGCGTTGCGCACGGCCGGGTTCTGCGCGACGGCCTGCGCGGACTTCTTCATCCGCTCGTACTGCTCGCGCCCGGCGCGGGTCCCGATCACGAACCCGACGGCCAGTCCCACGACGAAGATCAGCTTGTACCGCACGGCTGTGACCCTTCCCTGGAGCGCCCTGGGGATACCGATTGGCGGAGCACCCCCCTGCTTGCGCTAATCTATGTCTCGCAGCGAGCGACCGCCCCCCGGCTAGGCCGGAGGTGGGTCTGTTCGTCGCAACGCAGCAATCCCCTGTAGCTCAATTGGCAGAGCAGCCGGCTGTTAACCGGCAGGTTACTGGTTCGAGTCCAGTCGGGGGAGCGCAGTCCCCTGTAGCTCAATTGGCAGAGCATTCGGCTGTTAACCGGAGGGTTACTGGTTCGAGTCCAGTCGGGGGAGCAGAGCGGAAGAGGACCCTTCGGGGTCCTTTTTCGTTTCCCCGGGAACCGCCGAACCGCCCCCGGAGTCCTCTAGATCGAGCATGGCCGATCATCCGGAGCAGGAGATCGTATGAGCGGCTATGCTGCGGCAGACGGCGCGCACACTTGTACGCGCCGTGGTGTTCGGGGCGGTAGCTCAGCCGGTTAGAGCAGCGGACTCATAATCCGTCGGCCGTGGGTTCGAGTCCCACCCGCCCCACAAGGAAAAATCGTTCTGACCAGGCACTTCACCGGTCAGACGTGAGCACGAAGGGTCTTGGCGGCCCGTCCTAGGCAGGAAATCACACCTGACTGGACAGAGATTGGACGCGGGTCACGCGACGCGCTCGAATCCCTCGTTCGGCGCATCGGTGACCCCGTCCAGCGTCACCTGCGGCCCCTTGGCAGGGTCCAGAGGCGCGTGATCGGCGGCACACTTCCCCGGATCGCGTGAGCTGCCGTTCGCGGAGGCCGGCGGCGAGCCGGGCTGCGGCCGGGGGACGACTGAGCTGGTGGTCTCGGCCTCGTTGTCCAGGAGCTGCGGCAGGACCGCTGTGTAGGTGTCGGACGTGATCTGGAACGACTTGTGGCCCAGTCGTGCCTGGACGACCTTCATCTTTGCCCCGCCGAGCAGGGCCAGTGCCGCCGACAGGTGCCGGGTGTCGTGCAGTCTGATCGGGGGCAGCCCGGACAGCTCGACGAGTCGGTTGAACCTCCTGCTCATCCAGTCCGGGTGGAGGGGCTTGCCGTCCTCGTGCACCCAGAAGCGGTCGCTCTCGACGTAGGCGTGGGCCTCACTCCAAGCCTCGCGCTCCTTGGTGCGCGTCGCTTCGAAGTCCACCCAGAGCTCGGCGGTGCCGGTGTCGAGGGTGACGGTGCGGACGCTGTCCTGCTTCGGCGCTTCGTCGTACACCCGGTAGGCGACCTCGACGACCTGTGCCGAGATCCGGAAGTACTGCACCGGCGAGTACAGGCTGACCTCCGACGGGGGCAGCGCGCACATCTCCCCGCGGCGCGGCCCCCTGAAGATGAGCCCGTTCCACAGCCCAACGAACCGGTCGGACGCGATGAAGGCGAGGAAGTCGGCCGTCTGCTCTGGAGTCCACACCATCACCGGGGACGGCTTCTGGCCCGTCCGCTTCCACTCCTCGACCCGTTCCGGCGTCCAGACCAGCGCCGTGGGCTTCTTCACCGGCGGAAGCTCGACCATCTTGGCCCAGTTGGTGGTGTAGTCGCCGCGCTTGATGACGTCCGACATGAAGGACTTCAGGGTCGCGAGGATGCGGTGCATGGTGTTGACCGAGGTGATCTTCCGCCGCCCCTTGCTGCCCTCGCGGAGTGCCGCGTTCGCATCCAGATAGGCGCGGCGCCTGACGCGACGCTCCTCTGTCTTCCCGGAGGCTCGGACCCACGCCGTGTGTGCCGCGTCGCGCGCCTCCGTCAGCTCGACTATGCGCGCGTGGTGCAGAAGCCTCTCGGCGTTCTCCCGCTCGATCGCCGTGAACATCGCCTCGATGTGTCGGAGCTTGAGGTCGCGCCGCTTGATGTGCCCGAGGTGAGGCCTGAGGTACAGCCGGATGTGATCCTCGTACCCGTGAGTCGTCGTGCGGGCGAGGCGCTTCTTGCGAGCGATCCACGCGTCCAGGTCCTCGGCCACGGTGGCGTCGCTCAAGATGTCGGTGCCCTTGACGGCCTCCCGGTAGAGCTCGGCCGCCTTCTTCATCGCAGCGTCCTTGGTGGCGAACCCGAATCTGCGGACACGGCGCCGGTCACCGTTCTCGCCGGCCTCCAGTTCGAAGTAGAGGCTCCACTTTCCGTGCTTCTTCTCCTTGAGCTTGGGGCAGCCGGCGCCGATGTTGCGCTGCTTCGGCTTCCCAGTGTTGTCCAGGACCGGGGCGCCGTCCTTGCCGATCACCGGTTCCTGGCAGACGCAGTAGCGCGTGTAGGAGGGGTTGAACTTCTCCATTGCTCTGGGGTCCTCGCTCCTTGTCCCTCTGTGACGGTTCTCGTTGAACCGCTTACACATCTTGCCCCAACACTCCAGTGTTGGCGTATTCTTAAGTCACGTTGGCGTGGGGGAGATCGCGACAACGGGATGACAACGGAAAACGCTGTAGTTGCAGGTGCCAGGGCGAGCCAGATGACCCTGGAGGAACTGCTCGCGCTGCCGCCCACGGTGAACGTCACCACGGCCGCACGGGCGCTCGGGATCGGAGTCCACAAGGCTTATGACCTGATCCGGGAGGGGACCTTCCCTGTTCGAACGCTCTCTCTGGGGAGCACGGTGAGGGTCCCGACAGCTGCCCTGTGGAGCGTGTTGGAGGTGACGCCGCCTACGCGCTGATGATCGCGCGCTGTCCGAAGTGAGTCTCCTAGGCCACAGCCTCAGTGCAGGGCTGTGGCCTAGGATCGGGCGGCTACACGCGTACGAGAAGAACGGACGACCATCGAATGCCTCGGCTCTACGGTTTTGACGACCAGTCGCGTCGTCGGCTTCGCGACGACGAGGTGGAACCGACTCGCCAGATGGTCAGCCGGGCTCTAGCCGGCGCCTCGAACGCGGACATCGCCGCCTGGGCCAACCAGGAGGGCCACCGGGGGACGCTCGGAGGGGAGTGGAAGGACGCCTCGATCGGTCGCCTCCTCCGCAATCCGGCCATCGCTGGCCTGCGCCGCGAGAAGGACGGCAGCCTGGTAGACGCGGGCCACCCAGGGGCGATCACTGCCTCCGAGTTCCACGCCTTGGAGGAGCGCGAGAAGGCCCGCAAGACGGCCACGCCGGACGACGCGCACGACTACCTCCTCAACGACGAGGCGAGCACCTGCGGCAAGTGCACCCAGGCCCTCCAGGGAGCCCGAACGAACGCGGGCACCCCGGGGTACCGCTGCCGTCCCAAGGATAAGAACGGGCGCGGCGGATGCGGTGAGGTACGGATCGATGCCGAACTACTGGACACCCACGTTGGGGAGTACGTAGTTGCCGAGCTGCTCAAGCCAGGCATCTACGAGCAGATTCTTCGCGCGCAGGAGTTGGTCAAGGAACAGGTCGAGAAGTTCAAGGCTGACCTCGTCGACCTTGAGGGGCGGCGGAAGGAAGCCGCGATGCTCTACGGGCAGCGGCAGATCAGCAGCGAGGCCTTCGTCATCGCCGACGGCGAGCTCACGAAGAATCTCAAGGAGACGCGGAAGCGCCTGCGATACGCGGAGCAGATGGCGAACTTCAAGCTGGGTGGCGTGACCGATCTGGTGCGCTGGTGGAACACCGCGCCGACGGCCTCCAGGAGAGCGATCGTGCTGCTGTTCCTGGAGGCCATTGTCGTGTATCCGGCACGAGCGCGGGGCGTCCGGACGATCGAGCCCGGCCGTGTCGTCTTGCGCTGGCGCAAGATGGGCAGCGCCTCAGGCAGCTGAGGCGGTCACCTTCCGGGCGGCGATCCGCCGCCCGACCATCGACATCGTCAGGCCGGTGATCAGGGCGACGACGGCCAGGCCGGCCAGGGCCGGGGAGACGATCTCCTCCGTCTCCAGGGACCACGGGTGACCGAGGTAGTGCGTGACCAGGTAGGAGCCCTTGCTCAGTGCGTACGCCACTCCCAGCATTGCGGCGACTGCCGACATAGTGAGCCCGCGCGCGGTCCACAGGTGGCCGCCTCGACGCATGGACAGTGCCATCCCGGAGCACAGGAAGACGATCTCTCCGCAGGTCACTGCCACGTAGGCCAGGTAGACCATGAGGTAGCACGTGACGCCTGGCGCGGCGGCGTGCGCGGTGGTGAACTCGATGGTCTCGTCCGTGGTGGCGACGAACAGCGGGAGCATGGCGGCGAGGACGACGATTGCGAAGGCGATCCGCGCGTAGAGGCTGGCCTTGAGGACTTCCCGGTTGTACGACCAGTCCACCAGCATGAGCTGGAGGCTGCCGCACCACAGGATGGCGCAGATGTGGGCGCCGATCTTGGCCGAGTTGTTCATGCCAGTCACAGACTCGACTGCGGACTCGACCGCCGGAACGGCGAGGAGGACTCCTAGGGTGCACACACCGAACGCCGCGGTTCGTGCGGCCCTGGCGATCCGGTAGTCGGCTCGGTCCCGCTGGCGCCAGGCTTCACGGGCGGAGAGCACGGTGCCCGTCAAGCCGAAGAGGGTGCACAGGCCGAAGACTATGCCGTCCATCGTTCTAGGGTCCTTCCAGGTCGGAGGCGGCCCGTTGGGCTGCTTCGTCAAAACTGAGCCGGCGCCGCCTACCAGGCCGTGGGGCCTCGGGGACGGAGGGCAGGGGTTCGGGGATCTCGGGGACGGTAAGGCTGCTGCATCCATGCCGTGAGCGGATCTCACGGGCGGCCTCCAGCAGTTCGCCGGCCCCTTCTGGCCCGAGGTCGTGAACCAGGCGTAGAGCTTCACGAACCTCCGGGTATTGCTCGTAGACCGTCAAGGAGGTCAAACCGTTGTATCCGGGGAGGAGGAAACTTACCGGAGTCTCGAAAGCGCGTGCGAGTCCGAGGAGCTGAGACAGCTTCGGGTCCGTCTTCTCTCCGGTCAGCAGTTCGTTGACCACCTGGTGCGTCATGGCAGGTTTCCCGCCTGCTTCCTGGGCGGTCGCTGCGGCGATGGCGCGCGTGCTCGGCGTCTTCCCGGCCTTGTCGCGCTTCCTGCCGAGCAGCAGAGCCAGCTTGCTGGCGAGAGGTACCTGCGGGCCGAGCGGCGACATCTGGTCGTAACTCCTCATACTGTGTCAACTCCGGCCCGCGTGGCGGCTGGAGCCGTTCAATGTCTTTGTTTGTTGACAATACCGGGCGGCCCGAAGCAAGATCTATAACGGGTGAGAATCGAACGCTTACCTAGCGTGCGGGCGCCACTCCCTGGCCTCTGGGGAAACGGGTCGGGGTGGCGCCTTCCTTCGGGCCTGAGGTGTGCCGAAGTCTCTGTTGTGTGGGGATCTAAGGATGGGCGCGCCCGGGCGGTACGGCGTCATGACGCGAAGAGGTACGGGTGGGGATCGAAGTGGGGCGAGTGCTGGCTCGGCTGGCGGAGTCCGGGGGTAGGGGGAACGTCGCCCTTGATGACGGGCTGGCGCGCGAGGTGCTGGGGGCGCTGGCGATCGTGGACATCGAGGAGATTGGTCGGCCGGCGAGTTCGGGCGAGGTGGATGGCTGCGGGAAGTGAGGCGTGGGGCGCGAACCCTGTGGGTTCGCGCCCCACGCCTCTGACCTGGGAAAACTTCAGAAAATTGTGGACTCGCACCCGCAATGCATATAGAATAAAAGCATGAAGGGGGGAGGGGAAAGCCCCCACCCGCCGACCTCTTGGGAGACGACATGCCGCACAAGTACCAGACCCTGAAGATGCGCCAGATCCGCCGCAACGAGTCCCAGCCCCGCGAGTCCTTCAACGAAGAGGCCTTGAACGAGCTTGCCGACTCGATCAAGCAGCACGGCCTGCTCCAGCCGGTCGTCGTGCGCACGCTGGCCGCCGCGGGCGCGCGGCGCAAGGGTGAGCCGATCATGTACGAGCTCGTCGCCGGCGAGCGGCGCTTCCGCGCCAACGGACTCGCGGGCAACCTCACGATCGAGGCCAAGATCCTCCTCGCCGACGGCGAGGAGGAGATCACCGACCTCGACTCCTTCAAGAAGGCCATGGCGGAGAACCTGAACCGCGAGGACATGCTCCCCATGGAGGAGGCCCGCGGCTTCAAGCGGGTACTGGAGGACGAGCACGACGGCGACCCCGAGAAGGTGCCCGCGGTCGCCGAGACCTTCTCCAAGTCGGTCCCGTTCGTCAACCAGCGGCTGACCCTCCTCAACCTGCGCCCCGAGATCCAGGCCGCCGTGGACGCGAAGCACATCGGCACCCAGGCCGCTGTCCAGATCGCCGCGCTGACGCCCGCCAACCAGAAGGCGGTCTTCGACGACTGGAAGAAGGGCGACAAGAGCGACAACCAGCTCGTCCACATCGCCTACGCCATGCGCAAGCAGGAGAAGGCGGCCAAGCAGGAGTCCATGGTCGACGTCGAAGAGCTGACCCCGGAGAAGAAGGCCGAGATCACCCGCGCCCAGGCCAAGACCAAGAACGACCTCGACGACGTCGAGCGCATGTGCGAACTGCTGGACGGCATCGCGAAGATCGACCCGATGGAGCTGGCCCGCATGCTGGACGGGCAGGTCGGCAAGCGACTGGAGCAGATCGACCGGGTCGCCGCCTCCGTCCAGAAGGCCCGCTGGCAGCTCAAGCAGGCCAAGGCCCACGCCGACGCCAGCGAGCTGATGGTCAGCCCCGACGCCGCCGCCCCCGACCTCGCCGGCGACGCGGCCGCCGCACTCGCCCTGCTGGAGTCCACGGACGTCGAGGACGCCGAACCCGTCTCGTCGGACGAGAGCCAGGGCGAGGTCTCCACCGAGACGGATGCCGACGCGAAGACCGACGACGCCCCGGAGGCCTCGCCTGCCGTCGGCCCCGCCATCGAGCCGGAGCACGGCAACGCCGACATGTCCACCGAGACCGAGCCGGTCGAGCTCGCTGCCTGACCCTCCCCGCCATCCAGAGGGCAGCCCGCCTGCGGGCTGCCCTCTCCCTCTGTCTGGAGAGACAACGTGACCAACCCCTACCAGGTCATGCGCAACATCTACGAGAACCTGTTCGAGGGCGAGGAGGAGGAGTCGGCTGACGCCCTCGCGGAGTACGACCCCGAGGCGGCCGAACTCGTGCGAGAGGCCGCCCGGAGTCTGTACGCGGCCCGTAGCACCGGCAACGCCGCTGACTTCGCGCAGGCGGACACGCTGACCCATGAGGCTGCCGCCCTCCTGCTTCTTGGGGGAGGCAGCTCCGTCTATGTCCGGTTCCCCGTCATGGTGACCGCGCGCCTGGTCGAGCTCGAAGCATCCCTACTCGCCGCCCGAGGGCAGAGCGCCGCGCCGAAGGAGAGCGGAGCATGAAGCGCCCCCGGCTGATCGACGGCCTCAGGACCTGGCCCGATGACGGCACTTTGCCGCCGCGCATCTGCCGCCTGTGTGACACCGACCTCGACAACGACGACGAGCAGCGCGCCACGGCCATCTGCGTGGTCTGCGGTTACTGGGTCTGCGAAGCGTGTGACGGCGGGACGGATCCCGCCACGGGTGACGCCGTCTGCGACGACCACAAGGACCATCCGCTCGCCGTCAACTGCACCGAATACGCCTAGGAGGGAAACCCATGCAGATAGATCCCGACGTTCTCGATGTCATCAGATCGGCGACGGCCAGAGGTCCCGCCCTCTACCTGCCGGGCCAGCTGACCCCCAAGCTCTACCAGCGCGTGAACCTCGCTCTCGACGCGGTGGGCGGCAAGTGGAGCCGCAGCAAGCAGGCCCACCTCTTCCCCGTCGACGCGGCCGACGCCATCGCCGGACTCCTGAGCACCGGCGAGGTGACCACCGACTCTGAGCGAGGCTGGTACCCCACCCCGCAACCCCTCGTCGACCGCCTCGTGGATCTGGCCACCCTCGCCCCCGGGGTCGAGGTCCTGGAACCCTCGGCCGGACGCGGAGCGATCGCCGGCGCCGTCGCCGCCCGCGGGGCCGTCGTCGACTGCATCGAGCTCGACCCTAGGCGCGCCGACCACATCCGTGCCGGCGGCTACGCCCGCAACGTCATCACGGCCGACTTCATGACGGTCCCTGTCCATCGCCGGTACCGGCGCGTCATCATGAACCCGCCCTTCGCCGACCGGCAGGACATCCGCCACGTGGAACGGGCGCTGCGCTTCCTTCGGCCGGGCGGCCTGCTCGTCGCCGTCATGTTCGGCAGCCTGACCTTCCGCCAGGACCGAATCACCCGCGACTTCCTCAACCGCGTCCGAGAGGCGCGCGGAACGATCACCGAGCTGCCGGACGACGCATTCCCCGCCCTTCGGATCCGCACCGTGGTGGCCGTCATCCCGGTCCGTGAAGTACCGGCCCCACCCTCCTTCAACCGCAACGCCCCGCGGGTCGAAGACTTCATCGCGCGCCCCCGAGTCGCCCAGCAGGCCATGTTCTTCACGGACGGTCCGACCCAGCACGGCACGGCTCCCCTGGACGGATACGGAGGCGGCGAATCGCCCCACGGGCACCGAGATTGAACTCCGAATAGATCCCAACACTCAAGAGTGCTACGGTCTATCTCGTTGGAGGGAACGGCCACAGCCGAGGAACCGGCCCTCCGACTGCCGTGACATGCGGCATCCCCTCGGTGCCTGACGGGTGGCCAATCCCCCGCGCCCTACCCGTCAGGCACCGGCTCCGCACCGAAGCGAAGCCACCTGCCGCACCACACGCATCACGCGAGCGGACCCGCCCCGGCCCCGGCCGACGGCGGGTCCACGTGTACCCGGGAGCGCCATGACCTCGCAGGACTTCCACGGCCACGCCGACGACTACAACCTGTACCGCCGCCTCGTCGCCGAACGGGACCGCGCGCCGGCCACCCCCGCCGACCGCGGCCCCCACCCCTGCCGGAGCCGCGAACCGGACCCGGACGCCGCACGACATCGAGCCGAACTCGAAGCAGCCATCCACACGCGCATAGGAAGCAGAGCAGCATGAACGAGCAGCAGACGCCCAAGAAGAACGAGCCCACCCCGCCCGTGCCGGGCGCCGTGTGGTGCAAGGCGTGCGACTCCTGGTGCCTGCCGTCTGGCATCTGCCGCTGCAACAACCGATAGTCGATGAAGGCAGGTACCCGAGTGGGTACCTGCCTTCATCGTGCCCTCGTTCAGCTGGCAAGCTCCACAGTCGCTGAGTCGACCCAGCGTGCGAACGCGCTGAAGGACGCGAGGTATTCGAGAGCTTGCTGCTCGGTCCAGCTCGTGTCCTCAAGGTGTGCAGCGAGGTTGCGGATCGCGCGGAAGCAACCGACGCCGAAGAACTTCGCGCCCTCCTGGGCGGACACCCATGAGGGCTGCGTCCTGTCATCCCCCGGCACGCGCAGTCGAGGCTTCCCGGACTGCGGGTCCTTCAAGTCGAAGCACTGCATGACGAGATCGGCCTCGCTGACATCGTGCCGACCCACCTTCTGCTGGAGCCGCGCGTTGACCGTGCGGGCCGCCGACAGGACCGCCTCCTGGCGGGCGCCGGCCACCCAGAGTGGGCGTGCTGACTCCCATACCCAGGGATGCAGGTACTCCGAGCCCAGCACCGGAGCAGACGGACGCAGGAAGGCATCCAACTCCTCCGCTGACTCGGCCAACGCCAGGGCGCGAAGGGCGCTTTCCTTCGCAGGCTCCCATCGGCCCCTGATGGAGTCGATCCGGTAGGAAGTCGGCCACAGCCCCTCCTGGTACGCCTCCGCGATCCGCTTCGCCACAACCTCAGCACGTACGAGAGCGTCCTCGTCCGGGGCCTCGCCCGTCAGGTGCTCGATACGGCGTCTTTCCCCCCACGGGTCCATCAGTTGATGCGTGTCGTCCCACGCGAAGAGCGAGTTGATGTCGGACACGAACTGACGAAGCCGCCCGATGGCCCAGTCATGCTGCATGCGAGCAGAGTACGAGGCGCCCGGTATGAGTGGCATCCGGATTGCAATCGGCACGTTGGCGATCGAGTCATCTACCCTGAGACCTGTAGGGCGCGGGGAACGGCCTACCAAGGGACGCCTCGTGACCGCGCTCGCCAACATCCCCGTTCAGCTCCTCCCGCTCGCCGTTCCCATCTCCGAGCTGACCCCCTACTACCGCAACCCGCGCTCCGGCGACCTTCCGGCCATCGCCGATTCCCTGACCGTGAACGGCCAGTACCGCGCCGTCGTCGTCAACAAGGGCACGCACACCGGTCGCCGCAACGAGATCCTGGCGGGCAACCACACCGTCGCCGCCGCGCAGCAGCTCGGCTGGGAGCAGATCGCCGCCACCTGGGTCGAC
The DNA here is from genome assembly GCF_040683955.1 of Streptomyces sp. NPDC093111. NCBI lineage: Bacteria > Bacillati > Actinomycetota > Actinomycetes > Kitasatosporales > Streptomycetaceae > Streptomyces > Streptomyces sp. NPDC093111. The sequence goes on along the minus strand of NZ_JBFBNW010000012.1, from coordinate 245,355 downwards.
GTCGACGACGAGGCCGCCGCGCGCATCGTCGTGGTCGACAACCGGACCAACGACCTCGCCGGCTACGACACGGCCCTGCTCGCCGAAGTCCTCTCCGAGATCCCCGACCTCGGCGGCACCGGCTACGACCGCGAGAGCGTCGACCGTCTCCTCGACGACACCTCCCTGCCGGAGACCCTGGAGCTCACCTCCGACGGGGCGGGCACCGGCGCGGCCGCCACCGTCGACTACCTCCAGTGGGGTTACCTCCAGTGGGAGTCCAAGCGTGTCCGGATCACCTCCGAAGAGGTCGAAGCCCTGAACGCCATCTACACGAGGTTCGTGGACGACACCAACAGCGACATGGGCTTCGGGTGGCACGTCCTCCAGCACGCCCACCAGGAGGACGAGACCGCATGAGCAAGGCGCCCACCACCACGTTCCACGAGGCGTACCCGCTCGACGAGCTCCGCCCCGCCGACTACAACCCCCGCCGCCTCAGCGCGACCGCATTCACGAGACTCCAGGCATCCCTGCGCCGGCACGGCGTCGTCAAGCCCGTCATCCTCAACGCCGACGGCACCCTGGTCGCCGGTCACCAGAGAACCAAGGGACTCAAGGCGATCGGTCTGACCCACACGCCCGCGGTCATGCTCGGCACCAAGGTCCGGCTCCAGGACGAGATCCAGTTCAACTTGCTCCACAACCGAGTCGAGACGGAAGCCAGCGTCGTCTACGCCGACCCCGGCGAGCTCGGCACCTGGTCCTGGATCCCGTGGCAGTCCATCCGCGTTGCCGAACGCAAGAACCTCTCCTTCGTCAACGCCATCGGCCACATGACGGCGGGTCACGGCCCCTGGGGCAGCGTCGTCATCGACGACCAGGGCCGCATCGTCCTCAACGCCGAGTACGCCGTCGTCGCTGCCATCAACCGCTTCGACCTCCTGGCCTGGACCGTCCCCTCGTCCGAGGCCGCGCAGCTCCACGCCGACCTCACCGGCGAGTACGGCGTCTACGACTGGACAGCCATCGAGGGCAAGGCCCCTGTCTGGAACCAGCACATCGTCCAGCCCAAGCGGCTCCGGCAGTTCTCCTCCAAGGCCAAGGCAGGCAAGTTGGCCTACGGCTCAGAAACCTGGGACCAGCTCGTCACCCCTTGGCTCAAGCCCAGCCACCGCGTGGTCGACTTCGGCGCCGGGTATGGCGACTACGCCAAGCACCTGCGGGCCAAGGGCTTCAACATCCACGACTACGAGCCCTACCGCTGCAAGGACGGCTCGTACGCCGTCGACATCCGGGCCGTCGTCGGCATGCTCCGCGACATCGACAAGGACATCCAGGCCAACGGCCTGTACGACGTCGTCGTCCTCGACTCCGTCATCAACGCGACCACCAGCCTCGACTACCAGCACTGGGTGCTGACCACCGTCAACGCCTTGTGCGCGGCCGACGGCGTCGTGTGCCTCGGTACCCGCAGCCTCGGCCGGGAACTCCGCGACGAGCAGGCCAAGCGCGTCACCTCGCAGACGGCCACCACGAAGATGAGCTTCCTCGACGAGAACAACGTCGAGATGAACTTCGTCAAGGGGAAGTGGCAGAAGCTCCGCTTCCACACCCCCGAAACCCTCGAACCCCTCCTCCGGCGCTACTTCGAGGACGTGAAGGTCACCGACCTCAGCGGTTCCAACATCAAGGCCACGTGCCGACGCCCCATCCCCCTCCCGAAGGAGGAATATGAAAGAGCCTTCGAGGAGGAATTCAACATGCCGTACCCGAATGGGTTCCGGCATGGCAGGCACCTGGAATTGGTCGGGAATTTGATAAAATTGGTTATAGAGAGAAATGATTCTCTCGGGAATTGAGAAACCGGTGGGGAATTCATGTCGAAACAAATACGGGTGGGGATCGAGTCGCGTTCTCGATACCACATCATGTGGCTCGCGGGGGTGCGCCACGTGGCTCTCGACCAGCACTGCCTGCGCGCCTTCGGTCAACCGGACCGCCCGCGGGTCGACCCGAAGCGCCGACATCAGCTCGTCGAACTGCCGGCGCTCAACCAGCCACTCGCCTGGTACCTGTGCGCGCTGCCCAATCCCTGGAGGTGGAGCGACAACGCCCACCTCGCCTTCGAGGCCGCGCCGGGGCAGGACTGGGAAGGGCCCGCCCTTGTGCCCGGTCTACAGGTCCGGCTGGAGAACGCTCGCCCCATCACCGGATGGGGCGAGCGCGACATCCCCGCCACAGAACCCCGGCGTGGCTCCATCCGATTCCGGACCTGCCGCAACTACCAGTTCGCGTGGTGGCTGCGCACCCACCGGAACGCCCCGGATGCGCCCACTGAGTTCGTGCCGCCGAGGAAGCCGGGTGAAGGTGAGCAGATGTCACTGATGTGACGTCTGCGCTGGTGCGGGGGATTCATCGTCGCACTGCTCCCTGTCGGCCGCCGACCCATCAGCTCCGGGCTGCACTGAGTCGGGGGCCGACGCTGCTGTCCGCTCCTGGGTGGATTCTGACTCGCTGTCGAGCGGAGTCTCCTGCGCGCTATCGTCCCGAAAGGCGTCGAGCAGCCTGCGCCACGCCTCGATCAAGGAAAGCAGCTGGCCCAGGATTCCGGTTGCTACGAAGATCGCGATCGAGATCACGCCCGACCATGCAAGAATCCAGAGAACCGCAGAGGAGTCCACCGTTCGGTCCCTTCTCAGTCAGGGCCGAACTGAATGCGGGCAGGCGTACTCAGCTCGGCCACAACTTGTGGCTGAACTGAGTTCCGTGCCAGCGATAGAACTCAGAACTACGTCTCTAACTAACATGGATCAACTAAGAGGCTTGTAACGGCACCCTGGCGGGCCGAAGCGGGTCGCTGGATCCGCTCCGTCTTTTTGGTACCCGGGTTCACGAATCCCCGTTTGCGGCAGGTAATTCACGCACCCCACTCTTGCCCGCGACCATACCGGACGTCTGTCGGTGCTGTCTGGCGAATCAGTGAAGATCGAGAACGCGGCACTCCAACGAGTGATGCGATCATGAAGACGGGCGCGGGGGCGCACCCGAGCCGTGAAGGACCCCGACGTGGGACGCCCCGACAAGGCCGCGCGTGCGGCCATCGCGCGCCGCCGCTCGGACGCCATCGACCTCCGCCTCGCCGGCGTGGACTGGCTGACGATCGCCCGCAAGCTCGCCGCCGACCCCGCCGTCAACAGCGACGGCATCGCCTACCCGCAGGGGTACGGCATCGACCGGTATCGGAAGAAGCATGACCCGCCGAGCGACGAGGCCCTGATCCACGCCGCCTGCCGCGATGTGCGCCAGGCTCTTGCCGACCGGCGCGCCGAGCTCGCCGACGACGTCGACGAGCTTCGGGCCCTGGAAGCCGACCGGCTCGACCGGCTGTTCTTCGTCGCCTATAAGAAGGCCGTCCGCGACCAGGACCTCGCGGCCGTCGACCGCACCCTGCGGATCATGGAGCGCCGTGCCCGGCTCCTGGGCCTCGACATGCCCGTCCGCACCGAGCTGTCCGGCCCGGACGGCGGACCGGTTCAGGTCGAGAGCACAACCGTGGACGAGCTGGAGAAGCTCATCGCGCTTACCGACCCGGACACCGAGTGAGAGCCCGGGACACCGCGAGCGTCGTCGCCCGCTACAAGACGCTGCCGCCGGCGCACCGCCGCTCCATAGCCCGATCCGCCTCCCCGGAGCTCCGGGCCGAACTCGTTCGTGCCGAACGGCAGCTCGCGATGGACCGCTCGCCGGGGGCGCTCGCCGCCGTGCTCACCGGCGGCCGCGAGATGCAGGCCCCTCATCTCGACCTGATCGACCAGGCGTTCATCGACATGGCCGAGGGCCGGTGCGACCGCGTCATGCTCACCATGCCCCCGCGGCACGGCAAGAGCCGACGCGCGTCGCGCTGGGCCCCGCTGTGGTACCTGCGGCGCAACCCCGGCCACCGCATGATGATCGCCAGCTACTCTGCCGACCTCGCCGACGACCACGGCCGGTGGATTCGAGATGCCATCCTCACCTGGGGAGACGACCTCGGCCTCCAGCTCAAGCCCGGCAGCCAGGCCGCCAACCGCTTCGACATCGTCGGCGGCGAAGGCGGACTCCTCGCAGCCGGCCTCGTCGGCGGCCTGACCGGACGCGGCGCACACATCGCCATCGTCGACGACCCGGTCAAGGACATGGCGGACGCCGACTCCCCGACCATGAGAAGGCGCGCCTGGGACTGGTGGACCTCCGTCATCCAGACCCGACTCGAACCCACCGGTGCCATCTGCCTGATCCAGACCCGCTGGCACGAAGACGACCTCGCGGGACGGATCCTCGCCACCGAGCGAGACGCCTGGCGCGTCATCGACCTCCCCGCCCTCGCGGACAGCCCGGACGACCCCCTCGGCCGCGCGCCCGGGGAGGCCCTGTGGCCCGACCGCTTCGACGCCGCCCACCACGCCAAGACCCGCAAACGCGTCGGCGAACGAGTTTGGGGCGCCCTGTACATGCAGAAGCCCCGCCCGCCCGAGGGCGGTGTCTGGCAGCGCGAGTGGATCGACAACGCCCGCATCAACGCAGTCCAGTTCTCCGGCCTCGACATGGCCCGCATCATCGTCGCCGTCGACCCCGCCGGCGGCGAGAGCACCGTCGGAGACGAGACCGGCATCGTCGGCATCGCCCGCGACTTCGACCGGCACCTCTACGTTCTTGCCGACCGGTCCGGCTCGATGGGCGCCAACGACTGGGGCCTGGCCGCCTGCCGCCTAGCCCTGGAGCTCAAGGCCGACGCCATCGTGGTGGAGAAGAACTACGGCGGCGACATGGCACGCCAGGTGGTAGTCCAGGCGTGGGAGCAGCTGCGCAGGGACGGCGTTACCAAGGGCCTGCTCATGCCGATGATTCTGGAGGTCACCGCGAAGGTCGGCAAACGACTCCGTGCGGCGCCGGTGGCCCAGCTGTACGAGCAGCAGCTCGTCCATCATGTCGGCGAGTACACCGAGCTGGAGGATCAGATGGTCACCTGGGTCGAGGGCATGGACAGCCCCGACCGCATGGACGCCGCAGTGCACGGGCTCACCGAACTAGCCGATCCTGACCAGCTCGACACCCTCCCGCCCGGATCAGATGACGACCGCTTCGACGGACGACGGTGATGCCCCCGGAGGGAGCCGCTACTCCGGGGGGATCCGCCGTGTCAGGTCTGCGACGAGCTGGGCGGCCGCACGGCCGCGACTGGAGCGGCCCTCGCTGCGGTCTGCGGACCGGGGCCCAGGGAGAGGCGTGCGGTCGTTGACGCCGGGTGCGGCTAAGAGTAGACAGCTACATTCTCCGCCTGGGGACCCTTGGTGCCTTGGGTCAGTTCGTACTCGACCCGCTGGTTCTCCTCCAGGCTGCCGCTTCCTCCTGGGAGGGCCGATGCCGGGAGGAACACGTCCGGTCCTCCGTTGTCATCAGAGATGAAGCCATAGCCCTTCTCTGCGTTGAACCACTTCACGGTCCCTTGAGGCATTCCTGAAACCTTCCGTAAGCCCGAGGCGGTCACCCCGGCGCGGATTGGATCATCTCCGCGCTCACGACGCCCATGCGTAGACGAGGGCCCGAAACCACCCGTTCGGGTGACGCGGGGACGAGTACGTTCCGGCCGGACTGTTGGCAGGCGGCACCACGAAGATCCGACCGTGTAGCTCGATCGCGGGCCGATGGGTCGGATTCGATATCTCGGGCCGCCGAGCGCCGCCCCCCCCGTGTCGCACCCGGGCCCTACCCTCCCCCCATGACAGACATAGATCGGCGCCGCCAGCGCCGCCGCCTGCTGCTCGTCCTGGCGCTCCTCGCCACGGTAAGCGGCCTCGTGGTGCTCATTGCCCAGAACCAGCTTGGGGCCGACCGTGCCAGCGCCATCGCGGCGTTGCTCAGCGTCGCGGCCGCCGCTGCCTCGTGGGAGGCGACCGGGCGCGCGAGCGACACGGCCGAGGAAGCCAGACGTACGGCCGAGATTGTGGCCCGGATCGAGCGCGACCGCTGGCTCGCCGAGCTCACCCCGCAGTTCAAGTTCACCCTCACCAAGGAGGGCGACCGCGCAGCCAAGCTCCTCGTGCACCTCGCCGGCCCGGACGCCCTCGGTCACCTGGACTCCGTGACCGTGCGGATCGGGGACGACGACTACGACCACATCCCCACCCAACAGCGGCTTGGGTACACCAACCCGAGCGGGCCCACCCCAGAGCAGATCGCCGCCCACGTCTGGGGACCGTTCCGCCTCCGGCCCCGGATCAGCGAGGCCGACGAGCACGGTCGCGAGCTGACCTTCACCGAACTCCGCGTAGGCCGCAGCCGACCGCTCGCGCTGGACCGGACGATGCCGGGCACGTGGATGGAGGGCACGACCTACGACTCCTGGCAGCAGCAGTACGAGGGGCACCCGCTGCGGCTCCTCTTCACGTGCCGCCGGGGCGAGGAGACGTGGAAGATCGCCCGAGCCGTCGACAACCCGGACTGGCGCCCGGCAGAACTCTCTTCCAGCTAGCAGGCGGCCGTGCCCAGATCCTCAGGCACCCCAATACGGCCCCAAGAGGAAACGGACCGTCCGCTGGACGAGGGCCTTGGTAGCCTCGCGATCATGAGACCTCGGGGGTACTGGTCTGTCACCGCGTGCGGTGTCCTGCTGATTGCTGTCTGCCTCGCCGGTTGCGGGATGGGAGACAGCACACCGACCGCCGACCAACAGCGGGACGCACATCTCGACCGTGTCCGGGACGCTTACCTACTTGGGCGCAGCACCGGACTGGAGCTGCAAGAGCAGAAGATCGCTGACGGCACGCCACCCGCCAGCTCCAGCCCGAGCGAAGAGGAGTGCGCGGCACGGTGGACCCAGCTCGGCGAACGCGAGCAGACCCCGGGCGACAGAGCAGGATTCCTTGCCGCCTGCTCCTCCTTTCCACAGCCGGGGCTCCCTGGGTACGAGGAGGCCGTGGCCGAAGCACGCGGTACCGGGGCGACGCCGTAACCTGATCATCGGCGCGGGGCCGACTGCCTGGAGGGGCACTGTGGGCCTGCGCGAGCTGATCACCGACGCCTGGAGTTGGCTGGACTACAAGCCGGCCATGGCCGACCCGCGCCGTCCGGGGCGGAACGCCTGGGCGGACCTGACGTCGTCGTGGATTCCCGACGAGGACCTGCGCCGCCTGGCTGCGTACCGGCTCCTGGCCGCGTACGACTCCAACCAGGCCGGGCAGCTCGCCGAACTGAGCGGAGACGACGACCGCGGGGGAGAGCGGCGGGAGCTGGGCGACGCCTCGAAGATCGTCGACACCGCCCTCGGCTACCTCCTGGGCTCCGAGCAGACCATCAGCGTCGCCGGCGCCGAGCACGCCGGCGACGAGCCGACCCTGGAAGCCGCCGGAGCCCGCGCCGTTCAGGAGCAGCTGCGGGCGTGGGCCGAGAAGGAGCTGCTGCCGCTCAGAGTCCAGCAGGCCGAACGGAACGCCATCCTGCTCGGCGACGGCGTCTACACACTCGCGTGGGATCCGGGGAAGGGACGCGTCCTGCTGCGCACCTGGGACCCGGGCCTGTACTTCCCGGAGTGGCCGGAGGACGGCGAGGACGGCGCCGACTTCCCGATGCGTGTCCACCTGGCCTGGGAGCTGCCCGAGGACAAGCGGCGCGGCCTGAAAACCAGGGTGCGGCGGATCACCTACGAGCTCGCCCCCATCGGTCCGGCCAGCCGCAGGGGCACGACCAAGGGCGGAGGCGTGGTCCGCGAGTTCCTGTACGACGGGGACGGGGCGCCGGTCCTCGTCGGCGGCGACCGGCTCGACCCGGGCAGCAGCACCATCACCCGCACCTACCCATGGGCACCGGACCGGCCCAGCCCGTGGACCTGCTACCTCACGGATGCCGAATGGGACCTGGACGACCTCACGCACGCTGACCTGCTGTACGACCTCCCGCTGCACAAGGCGACGCACCGCGTCCGCTCCGATGGCGAAGTCCTCGACCGGCTCGACCTGCGATGCGACTTCATCCCGCTGGTCCACATCACCAACTCCATCCCCAACAGCGGCGAGCACTGGGGCAAGCCGACCATCGCCACCGTCCTCCAGGGCCTCGACGAGCTGTCCGCCACCGACACCGACAGCTCCGGCGCCTCCGCGACCACCGGCTCCCCGATCATCGGCCTGTCCGGCGCCCGCCTGCCCATCGACCGTGCCACCGGGCAGCCACTGCCCGTGAAGGTCCGGGCCGGAACCGTATGGCAGCTCAACGAGGGCGGCCGCATGGACGTCCTCGACACCTCCGCCCAGCTCGCCGAACTCCGAGCCCGAGTTGACCACCTCATCGACCGCGTCGCCGCGAACTCCCGCCTCACGGCCGCTGGCCTCGGCACTCTCGACCCCACCGCCCTTCCCTCCGGCTACGCCCTCCAACTCGCCTTGGGCCCACTGGACTCGTTGGTCGCGGCCATGCGCCTGGCTCGCACCCACAAGTACGCGGTCTTGCTGCGGATGGTGCAGAGGCTCCACCAGGCTGGTCAGGCGGAGGGCTGGCCCGCGGGGGAGTCGCTGCCCGCCCGCCTCATGTGGGGTCCGCACACCCCCACAGACCGCGCCGCCGTCCTAGACGAGGTCGTCAAGGGAGTCAGCGCCGGCGTCCTGTCCGTGGAGACGGGTGTGAAGATGCTCATCGACGCCGGATACCCGATCGACAACCCACAGACCGAGATCGAGCGCATCCAGGCCAGGGCGTTCGAAGCAGCAGCTCGGCTAGCTGACGCCACTGGAGACAACGCTGCCGTGCGTCAGTACCTTGGCCTTCCGGAGCAGGGAGACGAGATTCCCTCCGTCTCTCTCCTGCCGAACGGCCTCCGTTCCGATGATCCTTCATAGGATGACGTCGGATTTGACCAGGAGTACGGGGGGGCGGCCGTCATGAGTGCGCAGCGAACAAAGCAGGTGGAGCGAGCGGGCGTGTCATGGATCGAGCACTTGGTTGCGGCCGAACTGGGGTGGTTCTTCCGGCCGCAGGATGTCGCTGATTTCGGGATTGATGCCCACCTGGAGATTGTGGACGCGGATAGCGGCAAACCTACTGGACGCCTTCTCGGTGTTCAGATCAAGTCGGGTTCGAGTTATTTCGAAAAGGCCACCGAGAATGGCTGGTGGTTCCCTTGCAGCTCTGAACATGTCGCATACTGGCTTGGGCATTCACTTCCGGTTGTCGTAATGCTTTACGAGCCGACCGCGAAGCGTGTGTACTGGCAGCACGTCAGTGATCAGACCGTGGTCTCCACGGGCAAGGGTTCGAAGATCCATGTCCCGCGAAGGAACGAGCTGTCAGGAGGGTCTGTCCTCGCGCTCAGTCCGCTCGCTCGGTCGAAGAACGATGTCCCAGCACTTGGCGGGTGGCTCGTTGATGATTTCGGCGGACCGCGCCGGAGGGAGTTCTATCAACTCCTGCTCTCTGCTCGCTTGCAAGCCATGTTCCCTGAGTGTGGTATTTCGCGCAGGGAGGTGGATTACGACGCCTCCGGTCTGACGATTCATTTCTTGGCCTACAAGGGAATGGATCACGTAATGATCGATGTTGAGGTCGTGACCTCGGTATTCGATTTGGCTCATCGTGTCTCTAGTCTTGGTTCGGGGCGCAGATACATCCCGGTGGTGATCGTGCTTGTGGGTCAGGGCCCTGGGTCCATGCCCCCCAAGCCGGTCTTGCCCCCCGTGTTCGTCACGCATTGGAATACAGATGGGAGGTACGACGACTCCCTGCGTAGGACGCTAGACAGCGTGCTCACGTGGATCGCGGGATCGGTGCGGGGTGCTGGATCTGACGCAGATGGCCCCTCCTGACCCTTCGATAGACTGATCATCGGCGTGGGGGCGCTGGAGACCTGTGGATGGTTCACGCATGACGCGCCCTTCGCTCCCCAACCCGCTTGCCCCGGTCGGGTACCGCCGTGACGGGCGGCCCATCTACCCGATCCTGGGTGCCTCGCCCGAGCACGACCCGAACAAGCCCAACGACGACCCCGCAGCTGGCGGCGTCACGCAGGACGACCTGTCCCGGCTGCTCGCCAGAGAGAAGACTCAGGGTGGCCGCGCCGCCGTGAAGAAGCTCCTGGACGGCCTCGGGTTCGCCGACACCGAGAAGCTGACCAAGTTCATCACCGCGACGCGCGACGCCGAACGGGCCGCGCTCTCCGAGGTCGAACGCCGCGAGCAGGCGGCCGAGGACAAGCTGCACGCGGCCGAAGCCCGCGAGGCCCAGGCCGTCGCCCGGGAGCGCACCGCCATCCGCCGTGCCGCCCTCGCCGGTCTCGGAGCCGCGGGGGAAGATCTGGACGATGCCGTCCTGCTCATCGACCGCGCTCTGGACGGCGAGGATGACGCCGACGAGGAGACGGTCGCCGCGGCGGCCGAGCAGCTGGCGGAGCGGCGGCCAGAGCTCTTCGGCAACGGGCGGGTGACCGCTCCGCCCGCGCCGGGTGGCTCGCCCGCCGGAGGCCCGCCTCCGCGCGGCGCGACCCCGCCGAAGCCCGGGGCGGCCGGGCTCGACATGGCTCGCCGGCGCGGCTACATCAGCTGATCGGCCCCTCTCCCACCGGCGGGACAAGGCCGGACCAGGGGACCACGCCCCTCCCGCTTCGTGGACGGCGCCACCAGGAGGTGAGCGCGCGGACTCCCGCCATTGCGTCCCTGGGAGGGGCACCTTCATGCTTCAGCCGATCACGACGCAGCGCAGCGTCACGGCGAACACCGAGTGGCTCGGCGGCCGACACGGCACCGATGACACCGACACGATCACCCTCGACATCACCCGCTTCACGTCCGGTACGCACTACGTGCCGTCGACCGACACCAGCCAGCCGTACAGCCTGTTCAAGTCCGGCGTGCCGGTCGGCAAGATCACCGCCTCCGGCCTCTACGGCCCCTTCGACAAGGCCGCCGCCGACGGCCGGCAGATCCTCGCCGGGTTCGTGCTCGCCGAGACCCTGTTCGCGCCCACCGCCATCAAGGTGCCCGCGGCGCTGCTCTGGCACGGCACCGTGCGCGCCGCGAAGGTCCCCGGCGGCTTCACCCCCGCCGACGTCACCTCGACCAACGCCCTGATCCGGTACGTGTAAGGAGCCGCTGAACCATGACCCTCCAGGACCTGATCAAGGACGTCACCACCCGCGACCTGACCGTGTTCGCCCGAGCCGTGCCGACGCCGGACGAGTGGACGCTCACCACGGGCGACAGCCCCGTCTTCCCCGCCCTCAAGCTCCAGAGCACCATGTGGGAGATCAAGGACTCCGGCCGCTACGTGAACGCGGCCAAGTTCCGGGCGTACGACGCCAGCGCGCCGCTCGCGACCCGCGAGGCGTGGGAGACCACCCGCAAGGGCGGCCTGCCGGTCATCTCGCAGAAGCTCACCGTCAGCGAGCAGGAGATCATCCTCGACGAGATGCAGCGCGGGGCGGACGCCGAGCGGCTGGTGAGTAACCTCTACTCGGACACCGAGCGGCACGCCGAGGCGACCAAGGGACGTATCGAGCTGGCGGCCGCCGACGTCCTCCTCGACGGCAAGCTGACGGTCAACGAGAACAACTACATCACCGAAGTCGACTTCGGCGTCCCGGCCGAGAACACGCCCACCGCGCCGAAGGTGTGGTCGGACCCGACCTCGGACCCCATCCGGGACGAGCTGGCCTGGCTCCAGTACCTCGAGGACATCGGCTCGCCGGAGCCCGAGTTCGCTCTCACCTCGCGCCGGGTGATCAACACCTGGGCGAGCAACGCGGCGTACCGTGCCGCGTACTACAACTCGGTCAACCCCTCGAACACGCCGACCAGCTCGCTGACCCCGAGCCAGGTCAACAGCGTGCGGGTCGAGTACGGCCTGCCGCCCGTCCGCATCTACAAGGGCCAGGTCCGCGTCGACGGCTCCTGGATCAAGCCGATCCCCGACGACCGGTACATCTACGTGCCGCCCCAGCGGCAGAAGTGGGCCAACGTGCAGTGGGGCCTCAACGCCGACAGCATCGTCCTGTCGTCTGGAAAGAACCCGGAGATCGAGAAGGAGGAGGCCCCGGGCATCGTCATCACCCGGGACGTGGACTCGGACCCGATCCGTATCTGGACCAAGGTCAACGCGTCCGCGATGCCCGTCATGCATGACCCGCGGGCCCACCTCGTGGCGAAGGTGCTGTGATGGGGCGCCGCCTGCATGCCGCCGTGCACCTGACGCACCCGGAGACCCACGAACCGGTGGTTCTCCTGCCGGGCGACGAGCCCGAGGAAGCGGTCGCCGCGCTGATCACCCACCCCGACGCCTGGGAGGACGGCCCCGAGCCGGACGCCGAGGAGGCGCCCCCCGAGCTGGAGGACCCGGACGCTCCGGCGAGCGGGGACCCTACGCCGGAGCCGGAGCCGGAGCCGGAGCCGGAGCCGGAGCCGGAGCCGGAGCCGGAGCCGGAGCCGGAGCCCAAGCGCCCGGCGCCGACCCGCCGGCGGAAGCCCACCGAGCCCGGCGCCTAAGTGCCTTCAGCGCCCTTTTCCCACCGTCCGCCCGCGCCGCAGCCGAGCGCGGGCGGATACCCGTACCCAGGGGAGTGCCCATGGACCCGATCCTCCTGGCCTGGCTGCGCGCGCAGCTCGGCACCACCACCGACGAACAGGACCTCGCCGCACGGTACACGCGCCTCGGCCGCGCCCGTGTCGTCGCCGCCGAAGTCCTCGCCGAACGCCGCGCCGCGCTGCTGGCCGAGCCGCTGCGCATGACTGTGGACGGCGTGGTCACTATCGACCAGAGCAACAACCTCGCGGGCCTCGAACGGCAGCTCGCCGGCCTCGCCGAGCTCATCGCCCCGGACGATCCGGCCGCGGGGGAGTCGAGCGTCGACCTCGTCACCGCACCGCTGGTCCCCCACAACCGGGGACGGTAGGGCGGTGCCGTACGAGTGGCCGCCGCTGACGCCAGGCGACCCGGACGAGATCGCGCGGCGGGTCGCCGCCGTGCTGGACGATGCCTGGCAGCGACTCGCCGACAAGCAGCGCGCCGTCCTCACCCAGCTCGCCGACAACCCGCGCGCCGGCCGCAGCGCGGCCATCTTGGAGGAGTTCAAGAAGGCGATCGTGGACTTCCGGCGCCGTGTGGACGAGGAGGCCCGGCAGTTCGTCCAGCGACAGCTCCCGCACCTCTATGAAGAAGGCGCGCGGGCCGCAGCCAAGGCCCTGGGTGCCGCCTTCACCTGGACCCTCTTTCACCGCGACGCCCTCCAGGCGCTCGCCTCCGACTCCTATGCCGACTTCCTGCGCCGCTCCCAGGAGGCCGATCGGATGGCCGTCCAGTTCTACAGGGCGGTGCGGGAGGCCGCCCGCCGGGAGGTACCGCTGCTGGCGGCGGGGAACGTGACGGCGAAGCAGGCCGCGTACAACCTCGCCCGGCGCCTCGCCGCCGAGCACAAGCTCACCCACGTCGTCTACCGCAACGGCGCCCGGGTGCCGGTACGGGCCTGGGCGGAGGCCGCCACCCTCACGAAGTCCGCCGTCGCCTACAACGCCGGCACCCTCAACCGGTCCCGCGAGGCCGGCGTCACCATGGTCGAGGTCTTCGACGGCCTGGACTGCGGATGGACCTCACACCAAGACCCGGACAAGGCCGCGAGGACACTGCGCACCGTGGAGGAGGCGGCGGAGTGGCCGATCAGCCACCCGCGCTGTCGTCGGGGCTTCGGCCCGAGGCCGGATGCTGAGGTCCCGTAGAAGTCCGGCTTTCACCGGAGCACGATCAGGCGCGGTCGGCCTGCCACTCGCGCTCCAGAATGGCGTGGACGACGGAGTCGCGCCATTGGCCACCCTTGTTGATGTGCTCGCGGATCGTTCCCTCTTCCACCATCCCGGCCGCGGCCATAGTGCGTGCGGAGGCGGTGTTGCCCGGCGCCCTGGCACCCCAGACGCGGTGCAGGTCCAGCTCTTCGAAGGCCAGACCCAGGAGAAGACGGACGGTTTCGAGGCCGTATCCGCGTCCCCAGACATCCGGGCGAAGGGCGAACCCCATGGTGGCCGCGCGGGGCTGGTGGGGGTCGTGAGCCAGTCGGCCGAAGCCGATCAGATCGTGCTCCGGGCCGATGACGGCCAAGGCGTACTCGCTTCGGGGGGTCTCCCGGGCGGAGTCGACGGAGCGTTGCACGATGCCGCGCACCTGGTCCTCGGTGCGCGGCTCGAACGAAAGGTGCTCCGTCGCTTCGGCGCTCCCGTAGATCGCGAGGACACCGTCCGCATCGTCGTGCTGGAGTTCACGGAGGCGAAGACGAGGTCCACTGCGCGATACGGGAGTCACCGGGGCACCTTATCGGGTTAGCTGGACCGGCCGGGGAGGAGGGCGGGCCGCTGCGGCGGGAAGGCGGCGATCTCCTCCTGCAGACTGCGCGCGGCGACGGACGTACGGGCGGGGCTGTACAGCAGGGCGTCTCGGACTCGCAGTGTGGAGACGACGATGCCGTTGTTGCGGAAGGGGGTGGACAGGTCGAGTACGGGGCGGATGGCCTCCGCCGCGCCCTCCACGTCACCGTTGTGGAGGCGCACCAGGGAGAGGTTGCAGCGGGCGCCGGCGAGGTCACCAAAGGCCCAGTCCGGGGCTTCCTCGTCGCTGAACTTGTGCACCGCCTCCTCCGCCTGCCGGGTCAGGACTTCGTTGCCGTGGCCGAGCAGTGCCTCCGCCTCCACGGTGTAGTAGAGCTGCTTGGCGAGGGAGTAGGTCAGCAGTCCGCCGAGCTCGTCAAGGTCGTCCGGGACGACGTGCTCACGCAGCTCGACGGCCTGCGCGATCGCCTGGAGCGCGTTCTCCTCGTCGCCCATGCGGGCGGCGGCACGGGCCTGGAGCCCCAGGAGCCAGGGCGTGACGGTTCCGCGCAGGCTGGCGGCGCTGTCCGCCCCCTTCCTGGCGTAGAAGAAGGCGTCGGTGGGCCGGTCGGCCCAGTACTCGATGAGGGACTGGAGGCCGTTGACCATGGCGATGAGGCCGGGGTGCTCGGCGTCCTTGGCGAAGGCAGCCGCCACGAGGCTCATCGTGCGCGCCTGATCGCGGTCTTCGAGGTCGTTGAACGCCTTGGCGACGAGGAAGCTCAGGACCGCGGCCATGACGTTGGTGTCCCGGAGCTGGGACGGTGTGAACCGCCTGGTGTCGATCAGGTGAAGCACTTCGTCGTGGGCGTTGAGGAGGTCTTCCCAGATCTCGCCAAGGGAGCGTCGGGGGTAGTCGCGGACCAGCCGCGCGACCTCGTCCTGAAGCAGCGGCAGGGAGGCGTCTCCCACTCGCAACTGGTCGTTGTCCAACAGGTACTTCCGTGCACGTCGGACTGCCATAGCGCCCGTCCTCCTCATGTCGCTCGGGGTCATGCCGGGGTTGGCATGGCCGAATACCGGTGACGTACCGGAGGCCGCGAGCGTGTGGAGGGGGTCTCCCTCCGGCACCTGCTGCCACAGCTCTTCGAAGGGTCTCTCCAGCATCGCCGCGATTACCGGGCGGAAGGCGTGCTGAGGACGTCGGTCCTGGTAGAGCCAGCCTTCGACTGTCTTGTCCGCCGGGGTGTCGTAGGGCCCGCCGCCGAGACCTGCCGCAGTACTCCGGTACCACTGCAGGAACGTCGTTGCGTTCCCAATACCCCGAGTCTCCAGCAGCTTTCGGAAGTACGTCGTCATCGTGCCTCCTCGGCGCGAGAGCCCAGTGCGTCACCAACGCCGACGGTAGAGCGAGCGATCTCTAACGGCATTGCAAAACAGAGTAGTTGGGCGAGTCCGAGGAATTCAGAGGGCGTTCCGAGGAATCTCCTCATCCGTTTGAGGCAGATCCGAGGGTGATCTTGGGGTAGATCCGGGCGGCCCAGCTCGCGAAGCTCTTACTCACAGCTCAGCCCCGGTCGCCTGCTGCAACGGGAGGTGCAACCGGGTGATCGATGCCATCCTCCGCCCGACCCGGCGATGACATGACGAGGCACAACACCCCCGTGTCAGCCGCTGGTCGAGTGGGTTCCCCCCTCGCACCGAGGAAGCCGAGGCCAGCGAAGTGATGCGCCAAAGCACCATCCCACGTTCGAGTCCGCCGAATCAGCAGGACGAGTCCACCGGACTTCACAGCTCGGAGATAGTCCCGATGGAGACCTCCGCTCTCGAGGTCGTGTTCCTTCCGGCGCCGAAACGCGTAGCAGACATGCGTCGGGCGACGGTGGCCTTCCTGCTGGCGGTGAACGCTCCGGAGCAGACGTCCGACAACGTGGTCCTGGTCGTGTCGGAACTGGTCACCAACGCGATCCGTCACGCCTGCGGGAAAGTTTCGCTTCGACTCTCGGCGGGGGGCGACTACGTGAAGGTGGTCGTGCTCGCCGAGAGCCGGGACCGAGCGGTGGTGACGGACGCCGGCCCGGACGACGAGGCCGGGCGCGGGATGCTCCTCGTAGATGCGGTCACGGACTCCTGGGGTTGCAGCACCGGGGAGACCTGGTGCCTCTTCCGGTACGGGGCGGGGCCAGCCGGGGCGGTGGCTGCATGAGTACCGCTTCCACCCGTATCCGCCTTTCGCCGGCTGAGTTCGCGGCGAGAGCGCGGCGTGCCATCGATGTGCTGGACACCCGCTTCTTGTGCGACGAGGACTTGGCGGACGACCTGGACGCGGTTCTCGGCGAGCCGACCGGGCCGGTGGGTCTCATCGGGCCGTGGTTGCGTCAGTGGAGGCCCAGGCTCTTACGGCGTGGTCCGTTCAAGCCGAGCGAGGCCATGGTGGCCGAGGTGGGCCGGGCCCTCACCCGTCTGGACCGAATGCTGGACCGGCTCGTCGTCATCGCGAAGAAGCGTGAGTGGGTGCCCCCGTATCCGAACTTGGCAGCGGTCATCGCCCGCGCCGTGGCCGTACGCGCTCAGCAGCCGCGCCCCGTAGGCGACTTTGCCCGCGACCGCGCGCACCTTCGGCGCCTGGCGATGTCGGCCGCCGACCTGCTCGGTCTCCTCACCGAGAATGGCGAGGAGGCTGTCCGGTGAAGCCGTCGCGTACCTACTGGTGCCACGTCGACGTGAGCACCGGCTTCCTCCCGCTGCCGGGCGGCCGGACGACGGTCAGTCCCCGGACCGCCGTCGAGTGGGTGCGTGAGGCCGCACGTGCGATCGGGCCGGAGCTCGACCGCGAGTCTTTTCACCGCGTGTGGGCGTGGCTGGGCGATCACCCCGCCGCGAGGGACGCTGTGGCCGCGCTGCACCGCGGCGAACCCTTCCACTTCTCGGTGACCGCCTCCAGCTGTCGCTGGATGTGGAGCGCCCACCCTGTCATCGAGCTTCCTCTTGCCGACCCTCGCGGATGTTTGCCGCTCGACCCGTCCCGAGTCTTACCGGTGACGCCAGTTCGGGAGCGGCGATCCGCAGGAGCTCTCTTCCTCCACGTCCCTGTCCCCGGAGCATTCGCATGACCACTACCCTCGCCGTTCACGGCGTGCAGCAGGACGAGTCGGTGAACCGTCGTCTTCGTGCGGCGCTCCGCGAGCTGCAGAAGACGGCCACCCGGTTCAGCGCCGGCCCCAGCACGCGGAGCGCGGAGTACCGCGCGGCGGTCTGGGCGCTGACGGAGCCGTGGCTGCCCCTGGCCGAGACGAAGCATCGGCTAGCCGCCGGGTCGCCGTCGGACCAGCACCGCTGGCAGCAGCTCATCACCGACGCGCGGCGCCTCGGGACGCAGGAGCCCGTCTCGACCTCGGCGGAGCCGCCCACCATCACCCGCGCCCTGGTGCGCGCACTGCTGGAGGCCGAACGCCCCGGTCCGAGCGTCGAGGAGATCGCGGATCGCCTGCGGAATCTGATCGCCGACGGGACCTATCCGCCCGGCACGTCGCTCTCGGCACTCCACCTGGCCGACGAGGCGGAGGCAGCGGGCACGCCGGCGCCGGTCGAACGTGTGCGGCTCGCTCTGCGCGACCTGACTGCCGAGGGCTCAACGGTTACCAACGGCGCCCGGCGCACTTGGGTCGCTGGCGGGGCCGCGCCCGTCGAACGCCCCGCACAGATAGCCGCCTGGATGCGCACCCTGATCCAGGCCCGCGTTTACCAGCCGCAGTGCCCCCTGCCCGCCCGCCTACTGCTGGCCCGCGACCTCCTCGCGACCACACGGGATACCAGCGCCGCCGTGCGCATCTTGGGCGAGGAGAAGGTCCTCAAGCGTTCCACGGCTTACCGTCCGGTCGTACGAGCCGACCTTCCCTTCCCCCTGGACCCAGGGCCTTTCGACCTCGGTGCCCGCGTGGAGCAGCTACGCGGCAAGGCGATCACCGGCATCACCTTCTCCTTCTCCGAAGTGCGGGCGACGTGCCAGCAGGTTCAGGTCTGGTGGCGGGCCCGGCACACCCCGCGCCCGGACGTCCTGGAGCGGATCTTCCGCACGCTGATCACGGCGGCTGCCTGCGCCATCCCCCGCGTGGTCGAGCTGTACCCGAACTCCCCGGACGCCGACGGGCGCACCGTCCTGCGCCGCACGGCGATCACGGCGTTGGCGGATCTCCCCGCAGACCCGCTGGAGCGCCTGTGGCGCACGGCCTGTCTGGCGACAGCGGTCCTCCAGGTCCTAGTCCTGGTCGAGACCGCATTACGCCACTTCGCCCCGCGCTCCCGCACACCGCTCAGCCTCACCCTCGGAGCATCATGACCACCGCGACCACCGCCCTCGCCGCCGAGGACGACTCCCTTGCCCCGCCGACGATCTTGCGACTGCGCTCCGCGCTGCTCCGTGTCCGTCACGTGGCGAAAGACCTCCCCTACCGCTCGACCTCGCAGATCGAGCAGGACCGCGAGAAGGTCTGGGCCCTGGTGGAGCCCTGGGTCCCGCTGGCCGAGACCCGCCTCCAGCAGGCCGCCGATTCGCCGTCGGATCGTACGCGCTGGCAGGAGTGCATCGCCGGCGTGCAGCGCCCGGGCGCCGAGGGCGTCCCCGTCCCACGGCTGGTGAACCTTGGCAACGCCGCGATCTGTCTGCTGCACGCCTTGATCGAGGCGGAGGCGGCGGGGCCGGGCGTCAAGGTGATCACCGACTACGTCCGGACGGCGATCACCACCGGTAGGTACCTGCCCGGCACACGGTTGGGACCGGGACGGGTCGCCGACGAGCTCGCCCTCGGCCGCTCCAGCCTCATCCGTGTCGAACTGGCATTCCAGGACCTGTGCGGCGAGGGGCTGGTCACCTTCTCCTCGCCCGGGAAGTGGTGGGTCACCGTACACGACCGGCCCGTCCAGATCGCCGCCCTCCTGCGCACCCTGATTCGGGCTGGCGTCTACCCGCCGGAGACGCACCTGCCCTCGCTCGTTCCCCTGGCGCGCGCCCTGGTCTCCTCCGCGCCCGACGTTTCGGCGGCGCTGCGCACCTTGCAGGAGGAAGGGGCGGTGATCCGGGGGTCCTGGGTCCGTCCGACCGTGCATCCCGCACCGCCCTTCCGCGTGCAGCCTCCGTGCGACCCCGACGTACTGGTCGACCGGCTGCGTGATGTCGTGGCGCCCGATGCCGACCTCAGCCCCTTCGGCATCCGGATGGCGTGCAAGCAGGCCCAGGGCTGGTGGAGGGCACGCATCTCTCCCGAGCCCACGGTCCTGGAGCACACCCGCCGCTGTCTGACCGCCGCCACCGTGCACCTGATCGAACAGGGACCGGATGACCGTGAGGCGCACACCCGGCTTCGCCGCGCCGCCACCCTCGTGCTCGCCGGCACCTCTTCGGACTACCTGTGGCGAACCGCCTGCCTGGCCGTCGTCGTCCTCGAAATCCTTGACTCCACGGGCGGCGGCGCATGACCACCACGTCCTTGTCTCACTCCCGGACCATCCTGATCACGCACGATGCGCGCCGTCCGGACATCGCCGAGGAACTGATCGTCCGCGCCGCGAGGGCCGATGAGCACTGGTCCCGCCTGGTGCGCGGGCGGCTCTCCGACGCAGAGATCGGAAGGGGCCGCCAGGCCGACTTCGCGAACGCCGAGGTCCTGCGGCAGATCACCGACGCCCACGGCTGGCCGGGGTGGGCGTTCGTCGGCGAGGCGGGAGCGCGCGCCGCGTGGCGGATCGCGCTCCGGGCGGACAACCAGCCCCCGTACCAGCGGCACGCCGAGCGACTGATGTACCGGGCCGTCCGGCTGAGCGAAGCATCGGTCCGGCAGTGGGCCCACCTTCACGATCGCTGCGACCTCCAGCGCGGCGCCGCCCAGGTCTACGGCACCCAGTACCGCAACGGACCCGCCGGTCCGGAGCGGGAACCCGTGTGCGACCCGAACGCTCTTGATGCCCGCCGCGCCGAGGTCGGCCTGCCGCCGGCCGATAGCGCGTTGGAAGACCTGAGGCGCCGCCTTGCGACCGGGCTCCAAGCCGACGAGGCGACCGTCGAGCTCATGAGTGTGGGGTGACCAGTGGCCATGACCAAGATGACTGACACGCACCGCCGAGATGACCGCGACCACCTGACCCGGTGCTGCCACACCGCGCCCCGACCGGCGCGGTCCCAGTGACTGGGGCCTCTCTCCCGGGCGAGAGGGAGGCGGCGCGCTTGGGCGCGCCCCGGCCGCAACTTCGTGGGGGAGGACGCGGTCGGCCCGCTTAAACCCGCTGCCGGACCTGGACTAAGGCTCGGCAACGGAAGGCCGTGTGCGAGGGGCCTGAGCCGCCCCCCGCGCACGGCACCACCAGTACGGGAGGGGAGGGAAGCGGGTGAGTGCGGCACACGAGGCCAAGCGGCTTCGTCAGGAACGAGGAGGACGTCCGTCCTGGAGGTACAAGGCGCTGCCGGTGATCAGAGCCTCGCGTACGAGCCGGAGGCGAGCGGCCTGGGCCGCACCGAGCAGCGGCTCCCACTCCTCCACGCTGCGCAACTCCCACGCGTCGTGTTCGTCGGACAGCGTGACCGAGAAGCCCCTGCGGTCGACGCATGGTCCCCGGAACAGGAATTGGGCGTACGGATCGAGTCCTTCCGGCCGGTACCAGTCCACCCCGAGTAGTCCCGGAGGGCCGTTGAGCTGGTGTCCGGTTTCCTCGACCACTTCACGAACTGCGGCTTGCCACGGGTCCTGACCGTGCTCGACGGTCCCGCCGGGGAGTTGCCACGAGTCCTCGTAAGTGGCGTGAAGCAGCAGCAACCGGAACTCGGCGTCGTAGAAGACGACTCCCGCGGCTGACGTACTGCGCGCCATCGAACCCAACCACTCCTCATAGGTCGGCTGTTGTGCCGTCATGTCGCTCCACTCTCCCGCCTGATCCGACACCTGTCGTTCCGAGCCTGCCACGGCCGACGCCGAAATCACCGGCGGGCCGTCTCTGAGTTGAAGGAGTTCATCGTGGAATCCCAGTACGACGTCGTGATAGCCGGCGCCGGGCCCGCGGGCTTAGCCTGCGCGCAGACGCTCCAGGAGCGTGCGCCCCACCTGCGCGTGCTCCTCCTGGAAGCGGGACGAGCCTTCCGCCGGCGGCCCTGCCCGGTCGACCGCGGACTGCGGTGCACGGGGTGCGGCGGAGTGTGCAACGTGATCTCCGGCTTCGGCGGGAGCATGCACTACGGTGACGGCGCGAAGCTCAGTCTCCTGCCCTCAGGACGCAGGCTGATCACTCACTTCGGAGAGCAGACCGCGCAGAGCCTGTGCGCGGAGGCGTACGCCTGGCTCACCTCCGGTCTCTCGCAGCCGCCGGCCCTGGCCGGACAGGGCCTGTCCGAGCGGGCCGTGTCCTCGTTCAACGACTTCGGCCTCTCCATCCGCCAGTACCCGGTCGCCGTCGTCGGCGAGCGCGACCTCGAACGGATCATCGAGACCTGCCACGACGGACTGCGCGCCGAGTGCCAGCACATGAGTGAGCTCACGGACGCCCAGCCACACCGCGACGGCGGGATGACGGTCACGGTGAGAACGCATCACGGCGTTGAGCAGGTGCACGCCGGCCACGTCGTGCTCGCCACCGGGCGCCGGGGGGTGACGGCCACCTCGGCGCTGCTGCGGCGGCTCGGTGTGCCGATGACACCGCCGGACCTGTCCGTGGGGGTCCGGTTCGAGATGGACGCGCGTCTGCTCGCCGAGATCGGTGCCGAGCACCCCGACTTGAAGATCAGCCAGCGGGACACGGCCGTCACCAACAAGGTGAAGACCTTCTGCTTCTGCGGCGGACCCAACGGTGGCAGGCTCAAGTTCACGCACTACCACTCCGCCTTCGGCCCCGCGGTGATCACGCTGGACGGACACGAGACGACTGATCGCCTCGCCTCGGACCGGCCGCTCGCGGCG
This sequence comes from Streptomyces sp. NPDC093111, assembly GCF_040683955.1. Taxonomy (NCBI): domain Bacteria; kingdom Bacillati; phylum Actinomycetota; class Actinomycetes; order Kitasatosporales; family Streptomycetaceae; genus Streptomyces; species Streptomyces sp. NPDC093111. Next base: position 223,124 of record NZ_JBFBNW010000012.1, on the reverse strand, counting down.
AACTTCGGCCTCTTGTGCCAGGTCCAGGGACGGGGCAACGCCGCGCAGGCCCAGGAGTCGTTCCTCGACACCTACCGCAAGCTCTCGGACGGCCGTCCGTTCACCCAGACCCTGGGCAGCTTCCTGAACCGGTCCCCGGAGGCGACGCCCTGGTCCGAGCTGGAAGGGAGCCTCCCCTACCAGCCGTCCGTCCTCGACCTGACCACTGGCCCCGTCCACGAGCTGTTCACCCCGCAAGAGCACGCGAGCCTGACCGCGGGGCTCGACCGCGTCCTGGGATCGATCCTCAAGCACGCAGGCCACGAGGCCTCCCTCCACGACCTGGCCGACCAGGTCCTCGTCGTCGCCCCGGAACTGGAGTTCGTCTGGGAACAGCCCGCGCTCGACGCCGGCTGCCAGGTGCCGGGCCTTCCGGTGTACGTCGTCGGGGACTCGGCGGGAATCGCCCAGGGCATCGTCCAGGGGGCGATGATGGGTATGGCGGCCGCCCGAACGATCGCCGCCGGACAGCCGGCCATCTCCGTCGGAGCGGACCGGTGAAGCGCGCGGCCGGGACCCCGGACAGCCTGTACCCGCCGGGCGCACTCGCCCTGCCGGTGAACCCCGCCCTTCCGGCGCCGCGTCTGGCGGCGGCACCCGCCGAGCGGACCAACGAGGGGCACTACCGGGACTACTACGGCTCCAACGTCCGGGCGGAATACACCGTGGACGGCTGTGCCGATCGGGTCGCCGTCATCGACAAGGCATGGCCTCACACCCTGCCCGACATCATGCTCCTGGTCGCCAGCGACCGGGGCCGGCGGACCAGCGTGGGGGACACCCCCGACGCGGTGCTGGCCGCTCTGCTCACGGGCGCCGTGACGTACATCAACCACGTCTCCGACCCTGAGACGGCGCGGGCCTTCGGTCTCGACGGCGGACAGCTCACCATCGGCTGGAACCATGACCGGACGCTCGACCGGGACAACGGCCAGTGGTGGGACAAGGCGATGCACTGGCACCTCAACCTGTACTCCAGGCAGGTCCGTACGACAGTGCGGCCGGTTCCACTGGGGGAGATCACGGACGTGGAGCTCCGGCGGTCGCTGGTCGACCCCGTCGCCTACCTCTCGCAGCACGTCGTACGCGACGCCCTCAGGAGCTTCGCGCTGCCCACAGGGTGCAGACTCCTTCCGATCAGCTCGCACCGTGACGCCGTTCGGCGGCTTCCGGTCGGCTTCAAACTGCAACTGCCCGGGTGGCCCTTCCTCTCCACTTCGGAGTGCCGACACCTCCTGCGTGCCCTTCACCAGGCGACCGAGCACGCTTACCGGCAGGTGCGGCACGCGTTCACCGGTACTTCGGACCCCGCGCCCCCGTGGACCCGGCCGACGCTCCTCGCGCCCGATCAAGTCGGCGAACAGCTGAAGCGCCTGACATGGCTCTCGCCGGTCTCCCGCAACGCGCTGATGCGGTTGAGAGGTGTGCTGCGCGACGTCACCAACCGGGAACTGCACCTGCTGCGAGAGCGCCGTTCGTTCGCCAACCGGTGCATGACCCTGGCCGACCTCAGTTACAACATCACGCTGTTTACCCCGAGCCTGGTCAGCCCCGGCCTGCCCGAGTCCCGCCCGGTCTTCCTCGTGATGCAGTGCAAGCTGTTCAGCTACGTGGGACACGCCCCCGCCGTCGGCGACGCCGTCGCCTCCGTCATCGACCGGCACCACGGGCCCGTGATGGACCACGCCCTCCTCGCTCGCCGTCGCGCCTTCCAGGACGCCTACCTCACCTGTCTGGGCACCGTCCTGCCCAGCCTTTCCGCCGCTCCGGAGGTAACCCGGTGATCGACCCCGAAGTCCTCGACTTCTACAACCTCGGCCTTGAGCAGGAACGCCTTCAAGACCCCCGCCGCTCGGTGGAACTCCGGCGCACCCTCGACATCCTCGCCCGCCACCTGCCCCAGCCGCCGGCCACGGTCCTGGACATCGGCGGCGGCCCCGGGGCCTACGCCCTGCCCCTGACCCAGGAGGGCTACCGCGTGACCCTGATCGACCCGGTTCCGCTGCACATCGAGCAGGCCAACCGCGCTTCCGCACGGCAGGACCGGGCACTGCACCGCGCTCTCCAGGGGGACGCGCGGTGCCTGCCCGTAGAAGAGCAGCACGACGCGGTCCTCCTGCTCGGACCGCTCTACCACCTCACCAGCGAAGAGGACCGGGCGCGTGCCTGGCAGGAGGCCCACCGCTGCCTCCGTCCCGGAGGAGTGGTCATCGCCGTCGCGGTGTCCCGCTTCTACGCCGGCTGGCAGGCCCTTGCGGCGAACTACATGCCGCTGCCCGGAGTCGCTGAGGGACTGGCGAACCAGATGGCCACCGGGGAGTACCGCAACCCGAGCGGCGACGAACGGCTCTGGACCACGGCCTACTTCCACACCCCCGACGAACTCGCCGCCGAGGCCCGTGCCGCTGGGCTCACCGTGCGGTCGCTCATCGCCGTGGAGGGCCCGGCCAAGCTCCTCGGAGACATCGCAGACCGCATGGCCGATCCCGAGCGTCGGCAGCACGTTCTTGATGTCCAGCGGCAGATCGAGGAGGAGCGCAGCATCCTGGGCATGTCGCAGCACATCGTCGTTGTTGCCCAGCGAGCGGAGACCCCATGAGCCCCGAGTACGCCGACGCCAACGCCTTACTCATCGCTGTCTCGCAATGGCTCGACGGCACACCGGCCAACCAGGCCCGCGACCCCGAAGCCCTCCTGTGGGGCCGTGTCGCCAAGGTGGGGGAAGAGGCCGGGGAGGTGATCGCTGCACTCGTCGGAGCCCTCGGCCACAACCCGCGTAAGGGCGTCCACGACACCATGCAGCACGTCGAGTACGAACTGCTCGACGTCGCAATGACCGCGCTGTGCGCAGTGGCGCATCTCCGCTCCCATCGGAGCGGGACGCCGGACCTCTTCGATCTCCTCCGGCAGCACATACGCACGGTGCACGAACGCTCCGGGGCCTCTGCCGAAGCGCCCCAGGAAACCGAATAACCGAAACGAATCTCCGCAAGTCGGCTGTGCTACCTGCACAGTTAGAGGGATCAGGGTCCCGGTCGGTAACCTGCCGACGGTCGGCAGCCTGCCGCCTGGGGCCCTCTTCCCCAGCCGACATACGGACACGGGAAGTGAACATGCGGAACATCGCGGTCTTCGGCGCCGGGTACATCGGCCTTGTGACCGGTGCGTGCCTCGCGGAACTGGGGCACACGGTCGTCGTCCGGGACATCCAGCCGGAACGCGTCGCCGCCCTCCGCCGGGGGGAGGTGCCGATCTACGAGCCGGGCCTCGGAGAGCTGATGAAGGCCAACGCCGACCGGCTGAGCTTCAGCTTGGAGGCGGGAGAAGCACTGGAGCACGCCGAAGTCGCATACGTGTGCGTGGACACGCCGCCCACGCCCTCCGGCGACGCCGACCTCTCTCGCGTCTGGTCCGTCATCGAGGACCTGAAGACCGCTCCGCGCCTGGCGGCCGTCGTTATGAAATCGACTGTCCCCGTCGGCACCGGTGACCAGGTACGCGCCGCGCTCGACGCGGCAGGTCTCGATCACCTCGGATACGCCTCGAACCCGGAGTTCACCGCCGAAGGGCGAGCCGTCCGGGACTTCATGAACCCCGACCGCATCGTGGTCGGCGCCTCCGACCCCGCCACCGCCCACCTGATCTCCGACCTGCACAAGGGCGTTGCCGGACCGGTCGAGACGATGAGCATCGCCTCCGCCGAGATGGTCAAGCTCGCGTCGAACGCCCTCCTCGCCACGAAGATCACGTTCATCAACGAGATCGCGGCCGTGTGCGAAGCGACCGGAGCCGATGTCGAGGAAGTCGCCGCCGCGGTCGGGATGGACCACAGACTCGGCCCTCACTTTCTCAAGGCCGGTCTCGGCTACGGCGGAAGCTGCTTCCCCAAGGACTCCCGCGCCCTGCGTGCGATGGCGTTCAACACCGGCCTGCCGATCCAGCTCCTCACCACAGTCATCGAAGTCAACGACCTCCAGCCCAGGCGGGCCATCGCCCGTCTCAAGGAAGAACTCGGCGGCCTCCGGGGGCGCCGGATCGCTCTGCTGGGCCTCACCTTCAAAGCCGGCACCGACGACATGCGAGAAGCCCCGAGCACGATCATCGCCTCCCGGCTCGTGTCCGAAGGAGCCGAACTCACCGGCTGGGACCCGATGGCCCATCTGCGCGATGAAGCCCCGTGGAACCGGCTGGAGCGTGCCGAGACCGTGATCGAAGCGGTCGCCGGCTGCGACGCCGCGGTGATCGTGACGGAGTGGCCCATGCTGACGGAGGTCGACTGGGCATCGGCGGCATCGACCATGAGGACCCCCTTCCTCTTCGACGGCCGCAACCTCCTCGACCCGCAACTTCTTCAGAAGTGCGGCTTCACCTACATGAGCGTCGGACGAGCAACCGTCCGGCCCGAATAAGCCATGCGGTAGGGGCACAAGAGTTCGGGTGCTCGCCACTGCGACTACGCTCAAACACATGAGCGTCCCTACTGAAGGGCTGACTCTGGGGGCCGTCAGCGCGATCGTCGAGAAGAAGATTCTCACCAGCAAGATCAGGATCTACCGGCCTGGCGAGCCGGTGTTCAACCCCGACACAGGGCAGTACGAGCCAGGCCCGCCCGTCACCGTGTACGAAGGGCCAGGAGCCTTCTTCCCCGTGGGCGGACCGTCCGTCGTCCTGCACCTCGCGGGGCAGGCGTACGTGGACGACACGCCATCCCGGTATCGACTGCTGACGCCCCTGTCGGCGCCAGTGGCTTCCCGCGAGGACACCGTAACCGTGGTGGAAGCCGAGGACGAAGCCGCCATCGGGCGGACCTGGCGGGTGGTCGACCTCGGGGAGACCTCCACGCTGAGTATCGTTCGTACAACGTGGGTGGACCAGAACACCCAGACGGCCGGGGCCGTGACGTGAGCACGGCGATCGATCCGGAGGAAGTGCGCAGGGAGCTGGAGGCCAAGCTCCTGCTGGACACGGTCCGGGTTACCCGTCCCACCGGCACCCCCGTGCTTGACCCGGAGACGGGCCTCCTCGGCGACGTGCCAGCGGTCGTCGTCTACGAGGGGCCTGGCGCGCTGCTTTCCGGCCACGGGCAGGTGACGGCGGAGGGCATCGTCGGTCGCCAATGGCTCGACGACACCGTCTCCTGGTACCGCCTACTGACACCCCTCAGCGCACCCGTCCCCGCACGCTACGACCGCGTCGAGGTCGTCCTCGCGCACTCCGACGAAGCGGCAACTGGCGGTCGGCTGTGGCAAGTTCTCGACCCATCGGAGGCGTCAACCGTGGAACTCGTACGGGTCACGCGGCTCGACGAGATCACGCCGCCGTCCTGAGCGATTCGGGGTGTCCGCGAACCGTCCTACGCTCGATGCATGGAGATCACGGACACCCCACCCGCAGACATACGGCAGGTCGAGATCACGGCAGCCGGCGGTGAAGCATCGCTCCTGGTAGACGGATCTGACTGCTCGAACCTCGTCTCCGGCTTCACGATCCACCACCGCTCTGGAGAACCAGCCGAGCTGGTCGTCCAGCTCGCACCGGGGACGACCGCCGCGACCTTCGACGGCGAAGCCCGGGTCTTCGTCGGCGTCCCGTATGAGCCGGGACCGGCCGCCGCCCACTTCCTGTCGGCCATCGACGCCGGACTACTGGAGAAGGCGGCGCTCGCCCGGCCCGACATCAGCGGCCCTCACGGCTTCACGGCTGCCGTCCTCGCACAGCTGAAGCAGTGGGCGAACGGCGAGTTCGACCAGGTGAAGGAGACCGATGGCTTCCTCTCGTAACCGGGGCGCCCGAGCAGACTCGAACGCCGCTCAGATTGCCGCCCAGCTGAACGGCCGCGCGGCAGCAGCCCTCCCGGCGGTCAGCTCCGTCGTCCAGCACTACGCGATGCTGCTGGAGACCAGGATCAAGGCCCACGCCAGCGGCCGACCCGGCCCAAACGCGCCGACCGGCGACTACCGGCGGTCCTGGACCCACGAGTTCACCGCCACCGGACTCACGGCCGAGGCGGTCGTCGGCACCAACAAGCCCCAAGCCCGCCGACTCGAGTACGGATACGTCGGCCCGGACAGTCTCGGCCGCATCTTCCAGCAGCCTCCGTACCCCCACATGGGTCCGGCAGTCGAAGAGATCCGCCCCAGCTTTCTCGCCGCAGTCGGAGCGGCGGTGGGGGACTGATGCCCGTATCCGGACGCATCCTCAGCCTCGCCGTCCAGAGCATGCTGGCCGGCGCAACTGGCCGGTCCTGTGGGTACGGAGCTGCGCCCACGGCAAGCAGTCTCCCCACCGGAACGACCACTCCGTACAGCGTGCTCTACCCGATTGGCTCCACCAGCGACGGTCCTCCTTTCGGGGACATGAGCGCGGACGCCCGGATCCTCTACCAGGTCACGTCCGTGGCGACGACGGCTGAGCAAGCAGAGTGGATGGCCGACAAGGTTCGCGCGGCCTTTATGGCCCGAACAGAAAAGGGCCCCACGTACCCCATCGCCGCGACCGGGTACGTGGTCATGTCCCGCGAGGTGGACAAGGAGGAAGGCGTCACCGTCGCAAGCGGCGTATACAGTTATGTCCAGCGGTTCGCGCTTGAGGTCACCACCCTCGCCTGACCGCACACCTCACCGCGGAGGCCCATCGCGGACGCCCGACCCACCGGTACGGGCCGACTCCCAGCAACACCTGTTGGGGACGGGCCTGCCGCAATCCCGGGGCCGTCGTCCCCGGAGAGTGAGAGTCGCGTGGCCACCACGCAGCAGCGTTTCATGCGCCGAGGCACGACCCTCTTCTACTTCCTGAAGGAGATCGCCTCCGACGACAACATCCCGACCCGCGCCGAGTTCGCCCCCGGCAACGCGACCAACCTGTCGGACACCATCTCCGACGTCGAGGGCTGGTCGCTGGAGAACACGCCCATCGACACGCCGGACATGGGCAGCACCTTCGCCACGACGATCCCGGGGGAGGACAAGGCCGACAACTCCTCGATCACCTTCTACGAGGACAAGGTCAGCGACACCGTCGAGACTCTCCTCTCCAAGGGCGTCACGGGGTACATCGCGATCATGCGCAAGGGCGACGTGGTCGCCTCGAAGTCGCTCGACGTGTTCCCCATCCGGGTCGGCAGCCGCAGCCCTTCCTACTCGACCGCCTCCGAGCCCGCCAAGTTCAAGGTGACCTTCGGCATCACCGAGGAGCCGACGCTCGACGCCGCAGTCCCGGCGAAGACCGTCTGACGGGGGGTGCCGCATGTCCAACATGAGCAATCCCGCACCGCCGGCCGCCGCCGTGGCCCGGGACCCGCACTGGTCCGCCAAGATGGCCCGCCTCAAGGCCCGGAAGCTCCCGGAGCGGAGCCTACGCCTATGCGACGACGACGAGGCGAAGCAGGCCGCCACCGACGCCGCACTCAGCCTGGCGAAGGCGCGTACCGCTGCCCGAGCCGCTTCCATCGAGCAGGGAGTCAGCGAAGCCGACCGCGAGAAGTGGGTGACGGCCCACCCGGAGGTGGTCGCCGCGCAGCTCCGACTCGACGACGCCGAGCAGGCGCTGACGGAGGCGACCGACGTTCTCACGTTCCGGGCTCTCCCGCGGCCCGTCTGGGAGCAGCTGCTGCGCGACCACGCGCCGACCGAGGCACAGGCCGACCAGGGCATGGAGTACAACGTCGAGTCCTACCCCGCCGCGCTCGTCGCCGCGTGTCACATCGAGCGTGACGAGACGGGCACCGAGGTGCCCGGAATGAGCGAGGAGGACGCGCAGGAACTCCTCGACAGCTGGCCGGACTCGGAGGCGAAGGCGCTCTTCACCACAGCCCTCTTGGTCAACCAGACGATCAGGGCCGACCTGGGAAAAGGCTGATCGCCGACCCTGCGTTCCGCGCAGAGATGGAGGTCTGTGCCTCGTACGGCATCCCGCACAGCCGCTTCACCGGCGCAGGAGACGGGCGGTGGTCGGCGCTCGACCGCGCGAAGGCCGTCGCCTACCTCGCCTACTCGCGGACGGTGTGCGACTCGTGCGGGACGAGGCCGGATGAGTGGGACGAGCACGTGGGCGGCGACCGCTTCGCGTACGTCACCGAGACGCACCGGTGCATCGGCTGCGAGCTGATCGCCATGGAGCAGGAGCAGGTTCCGGAGGGTCCGGAGGGTCGTGGGGTGAAGGTCGGGCTTCGGCCCAGGAAGAAGGCTTAGCCAGTGGCTGGGGCCTACACCCTCTACGTCCACGTTCAGGCCGGCGTCACGGGCCTGGTCGGCGGTCTGCGCACGGCTGCGGGACAGGTCAACGCATTCGGCGGCCAGATCCGTCGCCTCGACAGCGACCTGAACCAGCTCGCGGGAAGGTCGGAGCAGACCCGCCGGACCATGGCCGTGGGCTTCGCCGTGATGGGCGCCGCCCTTGGCGGGGCCTTCGTTCTCGGCGTCCGGGGCGCCATCGAGCTTGAGAAGCAGATGGCGAACGTGATGACGATCTCCAAGGAGATCAACAACACCAACATCGGCGCCTTCACGGACCAGATCGTCGAGCTGAGCACCCAGCTTCCGCAGTCCGCCTCCCAGCTTGCTGAGGGCCTGTACCAGGTCGTCTCCACGGGCTTCGACGGCGCGGACGCGATGACGATCCTCCGGGTCGCTGCCCGAGGTGCAGCCGCTGGCCTGACCACGACGGAGACTTCGGCACGGGCCCTGCTCGGCGTCCTGAAGGCGTATGGGATGGACGCCTCACAGGCCGGCGACGTCATGGACGTCATGTTCCAGACCGTGAACTACGGCGTCATCTCGTTCGACGAGCTCGCGCAGCAGCTCGGCGACGTCGTGCCGATGGCGGCCGCCGCCGGCGTCCAGTTCGACGACATCAGCTCCGCGCTCGCCGCCGTCACCCTCACCGGCATCCCTGCGGCCGAGGCGGTCACCGCGCTCAACATGCTGATGACGAGGATGATGAAGCCAGGCCGTGAGCTGGTCGACATGATCAAGGGCTTCGGCTACGAGTCGGCCGCAGCCGCCCTGGAGCAGGACGGCCTGTACGTCGTTATGGAGAAGGTCCGCACCGCCACGGGCGGCTCGGCCGATCAGCTTGTGCCGTTGCTGAAGGACATCCGGGCAGTGCGCGCCGCGCTCGCCCTGTCGGCCGCTGAGGGCAGGAACTACCAGGACACCTACGCAGGCATCAGCATCGAGGTCGAGCGCGCCGGAGCGACCCAGAAGGCGTACGCGATCCAGCTCGACACGACCGCCGGGCAGTGGTCGCTGTTCCAGAATCAGGCCCAGGCGCTCGGCATCTCCATGGCGCGAGCTCTGCTCCCTGCCTTGGAGAGCGTGGGGGAGGTCCTGAACATCGTGGCCGGGTCGATCAACGACCTTCCCGGCCCCGTGAAGTCCCTCTTGGGCGGGATCCTTGCCCTCTCCGCCGCGGTGCTCTTGGCGAAGGCCGCCTTTCTCCGCTTCGGGACCCAGCTCACCGTCTTCCGTACGCAGCTGGCCGCCGCGCGGGCTGGTGGGTCTGCTCTGCCCGCGGTCCTCACGGGCGCCGGCATGGCCGTGGCCGGCCTGACGACTCTCATGGCCATCGGGGTCGGCGTGTACGCCGCCTACTCCGCCAGCAAGCAGAAGGCCAAGGCCGCGACCGAGGAACTGGTCGACGCGCTGCGCCGCGAGCGTGAGGAAGGGGAGCAGGGAGCAGGCCTGCGTGCACTCACCGAGCAGCTCACCAGCAGCGGTGACCTGGACAAGCTGAAGGACGCCGGTCTGAGCGTGGAGGAGGCCATCGACGCCCTCACTTCGGGTGGGGCGAAGCTCCAGAGCCTCAAGGACGAGCTCGACTTCGGCAAGCTGATGTCGTGGGAGAAGACGAGCACCGGGTGGATGTACGACGTCCGCTTCGACCGGGCCAAGAAGGTCTTGGAACAGCAGCACGAGGTCTGGTCGAACGCGGTCAAGAAGGAGAACGAACTCGCCGCCTCCATGGCGATCGTCAACAACAAGATCACGGCCAACCGGCAGCAGATGCTTGGCGCCTGGGAGCTCACGCAGTCGCTCCCGACCGACAAGAACGGCTCCCCGAAGTTCACCGAACAGATGGAGGCGATGGGCAAGGCTCTCGGCTCGATCGTTGACCCGGCCAAGGCGTGGAAGGCCGCGCAGGACAAGGTCGCCGAGGCGAACCGGAAGGCGGGCCTGTCCGCCGACGCGTCCAAGGCCTCTCTCTCGGACTACGTGGAGGAGCTGAACAAGCAGCTCAAGGCACAGCGAGAGTTCCAGAAGAACCTGGGCGAGCTGGCGGCGGACGGCCGCCTCGATCTGGCTGACCACTTTGCAGCCCTCGGCTCCGACTCGGCGCCCCTCCTTGGGGAGCTCGTCGGGCAGCTCAAGAAGGGCAAGGGCGACGTTGCCGACGAGCTGGAGAAGATCATCCAGGAGTCGTCCGCACGGGCGACGCCGGCGTTCCGTGCCGGGCTGGAGCAGCTTCCCGCGATCTCGGCGAAGTACGGCAAGAAGGTCGCTGACGCGTGGGCCGACGCGTCGGCCACCAACGACCCGGGAAAGTTCGCGAAGGTCATGCAGGACATGGTCGTCGCCGACATGGGGAAGGCCGCCAAGAAACTCCCCAAGGCCGCCGCCGCGCAGATGGAACAGGGCATGAGCGTCCTGGCAGACGTCTCCGAGAAGTACGGCAAGGAAGCATCCACGTCGCTGGCACAGTCGTTCCTCAAAGGCGACATCGAGAGCATCCGCTCTCAGCTCGGCTACCTGTACGGCGCGGACATGCCCATCGACGCACCGGACCTCTCGGCCGTCGTAGCAGCATTCCGTACGGCAGGCGGCCAGTCGTCCTCCGAGTGGCTCGGCATGCTCAGCCTGATCGTGTCTGTCTCTCAGACGAAGGGATCCGAGGCGGCGAGCGCCCTGACCTCGGCGCTGCTCTCGGGCGATATGGCAGCCGTGCAGGCGCAGCTCGACGAGATCGGGGCTTCGGTCGGCCGGATCCCCGGCCAGAAGACGATCACCGTCAGCGTGAACAAGCCGGCCAGCGTGACGATCCCCTTCTTCGCGAAGATCCAGGCCAGCGCGTGGGACAAGGATGGCAACGGCGTCCCTGACGGCATTCAAGCGCCGGTGAAGCAGGCCAACGGCGGGCTGCTCGACTTCTACGCAGACGGCGGCGTGCGCAGTCCGCGCGAGGACCACACCGCACAGATCGCGCCGGCGGGCGCATGGCGTGTGTGGGCGGAGCCGGAGACGCAGGGCGAGGCTTACATTCCTCTGGCCGGGGCGAAGAGGGAACGTTCCAAGCGCGTCCTGGAGGAGGTGGCCCGTCGCTTCGGTGGCGAGGTCAACTACTACGCCGACGGCGGGCTGAGCGGCTTCACCTACCGCCCTGCCACCCCCGCGACGCTCTTCTCGCTGTCAGGAATCGCCACCGAATCGCGAGACAAGAAGGGCAACTTCAGCCTCAAGGCCTTCGCCAAAAAGCTGGACGCCTCGATCGCCACCGCCAAGCAGTGGCGCAAGGACCTTGACACCATCGCCCGCCGTGCCGGCCGTGATGTGGCCGACGCGCTGGAAGAGATGGGCGAGGAGGGGATAGCTCTCACACGGAAGATGGCGAGCGGAAGCTCCGGTTACCTCCTGGCGATGGCGAAGAACATCAGGGAGCTGGAGGCCGCCTCCAAGGCGAGTCTGGGGGAGTTCACCGGCCAGCTGCGGAAGGCCGTCCAGGACCAGGTCGCCTTCGAGCAGAACCTCGCAATGCTGGCGGCGAAGGGCTTCGGCGACCTGGCCGTCCGTCTGGCACGTCAAGGAGACCAGGACGCAGCCGACTTGGCAGTCGAGGCGGTGAAGAACCCGAAGAAGGCGAAGGCGGCGAACGACACCGCGCGCGCCGCGAACCGGACCCTGCCCGAGGAAGACCTCCCCGACCTGATCGCGATCATCGGGGCGGTCAAGAGCAAGACGACCGGGCTGCACGCTGTGGCCGAGACAACAGGCCTCGGCGAGGACCAGATCATCGAGATTGCCAACCGTGCCCTCGACCGCCTGAAGAAAGCCCTGGGATCTAAGGGGAGCAAGTTCTTCTCCGACCTGAACCGGGCCACCCGGGGCCTGTCGTACGCCAACGGCGGCATCCTCACGCCTGGCCTCTACGCCACCTCCAACGGGCTCGTCAGGTTCGCCGAGCCCGAGACGGCGGGCGAAGCGTTCATCCCGTTGGGCGCAGGCAAGCGCACCGGCGCGCTCGCCGTCCTCCACGATGTTGCCTCCCGATTCGGGATGCGCCTGTCCACCGCCGCGGCGCCGCCGTCCGCGACGCGGCTTGTCGACGCGCGCCCAGCTACCGCGATCAAGGTCACTGTCGTCCAGCAGCAGCCGAAGGCCCTGGTGGGATCGATGCCGATCACCGTCCATGGTCGGGACACGTCCCCGCAGGAACTGTCAGGGGAGATCATGCGGCGGCTACGCAACGCCCAGCGCGGAGGGCGAATCTGATGATGTCGCTTGCCTACTGGCAGATCGACTTCGCCGGCGTACTCGTCGGTCGCGACACCCCAGTACCCGTATCGAACGTGGAAGGTCTCGGAGCTGCCGAGCTGCGCACACAGGATGTGCTGAACCCCACCGACGACGGGGCATTTCCCGGAGTGGATCTGTACGCACCGCGTACGGTCCGGATCGAGGCGGCCATCCGGACTCCGGGCGACCCGGCCGCCGCTCTGGACAAGCTGGCTGAGATCGAGGCCGTCGCTGCGGATGCGAAGGTCCGGCGTACGGCCGGAGCCCTCGCGCAGTTGCGCTTGCGCTGGCCTGGCCGCGAGACCAAGGTCCTCTTCGGACGCATCCGGCGAGCCGAAGCGGTCTCCACCGCCCAAGCCATCCACGGATGGATTCCCCTGGACCTGGAATTCACCGCCCTCGACCCGCGGATGCACGGCGACTCGATTTCAAGCATCACCCTGCCTCTGGACATCAGCCACAGCGGCGGAGGCTTCCGCGCCCCGATCGTGGCACCCATCACCACCGGCATCGCAACCCCTGAGACCAGGCCCGGGTGGGTCATCAACGTGGGCAACGCCGGCGCCTGGCCGTCCATCAGGATCACCGGGCCCGTCGTCAACCCGCGGATCGTGCACGTGGAGAGCGGCCGCGTACTTGAGCTGGCCGTCACCCTCGGTTTCGGCGAGCGCATCGACGTCGAGACCCGCCCTGGTACGCGCTGGGTGTTGCGCAACGGCTCGGGCAACGCAGCAACGGCGCTGTCGAGTGCGTCTCGCCTTGACCTCTTCCAGATCCCGCCGGGCCGCAGCGAGATCCGCTGGACCGCGACCGACTACACGAACTCTTCCCGGCTGGCCGTCTCGTGGCGGCCAGCGTGGACAGCCCTGTAAGGAGACCCGCTGTGCCACTCATTCAGCCGCCCATGCTCACCCACGGCGGAACCCACCCCGCCCGCGCGATGCGCATGATGATCAGGGACCTCGCACGCGGTTCCCAGGGCGTCACCGAGGCCAACGACCTCAAGGTCAGGCAGCTCTCGACGCCGGGCTCCGCCGTCCGCGTCGGAGACGGGTCGTCCATCATCCGCGGTGCGTCATGGGCCCAAGGCGCCTACACCCAGTACAACGTGGGCGACACCACGGTCCCCATCGCGCCCACGGGCGCGTCGGCGCGTTCGGACCTGCTCGTACACCGAGTGGAGGATCCGGAGTACGAGGGCAACCGGGACCCCGCCACTGAGGACATCGGATACTTCCATGTCATCCCCAACGTGGGGGCGACAGCAACCGCGGTCCCGGCCGGGATGACCGCGATACCCCTGGCCCGGATCGACATCCCGCCCAACACGGCGACGATCACGGACGCGATGATCAAGGACCTGCGGCGCATCGCCAACCCGCGCAGGGACCGCCGCCTCTACACCGCCTTCCCGGGCAGCCTCCAGCGCCTGACCTACTCGGACAACCGCTGGCACACGTGGCCGGCGGCCGCGCGGTGGACCATCCCCGTCCCCGACTGGGCCGTGAACGTCAAAGCGATCACGACCTTCGCAGGTCTCCGTATGGACAGCGCCGATGTCTACGCCACCATGCAGCAGGTCTTCGGCCCGATTCAGGGCCAGGACACCGTCATCGACGACGACCAGGGCAAGAACACACGGCGGAGCGCGATCGTCCTCGCCGACAGCCTCGGAGTCTCGGCCGCCATGCGCGGGACGAACCAGATCCTGTACGTGCAGACCTACATGTCGAAGGCGGAGACCGGCAACCTGGCCGTCGACGGCGGCACCTCGATGATCTGCGACGTGGAGTTCAGCGAGGGCGTCATCTGATGGCGTACCGCTACCTCACGACGCATGCCCTCACCGGCCAGACGCTGGCCTGGGATCTTCCCCTGAGCGAGGTGGAGTTCGGGCCCGAGCTGTCCGGACCCGGCTCCTTCACGGGCGTCCTGGAACCCAAGCTGGCCGGGCTGATGCCTTCCCAGGTAGACCCTGGGACCACGGCGATCTACGTCGAGCGCGACCGGACACTGCTGTGGGGCGGGCTGATCTGGAGAGCCGAGCCCGAAGGACAGAAGCTCCGCCTGGAGGCCAGCGGCTTCGGGTCCTACCTGACCAAGCGGACGGATACGCACGGCAACCTCGGCGGCCGCGGTCCCTGGGTGCACGCCGACCCGTGCCGTGTGATCCGGGACGCGTGGGCGTACTGCCAGGCTCAGCCAGACGGGGACGTGCGCGTCGCAGTGGACGCCACAACGTCGCGGGCTACGGTCGGGACGCCCGCCGAGCCATACTCCACTTCGTGGTGGGAGGCACCCTCTCTCGCGAAGGTCGTCGACGACATGGTTGCGGTCGCTGGCGGTCCGGAGTGGACCGAAGCGGTCGCATGGTCGGGCAACTCTCCGACCCAGCGCATACGCATCGGCTGGCCCCGCCTTGGAACCCGACGGCAGGACATCAGCTTCACATCCGGAATCAACGTGGCCTCGGCGGTCCCGGTGCAGTACGACGCCGACGCCTACGCCCAGGTGATCATCGGCCTCGGTGCCGGCGAGGGCCGTTCCCGGCGCCGCGCCGTCGATGCGGCCCGAAACGGGCGGCTCCGGCTGGAGCACGTGCTTGAACTCCCGGACGAGAAGGCGACCGACCGCCTGGCCGCGCGTGCTCGCGCCGAGCGCGTGGCCCGATCGGTCATCGGGGAGGTCACCGAGATCGTGCTTCGGGACCACCCTGCGGCGCGCATCGGCTCCTTCCAGATCGGTGACGACGTCCGCGTGCGCCTCACCGACGAGTGGACACAGTACGACGGCTGGGCTCGGATCACCGGCTGGCTCCTGAAGCCGCCGTCCGACGCCGGGCCGGAGCAGATCACAGTTCAACTGGCGCGGGCCGACAGATTCACCTACGGAGCGTGATCATGAGCAACCCCATAGCCGACTTCGCCGCCCGCCTCGCCGGCGTCGAGCGGCGGCTCGACAGCACGAGCCGGACCGCCCAGCTTGCCTACTCCTCCATCGAGGACGGCGCGATCAGCGTCTACGACGGGGACGGATCCCTTCGCGCGATCATCGGCCAGCAGCCGGACGGTACGACCGGCCTCACCGTCACCAACGGGCCGCCCCCTCCGCAGCCGACTCAGCCGACGCTCGTGCCGTCGATCGGAGGCGTGACGGTGGCTTGGGACGGGCAGTTCCTCGACGGGAGCGCCGCCCCCCTGGACTGGGCTCGGCTGGAGATCCACACCGCAGAGGTGCCCTTCACGCCAGATTCATCGACTCTGCGCGCGACCATTGAGTCTCCGCAGGGCGGCACCTTCACCGTCCAGGCCGAGACACCCCAATACGTCTGCCTCGTGGCACGGAACACGTCAGGCACCGCGTCGCCGCCATCCTCGCCTGCGGGGCCTCTGGGTCGCATGCCGGTCGTCGCCGAAGCGGTGCTCGACGGCATCGTGGGCGAGCTGGCGCTCGCGGATGCCGCCGTCAGCCGCGCGAAGATCGCGGTCGGCGCCGTTGATGCGGACCGCCTCGCCATCGGGACCGGCAACCTCCTACCCGACGGCGGATTCGAAGGCCCGTATTCCGAGAAGCTGATCGCCGACAGTCCCGACTGGCAGCTGACGGGGCCGGGCTACAACTCGGCCCGCTGCCTCACAGCGACCGTCACCGCCGACGTGCCGACTACACGAGGCCAGCGGCTTGCCGTGCTTCCGGTCTCCCCGGGCGACCGGTTCTTCCTCGCGGTCGACTACCGGACCAGTCTCGACTGGTCCGGACTCGGCGCGCGGCTCGCCCTGCGGTGGTGCGACGCGAGCGGCGCCACGCTGGGGGCAGACGCCGTCGAGCGGGCGGCCGCGCCCAACTCTGCGTGGACGCGTATGAGCGGTCAGGCTCAGGCGCCCGCCCACACGGTGAGAGCCGAGGTATGGGCGGAAGCCGTCCAGGCGAGCCAGGGGACGGTGTCCTTCGACAACTCCGAGCTTCGCACGGTCGTCACGGCCGGCATGGTCCTGGCGGGTTCCATAGGCACCACCGAGCTGGCCGCGAACTCCATCACAGGCGAGAAGGTCGTAGCCCAGAGCATCACCGGCCGGGAGGTGAAGTTCCAGACCCTGACCGGCGATCACATGGACGTCAACAACGTCCGCGTCGCCCTCCTGACCGCGGGTGTCGTCACGGCCGACATGATCAAGGCCGACGCGCTCAACGGCAAGACGATCACCGGCCTGAAGATCATCGGCGCCGAGATCAACGGCGCCACCCTGCGCACCGCCGACTCGGGCAGCCGGGTGGAGATCACGTCCGTACCCGCCAGCGAAACGACGCCGGCGTCCGGGCGGGTGCAGCTCCCGTCGGGCTCGGCAGCCGAGGTCGAACCAGCGGCCGTCTACTCGCTGTACGACGCCAGCAGTAACCGTTCCACCCTGAGGCTGCAGTCGGCTGTACTGCGCGCGGCGAACACGGCGGGCGGCGCCATGAAGGCCATGGCATCGGAGCCCACGTGGCCCAACTCTGCGATCACCATGTGGTCGGAGCCTGACACCTCCTACCTCGAAGTGGTCGCCACCAAGGCGATCATCGAGGCGGGCTCTGTCGAGATCGGCGACTCCATCCGCACCCACCTCGTCATCGAGGGCAACAACATCAACGCGGAGAACCCGGGGGGCCGCGCGCCGGTCTACATCGGCGGCACGTTCACGGTCGACCCTGACGGATGGATCAGCCGCTACAACGAGGCCTGGCGCGAGCCGACGATCGCGTCAGGCTGGGTTCAGTACGGGGGAACCTGGGACCGGGTCGCCTGCAAGGTCTTCCCCGACAAAACCGTCGGGCTGCGAGGGGTGCTCAAGCGGACCTCCAAGGACCCCGTGGGCTCAAGCGAGATGGTCATGGTCCTCCCTGCTGCGGCCCGGCCGAAGGCCAGCTACACCCAGCAGTTCCAGGTTCTCGTCTCGAACGGGGCAGCGGCCTTCCTAAATCTCAACCCGGCCACGGGCGTTGTCACCCTGACCAACGTCACCGCGGCTGCGTCCACGGCACTGGCGACCGGGACGGCGCACCTGAGCCTGAGCGGCATCCGCTACCCGCTGGACTGACGCTGGCTGACCGTCCGAAGTTCCGCCGTATGATCGAGGCGTGGCGCGGGGCCACCGATCACTAGGAGTTCGCGGTGACCATCCCGCCGGGTGCGGAGCCCACGCTGTGGGAGCTGCACCGCGCCGTCGTCCAGCTGCGCGAGGACCAGCGCGACGACCTCGCCCAGCTCCGTGACGATCTGCGCGGCGACATCGCCGCCCTGGCGAACCGCTTGGCCGAGGTGGTCACCGTGGACGTCTACCGAGCCGACCAGCGCAACGTCGTCCAGCGGATCGACTCTCTCGAACGCGACCTTGAGGAAGTGAAGCGGGAGCGCAGCCAAGACCGGGAGCAGGCCACCACGAACCGGCGCCTCGTCGTCTCCGCGTTCATCGCCCCGGTGCTGCTGACCGTGCTGCAGCTGGTACTTGCCGCCCGCGGTAGCCCGTAGGGCTAACACCACCACCTACAACTCAGCTGGCGCGGGGGAGAAGCAGGACGCGCCTCATGCCCGACCTCTGGCTGCCCGGCGCCGAGCGGCACCCGCTCGGCGATACGGCACCGACCGACACCCAGTACGCCCCGCGCGTGATCTGGCACATCACCTGGGACAAGAACGCCAGCTCAGCCCGCCCGGCCGATCTCGTCCCGTTCGACCGGCTCGTGGCGTACTTCACCGGCGCCGGACGCAGCTCGGCCCCCCACCTGCTCTGGGACCCCTTCACGGGCCGAATCGCGCAGTTCTACCCGGCGAACAGCCGGTCGAAGTCGGTTGTGGACCTCTCCGGCGGCACGCGGACGAACCGCACTGGGAAGGTCTGCCTCCAGGTCGAGACGCTCTTCTTCCCGCACTGCCGCGTCAACGGCAAGTCGTACGCGACCGTCCGTGACACACCTGCGAAAGGGCTGGACAAGATTCTGGCCTGGGCCCGGAGCTGGGGCGTCCCCGACGGCTGGCCCATGGGCTTCCCCTCCTGGTCCGCGAACCGGAGCGAGGAGGTGTGGGAAACCCGGGGCGGGCACTACGGGCACAGCCAGACGCCTGAGAACACGCACACGGACCCGGGCCCAATGCCGAAGTGGCCCGCGGACGGATCGCCGGCCCCCAAGCCCGGTCCGCCCCGCTTTCCCGGGCGGGGCGCCTTCGGCCCCGGCAAGTCGAACGGCTCGATCCTCCTGCTCGGTCAGCAGCTCGTCAGCCGGGGCTACGGCAAGCACTACCGGGTCGGCCCCAGCCGCGACTGGGGCGAGGCGGACCGACTGAACGTCGCGACCTTCCAGCGAGCCCAGGGCTGGAGCGGCGCGGACGCCGACGGGCTGCCCGGCCCTGAGACCTGGCATCGGCTCTTCGCCTGACCTCACCGATTCGACCAAGGAGACAGCTCCCTGTGAACCTGTACGTGTCCCTCCTGCGCACGGGCGTTCCGGCCATCGCCGGCGCGATCGTCGCCTTCGCCCTGCGCTACGGCCTCGACCTCAACGCGTCCACGCTCACCGAGGTCCTGACGCCGCTCGCGGCCTTCCTCTACTACGGGGTCTTCCGCCTGGCCGAGACGCACCTGTCGCCGCGCTTCGGATGGCTGCTCGGGTACGCCCGTCCCCCGCAGTACGAGACGGCCCCGGTGCCTCTGCCGAGCGTGTCCTGTGACAGCGAATCTTGATCGTGCGCCGTCGGACTTTGACTGATGTGAGTTCGTGTCATCGAAGGTTGATCACGTAGTTCAGATGCGCCGTCCGAGTGTCCCCGGATGGGTGAGATGTGCATGTATGCACCTGGGCGCGGGTAGCGGTCTCCATCGATTGATCATCATCCCGGACGATGGGACGCAGCATGGGTGACCGCCAGCACGGCACAGTGAAGTGGTTCAACGACGAGATGGGACGTGGGTTCATCACCCCGGCGGATGGGGGCGACGATCTCCCCACCGACTACAAGGCCATCCGGACCGACGGACCCAGGACCCTCACGGAAGGGCAAGACGTCACCTTCGTCGCCGAACGGGGCCTGAAGGGAATGCAGGCCGTGGAGGTCCAACCCGAGTAGGTCCGCACCTTGCTGGGGGTGGGGCCAGGCCCGGCCCCGCCCCTGCCCTTCCGGGTTCGTCAGCCCGGCAGCGACCGCTCAACCTTCCTTGCCATGTACTCAAGGTTCGCTGTCACCGGACAGCGAGCCTGATCTTCGGGCTCAGAACTCTCGGTGCTCATGCAAGGAAGAAGGCCCCCGTCATACGACGGGGGCCTTCGACCTCTTGGAGACACCCACTCTACCGCCGTTCTGGGCAGCGCCGAGTCTCCACGCCCACTGGTTACAATCTATATGCATACGTTGGTAGAGCGGGAGGCGTCGAAGTGGTAGAGGGACAGGGGCTGGCGGCGAGGAAGCCGTACCTGGTCGGCGGGGCGGAGTTCGCCGAGCTGTACGACGTGAAGCGGCTCCAGGTCAGCCAGTGGATCAGCCGGGACCACACGCTCGACTACCGGTATGCCAAGATCATCAGCGGCTCGCCGTACTGGCTGTTGCGGTTTGCCAAGGAGTTCGGGGAGACCACGCCCCGGCCGCGGCATCTGAACTCGGCGGCGCTTGAGCGTCTGGTCGCCTCGCAGGACCCGGGCTACTGGGCGAGCGAGGTGAGCGAGCTGCCCCCGCTCGTAGGTCAGGCGGAGCTGAGTGTGCTGTTCGGGGTGTCGCGCCCGCTCCTGCGTGATGCCCTGGACTCGGGCCGGCTCCGTCCCGCCGACTACACCCTCTCGGGCTCTCCGATCTGGCTCCTGGAGCCCGTGGTGGCTGAGGCTCCCACGCTCAAGGCTGGCGCCCGCACGGCGGATTGGTCGATGGATGAGAGCGTCCTGGAGGCCCTGCGTGCGGGGTCGTACGACGGGTCGGGTTCCATGATCGTTCCGCGAGGTAGGGCGGCAGCGAAGCCCGGCAACTAGGTTCCGTAGCAGGCGATTTGATTTGAATTCACCCCTAATCGCATATAGAATGGAAGCGCATCCAGGGGGGTGCGCTTTCGTGCGTTGAGGGAGGGTCGTGTACGGAATCAGGGGGCCGCCGTGGGGTGGTCGATGTTGCTGACGATCGACAATTCGCCCATCCAAAGATAGATTCCAACACTCCAGAGTCGTCGGTCTATCTCTGAGGGGGAGCCTTGTTGATCGAGCAGCCGCCGTTGTTCGGCATCCAGCCCGTTCGTCGTCCCTCCGGTACCTCCGGCCTGACGATTCAAGAGCGGTTCGAGGCATTCCACGCTTGCAACCCCTGGGTGGCACGGGCGCTGGAACGGCTCACCGCCGACTGCGTAGCCACCGGGTTCAGCCGCATTGGCATCGGGATGCTCTTCGAGCTCCTGCGCTACCAGTACGGGGCGGCCACCCACGGCGATGAGTTCGCGCTGAACAACTCCTACCGCTCCCGGTACGTCCGGCTGCTTCTGGACGACCACCCGGAGTGGGCGCCTCTTTTCGAGGTCCGCAGCTTGCGCGCGGACTGACCCACACGACCTCTTGGAGCCAGATCGTGACCGCACCAACGGACGCCCCCAAGGCGCCTGGCATCAAAATCAGGACCCGCAAGCCGACCGGGATAGTCCCGTGGCCGCTTCTCCTCATCGAAGGGGAAGAGGGCGCCGGCAAGACCTACTCAGCCGCCCAGTTCTCCAGCAGCGACCGCATCGGCCAGATGTACTGGATCGACCTCGACGAAGGCAGCGCAGACGAGTACGCGGCCATCGAGGGCGCGGACTACCTGATCATCGAGCACGACGGTACCTACCGGGACATCCTTGAGCAGATCGAGGCGGTGCACTCCGAGGCGCGGCGAGCGGCCGCAGCCAAGGAGAAGCCGGTCGTCCTCGTCATCGACTCTGGCTCCGCCCTGTGGCGGATGCTGACCAACTGGACCTACGAGCGCGGTCGGCGAACCAACAAGAACCGCAAGCTCCTCCAGGACGACCCGGACGCCGCGTACGACATCGGCCGCAACCTCTGGAACGACGCTCTGGAGCGGTGGAGCAGGGTGATCTACCTCCTGCGCACCCTGCCCGGCATCGCCATCGTCCTGGCGCGCGGCAAGGAGGTCAGCGCAACCGACGACACCGGCCAGCCGGTCCGGAACAAGACGGAGTGGAAGGTCGCGGCACAGAAGGACCTCGGCTTCGACGCCACCTGCTGGATCCGCATGAAGCGCGACACCGACCCGCAGGTCATCAAGGTCCGTTCCCTCAGGGTGCAGGTGCAGCGCGGGAAGCCCATCACCTTGCAGGACTTCAGTATCGAGGACCTGGTCTTCAGCAAGCTCGGCTGCTCCGTCGAGTCTCAGCCCCGGATCATGCCCGCCCTCACTGGCGACCTCGTCCAGCCCTGGCTGAACCGCATCGAGAAGCTGAAGGACAAGGACGCCCTCCAGGCACTGTGGCGGTCGGTCCCGGACCAGGCCAACCGGCTCGGCCGCGAGGAGATCCTCACCATCCGAGCTGCTGCCGAGCGGCGGGCCGCCGAACTGGAGAACCCCCGCTCCGGCATGGGGGAGGGCCCCCTGTCCGACGCCGACAAGCTCCGCGCCGCCGCTCGCCAGAGGGCAGCCGAGCAGGACGCGGATGCCGAGCAGTGACCCCCTCGACTCTGGAGATCCCCTCATGTCCGTAGCAGCCCTTCCCGGCACCGCCGCACCCTCCATATGGGACGCGGCCCACGACGTCGACGCTCGCCGGCCGCGCTCCCTTCAGACCCAGCTGGGAGCGTCCGACACGGTGTGCGGACGCCGGGCCGCCTACATCCTCCACGGTGTAGTCCCGACGGATCAGTCCGACAAGCGGGCCGCCATCCTCGGCACCTACATCCACCACGGCCTCCTGGAGTCGGCGCGCACCGAATACCGGTGGCTCGTCGAGCGCAGCATTCAGGACAGCCGCATCCGAGGGCACGTTGACGTCGTGCAGCTCGACGCGGCGACCGCCGCGCGGCTGCCCGCCCGTCACCGGCCCGCGGTCCCGGCCGACGTGCTCACGGTGGAAGACGTCAAGACCAAATCGACCTACCTGTGGGACCAGGTCCGCCGATACGGCGCCACGGCCGCCGAACTGCGGCAGGTGCACCTGTACGCCGGTGCCCTCGCCGAGGTGGGCTTCGAGGACGTTCCTGGGCAGCGGTACCTCGCCCGGCTGGGGCCCCTGGAGATCGGCCGCATCCGCTTCCGCTTCATCAACAGGGACAACGGCGCCGAGCACGTCCAGGAGATCGACTTCGACCCCCAGCGCGCCGCCGAAGCCGGATGGTGGGTGGAACGGGTGAGGGAGACGACCGACCCGGACCAGATGCCGCGCGACTTCAACGGACCGGGGCTGGACCCCATCTGCGATTACTGCCCCTTCCGGTCCCTGTGCTGGCCCGAAGCCGAGCCGGGTGCCCCCGTCCAGACCGCGCTCATCCACAACGACGCCGACCGTGAACAGGCCCTGATCGACTACGTGAAGGGCCACGAGCTCGCGGCGGAGGGAGCCCGGATCAAGCAGCTCGCGCGCCAGAAGCTCGACCGTTCCCCGGAGGGGATCTACGGGCCCAACCGGCTCTCCTGGCGCGGCGGCAACGACGGCGAGGAGGACGACCTCGAGGCCATGGTCGACCTGCACGAGGTCGCGAGCCTGCCGGTGCCGATGGTTCCGGACGCCGGCCGCATGATCAAGAACCTGACCGCAGCTGGACTGCCGGTGCCACGCCGGAAGACGGGACGGAAGACGCCTCGGGTCATCAACGTCGGACCCGCCTGACGTACGAACACCGCCTCATGAGCCCCGCCCGGCAGAGACCGGGCGGGGCGCCCCGTCCTGCCCCGCACCGTCCGAGGAAAGCGTGCCGTGTCCATCCAGCTGATGATCGCTGCGTCCTACCTGCCACCCGAAGAAGTGACCCAAGGGCAGAAGCTCGCCCTCATGAAGATCGCGGACTCCGCCGATGACGAAACGCGCCTGTCGCGGCCGGGCCTGACGCGCCTTGCCGCCTGGGTGGGTGTGAGTGACAAGCGCGCCATCACCATCGTCACCGAGCTGATCGCCAAGGGCTTCGTCGAGCGCGTGGAGACCGGGAAGGTGGGGCGCGCTGCCGTCTACCGGGTCTTCCCTCTCGGCGTGCCTCCGACCCCGACCACGCCGGAGCTCAAGGCCGCAGCCGCCGCGCGCAAGGCGGCACCGAAGAACCCGCGGTTGGCCCGCCCGGGAGTATCGCGCCCCAAGCCCGACAAGCCGGCCATGACCTACCAGGACGTGGAGAAGAGAGAAGCCGAGCGCCGCCAGAGAGGCGAATCTGCGCAGGTGGAGCCAGGGTTCCACGAAGGGAACCCTGCTGACAGCGCAGGGTTGCGCGAGGGGAACCCTGAAGCCCAGGAGCCCCGGGTTCCCCCGGTGGAACCCGGTGAGTTCCGCGAGGGAAACCCTGTGGGTTCCCTCGGTGAAACCCCTTCCTTTCCTGGTCCTTCCTCTGTTCTTCCTTTCCCCCCTACCCCCACGGCTGACGCCGTAGGGGAGCCTGCTCCGCCTGCTGCTGGCTCTTCTGAGCAGGAGCGCGCTGCGTCCCCAGAGGGTTGCGAGAGGCACAGAGGCCGCCCTGCTGCGTCCTGTCGTGGCTGCGGCACCAATCCGCGTGCAGGACGGGAGCGCGAGCGGGTGCGGGCCAAGGAGGCGGAGAGGCGGGCTGACAGCCAGTTCTGGGAGGACTGGAGGGAGGGGGCAGCCAGTCGGCGTCAACAAGCCGACGCGCAGGTGGAGACGGCCGAGAGAGCCCGTGAGGAGGCCCGTGCCGCCGTGCGGAGCTTCAAGGAGCTCAAGCGCCAACAGCAGTAGCCAGGAAAATTCCGCCAAAAATATGGACATCCCGGCAATTGCATATAGAATAGAAGCGCAAGGAGGGGAAACCCCTCCTGGACCGGAAGGACACCATGACCTACTTGCCGACCCTCGGTCGCGACTGCGACGGGGCCCTGGTCCTCGACAACTCCACCGTGATCCACGCGTGCCTGCGCATCCTCGCGGACCTCTACCGGGAGGACCCCGAGGGAACCGGGGATGCGCTCGTCGGCATCGCCGACCTCGGCGACGCGGTCGAGGAGGAGCGGTGCTCCAGCGGCTGCGGATGCATCGAGCGCGCCCGCGACGCAGTGATCGACCGCCTCATCGAGAGCCTGGGGGGTGCGCGAGTCCGCCTCGATCCCCGCGTCAACCACCGGGCCCTCATGCAGATCCGCCACCTCGCCGGCGAGGCCCGGTGGATCGCGGACGTCTCCGACGCTCGTGCCGAGGAGCTCGCATCGGTGGCCGCCGTGGCGCGCCAGATGAACGAGAAGGGGCGCCAGGCGTCCACCTCGTAAGGCATTCAAAATCAACCCGAAATAGATCCCAACGCTATAGTGTTTGCCCTCGACCTCTTGGAGAGTTCGTGAACAACGCCCTTGTCCCCGCCCCCTTGCCCGAACACGGCCGCATCACCGACCCGCTCTGGCGACGGCTGTGGAACGCCTATGACGAGGTGATCGGCGCCCTGCGCCGCATCCCGCTCCACGTCGACGTCGAGACCACCGGCGGCGAGTTCGGCATCGTCGCCGAACTGGCCGACGGCTCGCACCTGTGGATCGCCTCGGACCACGACCTGCCCCTGGACCCGACGGACCTTCAGGGCTTCCACGTCCGGCGAGCTCACCCGGACGTCCCGACGATCGACGAGATCGTCTACGACTCCACCCCCGCCGGGGAGCAGTCCGGAAACGGCAACGACGTCGCCCCCGTCATCGTCGCGATCACCGAGTTCATCGCCGCACAGGGCCTCGCGACCCCGCCCGTCGAGGTGTTCTCCGTCCAAACGGTGGGTGTGACCGCCAAGCACCGCGCGGTCGTCGACCTGGGTCCGGAGTCCTATCTCAAGCGCGAGGAGGCACTGAAGGCGTTCGACCAGGCCACCCACTTCATCGAGCGGGAGGGTGCCCGTCTCATCCACCTAACGGGCGAGGACACCGACTGGCCCGTGACGGTCTGGGACGTGCACGGCGAAGTGGTCACCATATTCCTGGCACACGGCAGGCAGGCCCCGAGCCAGGCCACGCCCGGGCGCCCCGCCGACGCCGAGCCGAGCCCGTCGTGACCGCCCTGTACGCCTTACTCGCGCTCGGCGTCGGCGCCGCCGCCGGCCTCGCTGCCCTCGCTATCGATGAACTGCGGCGGGAGGCGCGCAGCAGGATCCCGCGCTGCACCACCTGCGGCGAGACGCACCGCCGCCACGCAGCCCACCGCTGAACCGCCGCCGGGCCCGCACGGGCCCGGCGGCCCCGACCTCTTGAGAAGACATGGGATACGACATCTACGTCCAGGATCAGGAAGGCAGATTCCTGATAGGCGACGAGAACTACTTCCGAATCGCCGACACCCGCATGCCTGGCGTCCTCGACGCGATGCAGAACCTGGGCATGGTCGTCGAGACGGCCAACCCCCCCTACCCGCAGCTCGACGGCTTCCAGCTCACGGAGGCCGACTTCCAGACCCACCTCCAGCGCGATCCGGAGGTGACGCAGCGCATCGATGCCTTCAGGGCCGCCTACCAGGCCGTCAAGGACGCCGCCGAGCCCGAGCCGACCGCGATCCCGAAGTACAAGCTCTCGCTCAGCGACGGGTTCCTCGTCACCGTCCCCGAGCTCACGGCCGCCTTGAAGGCCTATGCCGCCCACCCGGCCATCGACATCTCGGAGATGCCCTGGGGACAGCCGGACTGGGGGAACTGGATCTCCTTCCTGCGCCGCGCGCAGGTGCACGGCGGCCTGCGCACCCTCTGACTCTCGCCCTGCCCGGCTCCGCCAACCACGGGGCCGGGCCTTGGCAACACCTCTTGGAGAACATCCACATGGCAACAGTCATCGACCTGCTCTGCGGCGCGGGAGGCAGCAGTACCGGTCTCGTCGAGGCCGGACACGAACTCCTCCTCGGCATCAACCACTGGTCCCTCGCGATCGAAACCCACGCCGCAAATCACGTGAACGCCGACCACGCGTGCATGGACATCAGCGGCTTCCCCATGCGCCACCTGCCCAACGCCGACATCCTGTGGGCCTCCGTCATCTGCACCGAGATCAGCCCCGCGGGCGGACGCCCCCGCCAGACCGCCCAAATGGACCTCCTGACCATGGTCGAGGACAAGGACGACTGGGAGGCGCTGACCAAGGACGCCTTCGAGCGAACTCGGGTTACCGGGTGGTGCGTCGTCCGCGCAGCCGAGGCGAAAAAGTTCAAGGCCGTCGTCGTTGAAAACGTGGTCGAGTTCGGCCTCGACTGGGTCCTCTTCCCCACGTGGATTCAGGCCATGGAGCGCCTTGGCTACGACTACCAGATCACGTGCGTCAGCAGCGCCCACGTCGGCGACGAGACCAACCTGAGGGCGCCGCAGTGGCGCGACCGCATGTACGTCACCTTCACCCTCAAGGCCATGCGGAAGCCGGACCTCGCACCCCGCCCGCTCTCGTTCTGCCTTGAGTGCGGCGAGGACGTGAACGCGGTGCAGTCCTGGCACGTCACGGGCACACGAATCGGCAAGTACCGCCGGGACTACATCTACCGGTGCCCCAACACTCGCTGCCACCACGCCATGGTCGAGCCCTACGTCCGCCCCGCCAGCGACATCATCAACTGGGGCGACCTCGGCACTCGGATCGGCGACCGCAAGAGGCCACTCGCGGACAGCACGATGCAGCGGATCAACGCTGGCCTCATCAAGTTTCCTCACCGCCCCAGCTCCATCACCCTCACCCACGGCAAGGATGGGGGCGACCGGGCGTACGCCGTCGAGGACCGCCCCCTCTCCACGCGTACCGCCAAGCAGGGAGACGCCCTCCTCGTCCCGACAGGCGGCTCGTGGAACACCGACGCCGTTCCCGTCGACGTCCCGCTGCGCACCAGGACCACCCGCGAGAGCGAAGCCCTCGTGACAGTGGAGCCCTTCGTCGTGGAGTTCCGCAACCACGCCACCGCCAGCCCCGCCCGCAACCCGCTCGCCAGCATCACCGCCCAGGGCAACCACCACGGCCTGGTCACCCACAACGGCCACGTGCCCGAGCAGGCGCGGAACACCCTCGTCATCCCCTACCGCAAGGCGGCGGTCAAAACGGCTGTCGAACCCATCCACACGCTCTCCACCCGCGACTCCGCTGCGCTGCTGCGCAGCGCCCCGAACATCGAGGACTGCTACTTCCGGATGCTGAAGCCCCGAGAGCAGCTCCTCGCACAGAGGCTCCCGGGCGCCTACATCGTCTACGGCACCCAGGCCGAACAGACCATGCTGGCGGGTAACGCCGTCAGCGTGAACGTCGCGGGGTGGATCGGACGACGACTGGCGGCCGTCCTGTGACCGGTACCCGCAACCTCCCCGGTATCCACGTCACCGAGCACGCGCCCTGCTGGGGCGACGAGGACTTCGCTGTGGCCGATGACCGCTTCAAGTCCTCCGCTGACCTGATCAAGCTGTGCTCGCCCGTGCTCTACGTCTGCGCAGGCTGCCCGTTCCGCGCTGCGTGCATCCGGCAGGTCAGGCCGGCGAAGACCGAGTTCTCCGGCATCTGCGGCGGGCGCATCTGGAACAACGGGGAGATCGTCTGCACCCATCCGGACGCCGAACCCGCCGAGCTGCTTGCACCCGTCATCCGCAAGGCCGCGTGCGGCAAGGCGGCCGGCGTGCGTGCCCATCGGAAAGCCGCCGAGCAACTGTGCCTGCGTTGCCAGGAGTTCGACACGGACGCCGACCAGCTCGAACTGCCCACCTCGGACTGAGAGAAGACCTCCATGCCCCGTGACCGCCAGATGCGCGACCTCCTCGGCCCCGTGGCCGCAGTCGCCCTCATCGCCCAGCTCAACGGCGACCTTCCCGTGCCCAACATCAGCTTCGAGGTCATCTTCGACGGAGGCCGCGAGCTCGGTATGGGCGTACGCCTTCACCTCCACCACCCCGACCACGGCACCTACGAGAGGTGGGCCCAACTGATCGGAAGCGACAACCCCGACTCTCACACCGACTACACGCCCACGACCAGGGGCAACGTCATCCGCCGCACCTTCGGCGCCTACGCGGACATCCCCGTCGAGGTCGTCGCCTACGTCCCGCCGACGCAGCCGGTAGCCGTCAGCCACCTGGCGCTCGCCCTCGGCAGCTCTGCCGCCTGATCAGCCAACTTAGCCGCCCCGGAGGCCCCGGGGCGGCAACGACCACGAGACAGACACGACCAAGGGGAGGGGTGCCACGTGCATCAGCGCGAGAGCGAGCAGAGGACGGGGGACATGAGCGGGTCCACCTATACCGAGGACGGTCTTCGCCACGACGTCGCCGACCCTGCGACGTGGAGCGTACGGATCTGCCTGGAGCGGTGCACTACCTGCATCTTCCGGCCGGGCAACCTCATGAATCTGACCCAGGGCCGGGTGAAGAGCATGGTGGACCAGGCCGTCGCCGACGGCGGTCACATCGTCTGCCACGCCACGCTCGGCAGCGATGCGCCCGCGATCTGCGCGGGCTTCGAGGTCCACCCGGTGGGACGCGTGACGTCCCTCGCCCTACGCCTGGCACGTGCCGGGGTGCTCAGGATCGTCCGCGTCCGGCCCGACTCCGGGAGCCGAGCGTGAGCGCCGGCTTCATCGTGAACGGGCGCGTCTTCGCGGCCTGCCATCCGGAGGACACTGCTCGGCTGCGGATCGTCCGGTACCAGCCCGGGGAGTTGCGCGCCTTGGTCGCCGACGCCGCGACCGGCGCCCGCCAGCGGTCCATCCTGGTCTCCAGCTTGCACGACTCCCCGCTCACCAGAACGGGGGGCCGGCGACGCAGCGGCTACGCCCCGGACGACGACTGGGAGCCGGAAGCGCCCCCGCCGATGGTGGAGGCAGCTGTGGAGCCGAATGTCGGCGAGGTCGACTGGTTCCAGGGACTTCCCGGACGCCGGTTCAGAGTCGCGCTCCCGCCTCGGCTGATCCTGCTCAACGCCAACGAACGGCTTCACCACCATTGGCCTTGTTCACGAGTTCCGACAGCGGATATCCGCCGGTTTTGACAGCACTCCGCGCGGCTCGGATCGAACGCGCGGTGAAGGCTGGGCGGCCGGTGCGGATCCGGATCGTCAACGAGGCCGTGGAGATTCAGGTCAGATCGGTCGGGCGGGAGGGAAGGCCCAGGTGCCGTCCAGGATCTCCGGGCGGGGGCGGTAGAGCCGGACCATGTAGTTCCAGCCCTTGGGGACGGGGAGGACGTTGACGTCCTCGTCGTCTGTGGTGCCGCCGAACTGGACGGTGATGGTGCCGTCGGCGGCCCGCTTCGCGCCGAGGTTGTTGAGGGTGTAGACCCCCTCGGTGTTCTGCTCGAAGTAGCCGTCGCTGTTGTACACGCTGATCGACCAGAACCCGTCGACCGGCACCTCGCCCACGGTGAGCCGGTAGACGGTGTCGCCGTCGTTGTCCTCAGGGGTCACGTTGAGATAGGTGGCGTCCTTGTCGGGGTTGCCGCCCCACGCGCTCGCGCTGGCGATCAGGTGGCGGACCGGATCGACGTGTCCGGGCGCGCCGAAGGCGTGCGCGAGGTCTGGAAGTCCCTCGCTGAGAACGATCAGAGCGTCCCGGACGCGCTTCTGGGACACCTGGTCCCAGGCGGGCAGGTCGAGGTCTCCGGGGCCTCCGGGCTGGTCGATGTGCATGGAGTCCTGGAGCGCGTGGACGACTGCCAGGTCGCCGGCGATGCCGGGGTTGACCATCGTGCGGATGCCGATCATCACGTAGCGGGTTCCGACCTGCTCGCGCGTGACGCGGTACGACCCGCCTCCGTACTCGACGCCGGCGATGTAGTGGTCCTCGTTGATCAGGATCATCGACAGGAACCGGTCCCCGGGGTCGGGCAGCGTGATGGTCGCCGGGCCCGCGTCCAGGTCGAGCACGGCATCGGAGTACAGGGTGTCGCGGTTGGCGCGGACGACGCTCTGGTGGTCGATCGGCATCAGGGCGCGGTGGTGGTGGAAAGCCCCGAAGCCTCCCTGGTTTGCCGACACGGAGAAGTACATGTCGCTCTCGGCCCGGGGGAAGTTCTCGACCGTGACGGCGACGGCCTCGGGAGTGCTCTGCCGCTGGACCACGGGTGCTCCTCTGTCATCTCGCTCGGGTTCCGCTCCTTCGAGTGGGCACTGGCCCCGCCCAAAGGCGCTGCGGCCAGCAGAGCACCGGTGGAACGCCACCGCTCGACGAGTCGACCGAACGGGTGACCGGCCGGGTGGGTTCGCGCAGGCCGCCAGCCTTCACCGCGCGTTCGATCCGGCCGCGCGGGGTGCTGTCGAAACCGATGGACATCTGCTGTCAGAACTCGTGAACAAGGCCACCACCATCGACGCGCCGAGGTGACCCGCGTCCTGAGGCGGGCTGCCGCCCTCGCCTCGCGCCACATTCCGCACCTGGAGCGGGCGCACATCGTAGGAGTTCTGCACCCGCCCAAACGCGGGCGCCGGGACCCGGCCAACTGGTACCCGACCTTCAAGGCCGTGACGGACGGGCTCGTTGACCAGGGCGTCCTGGACGACGACGACCACACGCGCGTCGTCGGGCCGGACATGAGGCTCGGTCACGTCGTCGAGGGAGCCCGGATCGTCTTGCACATCAGAGCTC
Organism: Streptomyces sp. NPDC093111; assembly: GCF_040683955.1. Lineage (NCBI taxonomy): Bacteria > Bacillati > Actinomycetota > Actinomycetes > Kitasatosporales > Streptomycetaceae > Streptomyces > Streptomyces sp. NPDC093111. Next base: position 191,869 of record NZ_JBFBNW010000012.1, on the reverse strand, counting down.
TTGAGGCGCCCAACCTGCCGTCTGAGCAGGGAAATTAGCCGCGCGCCGCACGAGAAAATTCCACCGAAAATATTGCCAATCCCCCTAATGCATATAGAATAGAAGCATGAAGAGGGGGGAACCCCACCCGAACCCCGCCCGGCGGCCGGTGAACGCACACCCGGCCGCCGGGCGGACTCGCACCCAGGAGGACGAACGTGTACGTGCCCGTGCAAGACCCCTGCGGCGAACAGGACCGGCAGGTCTGCGCCGCCACCCGCAGCCTCGCCCGCGCCATCCTGCGCCGTCTCGCGGTCAACGCGACCGCGATCGAACCCCGCACCAGGGGCATCGTGGCCACCCTGGGCGACGGGCCGTGGTCCTACGACCTCTGGAAGCTCTGCGGCGAGGACGGCGAGGAGTTCAAGGAGTTCGACCTGTCGAAGGGGCCGGACCCCGCCTGGGGCAAGGTCGCGGCCGACGTCGCGAAGCTCATCCGGCTCGCCGACCTGCGCACCCATCCCCACGGCTACTACTACGTCTTCCCGCTCGAAGACCAGCGCGACTTCACCATCGTCCTGCCCGCCCACGCCTACGGGCCCAGCCCCCGACGGATCGGATCCCCGGCATGACCCCCTCCGTCATAGTCCTGTGGCCCAGCGGCCGAACGCAGACGCTCTACCGGGACCAGGGTGCCTTCCGTGGGGACGTCAACCTCTATGTCGAGGGCGCTCGCCCCTACCTCCTCGGTCGACAGGCGATTGTCCACGCCGGCCTGGATCGGGGACCCGTCAACCAGCCCGCACGTCAGGTCTGGATGAGTCTCACCGGCGGCAGCCTGCCGCCGGTCCTGCGCGGCCCGGTCGCCTTCACCGGTCCCGCCGACCGCTACGGCAACCTGGCCCCGCTGTCCGCCGACAGCGTGAACGCCGTCCAGCGCGTCGCCGACCTGACGGACGGACTCATCAGCACGGCACCGTTCACGGCCAGCGCGGCCCAGGCGCGCGGTGAGCGGACGTATCAGTGCGACGCCCATGCCGTCAGGCTCTCCCGAGCGACCGGGCGATCGGCCTTCGTCGTCCTGGATGGAATGGGCGCCACCGCGGACGTCCACCACTTCGTCCATCGGTACGCCCCCCTCATCGCCCAGGGTGCCGTCGAGAGCGGCAACCCCGACCAGGCGCTCCGAGCCGCGCGGATCGCCGCCAACGCCGACCGCCAGACCGGCGGGGTTACCGCAACCGCCGTCGTCGCCGTCCTTGACGCCCGGCATCCGTACGTCCACATCGCCTGGTGCGGCGACTCCCGCGCGTATCGCGTCTCACGCTTCGGTGCCGCCATTCCCTTGACCGCGGACCACGTGAGGGCCGCCGCTCAGCTCCACCGCCACGGCCTGCCCGCCGGCGGTCGCGCGCTGAGGGGCTGGCCCGCCTCCAGCCTCACCGCCGGGCCGATCACCCAGCGGTTCGTCGAACACCGCGCCATGGCTCGGTTCCTCCTGTGCACCGGAGGCGTCTACGCGCCGCTGGAGCGCGACCGGCTGGGCCCGATCCTGCACCTCGCGGAAAGCGCGAAGGAGGCAGCCGCCCAGTGCGTGCGCGAAGTGACTGCCGCCGGCGGTGCGGATCCGGGCAATGGGACCGCCCTCGTCGTTGACCTTCACCACTGACCCTCCCGCCCATTCACCAGCGCCGACCCACGCCCTCAATGCACATAGAAAAGCAGCATCGGGTAGGCGTTCCCCTCCACCAGGAGACACACATGCCCAAGCCCTCAAGAACCCCCGCCTTCAACACCCCCGAACACCACCTCGGGGCAATGGCCCTCGTCCTCATCGTCCGCAATCCCGAGGACGCCGACCTCCGTGCGGCCGCCAGCCTCATCGACAACGCCACCGAAGCCGCCTGGGCCCTGCGACCCGACCACCTCGTCCCGCTGGCCAAGGAGGAGTACCGCCAGCTCATCGACTACTTCGCCGCTCCCCACGTCTTCGACTTCGCCCTCTATCTCGAAGGCGACCGCAAGCAGATCCGCACCCTCATGGAGCACATCGCCACCCAGCTCGACGACGCCCTGGCCCACTACCCCGCCCCCGCACAGCCCACCGAGTAGAAACGGAGCAACCGATGCACGCAACCTCGATACAGCTCCTCGCCCATCCGACGGCCACGCGCTTCGGCATCGACCCGCGCATTGCCGAAAGCGCCGTCCGGCGAACCCTGCGGCAGTTCCAGGCCGAAGCCCGCCACCCGGCCATCGCCCGCGCGGGACGCACCCCCGGCGAATACCTCGCCGCCGCCCTCCCCGGCCCCCGCTTCACGGCCGCCGTCCACTCCACCGCGCTCGCCTTCGCCGGACGCGAACCCGAAGCCGAGGTGCTGTGGGACGCGCACATCAAGGCGGAGCGCGAAGCGGTACAGCGAGCCCACCTCGACGTCCCGCCCACCGCCCTCCTCGGCAACCTTCAGGCCATCCACAGCGTGGGGAAAACGCTCAACCTCAGCCCCCGGCGGACCGAGCGGCTGGTCGCCAGCATCGTCAACACGATCGCCGCCGGATACCCGTGCCGCCCGAGAGAGATGGACCACCTCAGCCTCACGGACTCCCTCGCCCAGGTCGACGCCGAGGAGCTGGAGATCTACCTGCTCCACGCCAGCCTCGTAGAAGACGGCCACCAGGCCGCAGCCGACGTGATCACGCAGGCAGTACTGCGGCACGCCTGAACCACCCTCGCCACGCCCGCCCTGCAGCCGGGGCGGGCGTGGCGGGACCTGCCCGAACCCCACCCATCCCGGAGACCGACATGAGCCAGCTCGACCTCTTCGCCGACGAGTCGGAGGAGCCGCCCGCTCCGCCTGCCCCCGCCGCCCCGATTCGCCGCTACCTCACCGACCTCCCACCCGCCCCCAATCGGACGCCGGCGACGAACCGCACCCTCCGCAGCGTCACCCCGCCCAAGACCGAGGCGCACCACTACCGCCCCTCGACGCGCGACCCCCACGCGCACGCCTTCGAGATAGCCGAGGCCGTCAGCTACGCCTGGCACCACCACCAGGGCGGCGAGGACATCGCCGTGCCGATCGGAACCGTCGCCACCCTCGCTCTCTGGCCCCTGTACGGACCCGACGCCCACCTCGCTGCCGACTGGTGGCTCAGCCTCAGCGAGCAGGACCTGATGACCGCCTTCCGCGAGTGCTGGGCCCGCTGGTGGATCAGTCGCCCCGACCTCATCGACCGCGCCGCCCCGCTGCACCGCTGGCTCGACGACGAGGAGCCGCCCGCCCGACGCATCAAGGCCGTGCGCGCCGTCGTCGAGGCGGCGCTCACCCGCGGTCTGCTCCACCGCACCAGCAGCGCCGACGCCGAGATCCGCTCGGAGGCGGACATCATGGGCGCGCTCCTAGCGGTCCTCCGCTCCAGGGGTAGCCACGACGCGCTCGCGGAGGTCCATACGCCGCCCGGCATGGCGGAGCTGATGGCCCGCATGCTCTTCTCCGACGCGTCGCTGGAGCCGGGGATGAAGTTCGACGAGCCTGCCGGAGGCACCGGCGGCCTCTACCGCGCTGCCGCTCAGGTCATGCGGGAGAGGGGTATCAGCCCGCACGGCTTCGGCTGGTGCCTCACGGACATCGACCCGATCGCGGCCGCCGGGGCCGCCGTCAACGCGATCGTGTGGGATCTCGGCCCGCACGTCCTCATCGCCTGCGGCGACACACTCCACGACGGCAACCTGCCGGCCAGGGCCGCACAGGAAGCGCGCGAGTCGATAGGCCGCCGGGATCGCGTGCACGCCCAGGCGGTCATGCTCGCCGCGATCCGCAAGGTCGAAGCACTGTTTGAGAATGCGGCTTGACCTGCGGAAATCTCGAAAATGAATCTTGAACCCCCCTTGAATGCATATAGAATAAAAGCGTCAGGGAGGGGGCACGTACCGGCCCGCCGCTCGTGGCGCCGACCCCGCACCACCACACCCCGAGAAAGGAACACATGGCCTACGCCCAGGGCGACCGCATCGCCCTCGTCCACACCAGCGACCCGCACACCGACCTCAAGCCCGACGACGAGGGCACCGTCCTCAGATACAACGCCACCCTCGATCAGCTCGACATCACCTGGGACAGCGGATCCAGGCTCTCCATGCTCCTCGACGAGGGCGACATAGTCCGCCCCGCCTGACCACCGATCCACCGGCCCCGCCCTCAAAGGCGGGGCCGCAGTCGTACCGCCAAACCTCTTGGAGAACCCCATGCTCATCACCGACGCCGCAGTCCACGAAGCGGCCCTCACCCTCGCCCAGCGCCTCACCCTCACCGACCCCGCCACCGGCACCTGGACGATCGACCCCGAAGCCCCGGCCGACGGCGCAGCACACCTCACCCACGACGACGGCCGCAGCCTCAGCTTCCGCCCCATCTACGGCGGCACCACCGCGCAGATCTGGATCACCGGCGCCCCCACCCCCTCCCTCCCGGCCGACGCCACCCCTGCCGAGCGCAACGCCCACAAAGCGCACCTCGCCCTCCGCCTCGCCGCCGGCCACCGCTACAACCACGCCATCACCCTCCTCGCCGAAGACGACAACGACGACGACCCCGCCGACCTCATCCAGGCCGCCGTCGAGAACAACCTCCTGCCCGCCTTCACCATCAAGCCCCTCTACGTCGGCCACCGCCCCTGGGACGACCTCTTCGCCGAAGCCCTCGCCGAGGCCACCAACGAGAACGCCACCCCGACCGGTACGTCCCTCCGCGACTGCGGCCCCGAGGCCCACACCCAGCCGGCCGCCGAAACCAGCAACGAGCCGGGCGAAGGCGACCCCGTCCCGGAGGTCGAAGCCGACGCGGCCGACACCTCCGAGACGTCGATGGCCCAGAGCGACGAAGGCCTCACCGTAGGATCCGATATGCAGCAGCCCACTGAAGCGACGCCGGCCGCCGAGCCTCAGGAGCCCGAGGCCGATGAGGCCGTCACCGACGGCGTCTCCACCGGCGACGCCCTCCGCTCGGCCGCGAAGCGCCGCCCGCGCAAGCGCACCTCCAACAAGAAGCCCGACTGACCAGCCCTTGGGAGCCTGGCCCCGGCCCGATATCCTGAGGGCAGATGTTGGGCCGACGACACGGCCATGAGGCTCCGCCCCCAGTACGGGGGGCGGAGCCTCTGTGCGTTGGAAAGGGAATCCGTCGGCCGGGACTCCGCTTCGGCCCGGTGAGCTGGGCTCGATGTCCACGTGGTCCCGCGACTGGCCAGGGATGGACGGGGATTGGACGGAGATTGGACACAAGGACAGGAAAGGATTGGCAAGGGCCGGAAAGGGGAGGTCCACCTCACCCCATCTGACCAGGCGAAACGACATACCTGATCATGGAATGGCAAGGGCCGCCAAGATCCCCAAAGGACTCATAATCCGTCGGCCGTGGGTTCGAGTCCCACCCGCCCCACCGTTGCCGTGGACGCAGGAAGGTTTTGCCAGCCCTGCGTCCACGGTGCACCACCGGTGAGACGCGTCACAGCAGCGACACGCCGAGATCCCACGAATGTACGTACGGATGCGCAGGCGCCGACGCGCGGCGGCCTACCGATAAGAGCGCCGCCTCCGGCTGCGAGGGCGGACCGCCCCGGCGATGACCCGAACCGAGCCCCCACACCACCTCCCGCCCGCGATCAGCCCTCGACGGCGGTCAGGTGATAGGTCGTGTCGACCCAGAACCCCTCCGCCGTCTCCCCCTTGATCTCCAGCACGTACTGTCCCGGCGTCAGCGGCGCGAGCCCCGCCCACAGGCCCCAGGCGAGATGCATCCGCAGCCCCAACCGGAACGGCGGCGCGACGAACTCCTTCAGCGGAAGCGGAACGCCGTTGAGGTGGGCCGTCGCCCGCGTGACGTCGAGGCTCATCGCCTTCCGCGAGAACAGCTTGGTGTGCTGCATGTTGAGCACGGGGAAGAACACCCGCCGCCTGGCCGGCACCTCACACCGCCGCACGACCCGCCCGCCGTAGGTCCCGGCCAGGAACCAGAGATCCTCCGGCTGCCGCCACCCCGCGTGCTCCCCGGTCTCGTCGGCGACCGGACTGATCTCGTCGGGCGCCGACAACGCCCACTGCCACCAGCGCGCGGAGAGCACGCCACCCGCCTCGTCGGATATCTGCCATTCGCTCACGGCGACACACCCTACGGGGTCACCGCAACCCGTCCCCTTCCCCGGGCGTCTTCGGGTGCGGACCCCCTGCCCCCGCCGCCGCTACGCGCGTCATGTGCGGCCAGGGCAGCCATCGCCCGATCACAGTAGGGAGCCTGTGGTGAAAGCGAAGGTAAGTCGCACCGCGGAGAAGGTGGCGTCCGTCGTCACCGTGTGGATCCCGCTCGTCGGGGCCGCGTTCCTCGCTCTCCGCAACGTGTTCACGGCGGCCTGGACCGCCGACGGCTGGGCGGCGCCGGTGGCGCTCCTCCTGGCCGGGCTGGTCTTCCAGCGGCTCGACCTCGTCCAGAAGCAGCAGAAGAGCACGGAGGAGAAGGTCGACGCGATCATCGCGTCCGCGTCCTCGGTCACCCACTACAAGAACGGGAGGGAGTTCTACGGAGCGCTGAGGACCGCGCTCAAGGACACCACCGACGAGGTGCGGTCCAGCTACTTCCGGAGGGTCCCGCCCGGCAACGAGAAGGCCGCCAAGGACTACTTCAAGGCCTGCGTCGCCTGGGCCAACGGCGGCTCCGACCGCGCGCTCCTGCGGGTCATGGCCGAGCCGCAGACCGATGCCATGCGCGCCTGGGTGGAGGACCAGCGCGAACAGGCGAAGAGCGTCAGGAACGGCAAGTACCTGCTCCACTCGATCCAGCTCCACGACACGCGCGCCGTGTCCCAGGTGGACGCCCTGAGCATCGCCGTACTCGACGAGAAGACGGTGTTCTGCGCCTTCACCACGGACGACGAGACCGTCCGCGGCTTCAGCGTCACCAGCGGCGACCTCGGCGGCTACTTCGCGCTCTACCACAAGAAGCTCTTCGAGGGCGGGAAGAAGATCTTCTAGTCGCACGCCCCGAGAGGAGCGCGGCGCCCCGCCCGCGAACAGGCGGCCGGGGCGCCGTCATTCAGCCACACCACACCTCATCGACGCCCGCTAACGGAGCTGCCCCCTCCTGGCCGCAGGAGGGAAGTCAGCACATCGAATGTTGATCACTCTCTGTAATGAACTGGCTGGTGTGTTCGCAACCGAGGGCGCGGCGCCGGGGTTCTCCGGTGGTCAGAGTCGTCCACTGGAAGGACCTTCATATGGTCACCCTGCGTGCGCCCCGGTTCCTCGCCACGTTCTCCATGGCCACCGCCGTCGCCCTGGCGGGCTCGTCGCCGGCGCAGGCCACCGCGATCGGGTCGACGCCCGTCCACACCTTCGACTACAGCGTCGGCGGCGCGACGATGAAGGTGCCGACCGGGTGCATGTTCAGTCACGTCATCCGGGGAGACGGCAAGAAGATCACCTATCAGAACGCCGGCGTGGACTGCGGTTTCGTCGCCGCGATGGGCAGCGGTTTCTGCAACTGGCGGATCGACTTCACCTACGCCGACACCAACAACAAGACGTACCGCACGTCACGGGGCAGGACGCACTCCGAGTGCAAGATCGACCCCATGCGGAACAACTCCCCGCAGACCCTCCCTCGTTATGGCAAGGCGTGTGCGCATCTGCACGTCAACGGGGTGCGCCGGGTGAGCCAGTGCCATCACATCACGAAGTGAGTGGTCACGAAGTGAGTCGTTACGAGGTGAGTCGTTCATGATCGATCGTGAGCAGGGGCCGCGCGAGGTGGACGTCGCGGTGGCGCGTCGCCGGGTCGTGGGGATCCTCGGGTTCGGGGCCGGGTTCGTCGTGGCGATCGGGTTCTTCGCGTTCTTCCCCGGGCTGCCGCACGTCATCGACTGGGGGGCGATCCTCGTCTCGCTCGGTGTCGGGGCGGGCGCCCGGTGGGGTGCTCGGAGGTGGGTGGGGGAGTAGGCGGGTGCCCCGGCCCCTCCGTGGGGAGGGGCCGGGGCGGTGGGGTCAGTACGTCAGGATCCCCGGGTCCGAGATGCCTGTCGTGCCTGTTTCCACGTGGCCGGCCAGGCGGCGGAGGAAGTCCGGGTTCGTGGAGGACGTGATGGTCACGTCGTACCAGCGGGAGGACGCCGTCAGGTCCACGGTGCGGGTGGTCGTCGTGTTCTTCGGGACCGTCACCGTCTGGGGCTGGCCCGTGTACGTGTTGGCGATCGTGAGGGTCGTGTCCGTGGACGTCGGGTTGGTGAGGGTCAGGTCCAGGTTGCCCGTCGTGCCGTTGTGGCGGGCCGTGACCTCCGGGGCGGCGGTCTTGCCGGGGGAGCGGAAGCGGCGGAGGAAGCCGTTGGGGCCGTGGACCGTGAGGTCGGTGAGGGTCTTGGAGTACTTCGTGTTCCAGGTGTCCGCGATCTGCTTGTTCGCCTCCGTCGTGTACGTCCACGGCGCGTCCGTGCGGTTCGCCGACGTCACGTAGAACTGGGCGCCCGCCGACGGGCCGCCGCTGAACGTGAGGCGGTACGTGCCGGCCGAGACGTCCGCCGCGCCGTCCACGTACGGGGCGTACTTCAGGGGGCGGGTGGGCTTCGTGCCCGGTTCCTGGCGGGGCATCGTGCCGACGGCCGGGGCGGTGGCCAGGAAGTCGGAGTGGCGGTTCTTGTCCGGCGGGAAGTAGCCCGCGGTGGAGGGGAGCGTGGGCTGCTGCGTCTGGGTGCGGGTGAAGTCGAAGGCCGCGGTCAGGTCGCCGCAGACCGCGCGGCGCCACGGGGTGATGTGGGGTTCCTGGACGCCGAAGCGGGACTCCATGAAGCGGATGATCGACGTGTGGTCGAAGGTCTCCGAGCAGGTGTAGCCGCCGGTGGACCACGGGGAGACGACCAGCATCGGGACGCGCGGACCCAGGCCGTACGGGCCGGCCGCGTAGCCGACCTTGCCGCCGAAGTAGTCCAGCGTGGTGGCGGTCGTGGACAGGCCCTGGGCCGCCGAGCCCGGCGCGTACGGCGGGACCACGTGGTCGAAGAAGCCGTCGTTCTCGTCGTACGTGATGAACAGGGCCGTCTTCGCCCACACGTCCGGGTTCGAGGTCAGCGCGTCCAGAACCTGCGCGATGTACCAGGCGCCGTAGTTCGAGGGCCAGTTGGCGTGCTCCGAGAATGCCTCGGGAGCGGCGATCCAGGAGATCTGGGGGAGACTGCCCGACTGCACGTCGGCGCGGAGCTTGTCGAAGTAGCCCTCGCCCGCCTTCGCGTTCGTGCCCGTGCGGGCCTTGTCGTAGAGCGGGTTGCCCGGCTGCGCGTTGCGGTAGGTGTTGAAGTAGAGGAGCGAGTTGTCGCCGTAGTTGCCGCGGAACGCGTCGTTGATCCAGCCCCACGAACCGGCCGCGTTCAGGCCGTCGCCGATGTCCTGGTAGATCTTCCAGGAGACGCCCGCCGCCTCCAGGCGCTCGGGGTAGGTGGTCCAGCCGTAGCCCGCCTCGGCGTTGTTGAGGACGGGGCCGCCGCCCGTGCCGTCGTTGCCGACGTAACCCGTCCACATGTAGTAGCGGTTGGGGTCCGTCGCGCCGATGAACGAACAGTGGTACGCGTCGCAGATCGTGAACGCGTCGGCCAGCGCGTAGTGGAACGGGATGTCCTCACGGGTGAGGTGCGCCATCGTGGCCTTGGTCTTGGCCGCGATCCAGTTGTCGTACTTGCCCTTGTTGAAGGCGCTCTGGCCGCCCTGCCAGTCGTGGTTCAGGCCCTGGAGGTACTCCATGCCCAGCTTGTCGCTGGTCGGGCGGAACGGCAGCGTCACCTTGATGCCGTCCGACTGGTTCCACACGGACTTGCCGCTGGGCAGCGTCACCGGGCGCGGGTCGCCGAAGCCCCGTACACCCTTCATCGCACCGAAATAGTGATCGAAGGAACGATTCTCCTGCATCAGCACGACAATGTGCTCGATGTCCTGGATCGTGCCGGTCGAGCCCTGCGCCGGTATCGACGCGGCGCGGGCGATGCTGTCGGACAGCATGGTGAACGCGGCGGTGCCGCCTGCCAGTTGAAGGAACCGGCGGCGATTGAGGTCAGCCATGGGGGAGTTGTCCTCCGGGGGTGAGGGTGGGCGAGCTGGCGGCGTGCCGGCCCACGGGCCGGCGACGGGCGCCCCAAGGAGAGCGCCCCCGAACTACCGCCCGGCGGCCGTCCGATGACTGCCCGCCGTACGGCAGGCGAATCCCCCGTATCTCAACATGAACGAGCAGATGCGAACACCCCCTGTGCGGGAAAAGTGCACAGGGGGCGTTCAGTTGCCGACAGGGGGGGGTGATGTCGGGTGGCGGGGGTGGGTGGTTTGGGTGCCGGTCTTGCCGGACGTCGCTCGCCTTCGGTGGCCTTCGGTGACCGGTGCCGGTCGTCGTCGGCCGTCCGGTCGTTACTCCACGACCAGCTCGACCTTGATGTTCCCCCGCGTCGCCTTCGAGTACGGGCAGAACGCGTGGGTCTTCTCCAGCAGGGCGGCTCCCGCCTCGCCCTGCAGGTGGTCCGGGAACTCCGCGCGCATCACGACCGCCAGGCCGAAGCCGCCGTCGGACGGGTCCTTGCCGATGGAGACCTCGGCGGTGATGGAGGCGTCCGCGATGTCGATCTTCTCCTGGCGGGCCACCACTCCCATCGCGCTCGCGAAGCAGGCCGCGTAACCGGCGGCGAAGAGCTGCTCCGGGTTGGTGCCCTGGCCGTTGCCGCCGAGGGCCGCCGGGTGGGCGAGGGGGAGGTCCAGGTGGCCGTCGGAGCTGACGGCGCGGCCCTCGCGGCCGTTCGCGGTGGCGACTGCGGTGTAGATCGCGTCCATGGGGGTCCTCTTCTCGATTCCGGTTTCCGGTTTCCGGTTCCAGGGCGGCCCGGTTCTCGGGTCCCGGCTGCCGGGTGTCGGGCGGGGTGTCGGGCGGGGTGTGTCGTGCTGCCCTCATATTTGTAGCGTGCCATTTAATTGTGCACAACTTAATTGGGTGTGATGCGGGTCTCCCGTATCCTGGGCCCCATGGACGGACGCACCACCGACGCACCCGCCGACGAGGACTTCCTCCGGCTCGACAACCAGATCTGCTTCTCCCTGCACGCCGCCACCCGTGCCTTCAACGGCGTCTACCGCGGCGCGCTCAAGGAGCTCGGGCTCACCTACCCCCAGTACCTCGTCATGCTGGTGCTCTGGGAGTACGGCGAGCTGCCCGTCAAGGGGATCGGCGAGCGGCTCCGGCTCGACTCCGGGACCCTGTCCCCGCTGCTCAAGCGGCTCGAAGCGGCCGGATACGTCGAGCGGCGGCGGAGCGCCGAGGACGAGCGGTCGGTCACCGTGCGCGTCACCGGCGACGGGGCCGCCCTGCGCGAGCGGGCCCTCGGCGTGCCGCGCCGCATCGCCGCCGCCACCGGGCTCGACCTGGACGAGATCGCCGGACTCCGCGACCGCCTGAACGCGCTGGCTGTCCGCCTCGACGGCGTCGACCCGGACGACCTCGCCGCCTGTCTGTGAGGGGGCCGGTGAGGGGGCGTGAGGGGGGCTGTGGCGGGCCGCGCGGACTCCTTCAGTCTTCACATAAATGTAAGGAGCCAATCCGCTAGGCGGTCCTATACTCAGCCCATGGTCGAGATCACCCTCAGACGTGCCACGGCGGCCGACGCCAAGCGTCTCACCCAGATCGTCCGGAAATCCGGTGCCTACCGGGGCGACTACGCCTCCATGGTCGACGGGTACGTCGTCGGTGGTCCGTACGTCGAGCACCACCCCGTGTACGTCGCCGTCGACGCCGGGGACAAGGTGCTCGGCTTCTACGCGCTGATCCTCGACGAGGCCGAGCTCGACCTGGCCTTCGTCGCCGACGAGGCCCAGGGGCGGGGGATCGGGCGGCTGTTGGTGGAGCACATGCTCGGGGAGGCGCGGGCCGCCGGGCTCGACTCGATACGGGTGGTGGCCCATCCGCCCGCCGAGGACTTCTACCTGCGCACCGGCGCCCGCCGCACCGGCGCCGTCCCGCCCTCCGGACACATCCACTGGGCGCGCCCCGAGCTCCGGTACGACGTCACGCCCGGCGTCACGGCCGACATCGCGCCCCACGCCACGGCCGACATCGCGTGACCGCCACCCAGGAGGCGGGTCCCGGTAAGCGCAGGGTCTTCGCCGACCTCACCCCGCTGCGCACCTCCGTCCACTTCCGCCGGCTCTGGTTCGGCAACGCCGTCACCTGGGTCGGCCAGGGCATGACGACCCTCGCCATCTCGCTCCAGGTCTACGACATCACCGGCTCGCCGTTCTCGGTCGGCCTGGTCGGGCTGTTCTCGCTCGTCCCCCTCGTGATCTTCGGCCTGTACGGCGGTGCCGTCGCCGACACCGTCGACCGGCGCAAGCTCGGGCTCGCCAGCGCCGGCGGATCCGCGGTGCTGTCCGCCGCGCTCGCCGCCGCCGCGTTCGCCGGGTTCCACGAGGTCTGGTTCCTGTACGGGATCGTAGCCCTCCAGGCCGTCTGCGCCGCGCTCAACGCGCCCGCCCGCAGCTCGATGATCCCGCGCCTGCTGCCGCCCGAGCAGCTGCGCGCCGCCAACGCGCTCAACGCCATGACCACGACCTTCGGCACCCTCGTCGGCCCCAGCCTCGGCGGCCTCATCGTCGGTCTGGCCGGCTACCAGGCCGCGTACACCATCGACGTCCTCGCCTTCTCCGCCTCCCTGTACGCGATGGGGCGGCTGCCGTCGATGCTGCCCGAGCGGACGGGTGCGAAGCGGGCCTCCGTGCTCGACGGGCTGCGGTTCCTCGCGACCCGGCCCAACCTGCGCATGACCTTCTTCTCCGACTTCTGCGCGATGATCCTCGCCCATCCGCGCGCGCTGTTCCCGGCCGTCGCCGTCCTCTGGTTCGGCGGGGACGCCAAGACCACCGGACTCCTCGTCGCCGCACCGGCGTTCGGCGCGCTCCTCGGCGGGGTGCTGTCCGGCTGGCAGGGGCGGATCCGGCACCACGGGCAGGCGATCCTGCTCTCCGTGGCGGCCTGGGGCACCGCCATCGCCGCGTTCGGCCTCACCCGGAACCTCTGGCTCGGGCTGCTCCTGCTCGCCGTCGCCGGATACTCCGACACCGTCTCGATGATCTTCCGCAACACGATGATGCAGGTCGCGGCCCCGGACGAGATGCGCGGCCGGCTCCAGGGCGTGTTCATCGTGGTCGTCGCCGGCGGCCCCCGCCTCGGCGACTTCCTCGCCGGGTCGGTCGCCGACCTCACCTCCCCGGCCGTGGCCATCACCGGCGGCGGCCTCGCCTGTGTCCTCGCGGTCGGGATCCTCTCCCTGTACGCGAAGGGCTTCCGGCGGTACGACGGCGACAACCCCACCGCCTGACCCGCCCACCCCGCAGCCGCCACCGGGCGACCAGGCCCCGCTGCCCGTCCCGGCGCCCGCCCCGCCGCCCCCGCCCCCACACCGTGCGGTCCGACCCCCACCGCCCGCCCCACCCCCCAACCCGACATCCCGCCACCTGATCCGCCAAATCCCCCACCCCGACTGGCGGTTGACCGCCACGGCACATAGCCGCCAGGCGTGACAAGGGTCAACTCCCGTCCCGCGGACCAGACTCCTCGCGACGCCCGGAGCCACCCCTTCCCCCGGGCGCCCGAGGAGTGTGTCGTGATCAGACCTTCCGTAGGAGGAAGGACAGCCGGCCTGCTCGCGGCGGGGCTCTCCCTGATGCTGCTCACGGCGGGCCAGACCCCCGCCGGGGCGGCGGAGCCCGCCGTGCCGGACACGTTCAGGAGCGCCGCGGCGTCCGCGTCCACCACCGTCACCCTCGTCACCGGTGACCGGGTCACCCTCACCGACCTCGGCGGCGGGCGGAGCACCGTCACCGTCGAGCGGGCCAAGGGTGCCACCGGGGCCGTCCGCAGCGAGACCGTGAACGGCAGGGTCACCGTCATACCCGACGAGGCCCGGCCCTACCTGGAGTCCGGCGCCCTCGACCGGCGCCTCTTCGACGTCACCGGCCTCGTCGAGCAGGGCCTCACCGGCGAACTGCCGCTGATCGTCACCTACGGAGCCGGCCGGAACGCCCGCGCCGCCGCCGGCGGCCCGCGCGGCACCGAGACCGTGCGCGCACTGCCCAGCATCGGCGGCGCCGCCGTCACCGTCACCGAACCGGGCGCGTTCTGGCGGGAGTTCACCGCCCCCGCCCGGCGTTCGGCCGGCCCCGTCAAGGTCTGGCTCGACGCCAAGGTGACCGCCGCGATGGCCGAGTCCAACGCCCAGATCGGCAGCCCCAAGGCCTGGGAGGCCGGGCTCACCGGCAAGGGCGTCAAGGTCGCCGTCCTCGACACCGGCTTCGACTCAGGCCACCCCGACCTCGCCGGACGGGTCGGCGAGACCCGCTCGTTCATCGAGGGCCAGGAGGTCGCCGACCGCAACGGCCACGGCACCCACGTCGCGTCCACCGTCGGCGGCAGCGGCGCGGGCTCCGAAGGCAAGGAGCAGGGCGTCGCCCCCGGCGCCACCCTCGCCGTCGGCAAGGTCCTCAGCGACCAGGGCACCGGCACCGAGTCGCAGATCATCGCCGGCATGGAGTGGGCCGCCCGGGACATCGACGCGAAGATCGTGTCGATGAGCCTGGGGTCGCAGGAGGCCAGCGACGGCACCGACCCCATGGCCCAGGCCGTGAACTCCCTGTCCGCCGAGACCGGCGCGCTCTTCGTCATCGCCGCCGGCAACTCCGGCGCCCCCGGCTCCATCGGCTCGCCCGGCGCCGCCGACGCCGCGCTCACCGTCGGCGCCGTCGACTCCGCCGACGAGGCCGCCTACTTCACCAGCAAGGGCCCCCGCTACGGCGACCAGGGCCTCAAGCCCGACGTGTCCGCCCCCGGCGTCGGCATCCTCGCCGCCCGCTCCCAACTCGTCGCGGGCAGCGGCCTCTACACCTCGATGAGCGGTACGTCGATGGCGACCCCGCACGTCGCCGGCGTCGCCGCGCTGCTCGCCGAACGGCACCCCGACTGGACCGGCGCCCAGCTCAAGAACGCCCTCATGTCCAGCTCCAAGACGCTCGCCGACTCCGCCTACGACCTCGGCGCCGGCCGCGTCGACGTCGCCGCCGCCCTCGAAGCGAACGTCACCGCCACCGGCTCCGCCGATCTCGGCTTCTACGCCTGGCCGTACGAGGAGAACAAGCCGGTGACGAAGACCGTCACCTACACCAACTCCTCCGACGCGCCCGTCCGCCTCGACCTGGCCGTCGAGGGCATGCCCGAGGGCACCGCCGCCCTGGCCGACCGCACCCTCACCGTCCCCGCCCACGGCAGCGCCGCCACCACCGTCACCGGTGACGGCACCAAGGCGCCCGTCGGCAACAGCTCCGGCCGGATCACGGCGAGCTCCGACGGCACCGCGCTGGCCCACACCGCCCTCGGCCTGGTCAAGGAGGAGGAGCGCTACACCCTCACCGTCCACGTCAAGGACCGCGACGGCGCCCCCGTCCCGGCCCACCTCGGCGTGCAGCGGCTGGCCGCCGACTCCGACCCGTTCCCGGCGGCCGTCGACGACTCCGGCACCCTCCAACTGCGCCTGAAGCCCGGCACGTACACCGTCGACACCTTCCTCGACGTGCGCGGCTCGCACGGCAAGGACTCGCTCGGCCTCGGCTTCCTCACCGCACCCGAGATCGTCCTCGACCGCGACCGCGAGATCACCCTCGACGGACGGCGGCTGCGCGAGATCCGCGCCGAGGTCGAGCGGCGCACCGAGACCCGGCAGCTCCTGATGGAGTTCGACCGCAAGGCCAACGGGGCCTCCTACGGCGGCGCCGTCCAGGTCCCGGCCGCCTACGACTCGATCTTCGCCGCGCCCACCACCGCGCCCGCCACCGGCAGCTTCGAGTACCGCACGATCTGGCGGCTCGGCAAGCCGATGCTGGAGGCCACGGCCGGCGGCACCCGGCTCGCCGACGTCGTCGCGCAGCCCGGCGCCACCCTCCTGGAGGGCCGCCACCGGCTCGGCGTCGTCGACGTGGGCACCGGCACCGCCGCCGAGTACGTCGGCAAGAAGGTCACCGGCAAGGCCGTCCTGGTCCGCCGCACCGAGGGCGCCGACCCGGTCGCGCTCGCCCAGACCGCCCAGGACGCGGGCGCGAAGGCGCTGTTCGTCACCGACGACCGGCCGGGACGCCTGATGGCCTGGTTCGGCACCGCCGACTACGAGGACCGGCCGCTCGCCGTCGCCTCCGTGAACACCGCCGACGCCGCCCGTCTCGCGGCGGCCGCCGCCCGCGGCACGGCGCTCGACCTCACGGGCACCCGCTTCACCCCGTACACGTACGACCTCTCCGAGGGGCACCCCGGCCGCATCGGCACCGACCTGGTGTTCCGCCCGGGGCGCAAGGAACTGGCCACCATCCGCTCCACGTTCCACATGCC
Organism: Streptomyces sp. NPDC093111; assembly: GCF_040683955.1. Lineage (NCBI taxonomy): Bacteria > Bacillati > Actinomycetota > Actinomycetes > Kitasatosporales > Streptomycetaceae > Streptomyces > Streptomyces sp. NPDC093111. The sequence continues at coordinate 175,457 of NZ_JBFBNW010000012.1, read as the reverse complement.
GACCGCCCGCAAGGAGCTCGGCGGCGAGTTCCGCTACTCGCTCACCGACACCTTCCGGATCGGCTTCGGCTTCAAGGAGTGGATCGCCTTCCCGGCCGAGCGCACCGAGTACGTCTCCACCGGCACCGGCCAGCGCTGGCACGAGTCCGTCGACCTCGGCGACTCCCTGGAGCAGCGCGGCGGGCAGTCCGTCTACCGGGGCGGCAGCGAGAACGAACTGGAGTGGTTCAAGCCGGTCTGGCACCCCTGGCTCGGCACCGGCCTCGGCTGGGGCCAGGAGCGCAGCGGCAACGACCTGCGGTTCAACACGCCCGGCTGGGGCGACTCGGGCCCCGACCACACCGGCTTCGGCAACGTGTGGGGCGACGACTCGATGACCCAGTACACCGAGGTGTACGTGAACGGCGTCCGCGTCGACCGCAAGAAGAGCTCCGGCGCCTACGCCTGGGACTCGCCGTCCGAGGAGGCCACGTACAAGGTCGTCACCGACACCACGCTCGACCCGGCCCGCTGGCGCCTGGGCACGAAGGGCCACGCCGAGTGGACCTTCCGCTCCGCCGAGACGCCCGGCGACCGGATCACCTACCTGCCGCTCATCAACCTCGGCTTCGACCTGCGCACCGACCTCGTCGGTGACGTCCGGGCCGGCTCCCGGGTCCCCGTCCGGATCACCGCCGCGTACGTGGCGGACGCGGCCGGCACCGGCCGGATCGGCGGCGGCTCGCTGGAGGTCTCGTACGACGAGGGGAAGACCTGGACGAAGGTCGGGCTCGACCGTTCCTGGGGCGGTGAGCTGCGCGTTCCCGCCGGGGCGAGCTCCGTCTCGCTGCGCGCGGGCGCGCAGGACGACAAGGGCGGCTCGGTACGGCAGGAGGTCATCCGGGCGGTGGGCGTGAAGTAGAAGTGCTCCCAGCCGAACGGGTCATCCCGCCACTCGACAGGGCGCGTGCACTTGCTGACGGCCTATGCCCCGGCGAGGCTCCGACGTGAGCAACTCGGCTCATACAGGAGGTTTTCATGCGTAGGTTCATCGCCACGGTCACGCTCGCCGCCGCCGCCGTCCTCGTCGGTTCCGGCACCGCCCTCGCCAACGGCGGGCCCGAGCACGGCGACGACATCGACATCGTCGTGGTGGACAACACGGTCGTCGTCTGCGGCGACTTCAGCCTGTGTGCGGGCGACGTCAGCATTGGTGGCTGACGTCATCTGACCCACGCGAAGCCCCCTCATCCGGAGGGGGCTTCGTGCCGCCGGGACTTCAGCAGTCCCGCCGCGTGGACCTAGTCGTTTCTTCCACCTGGACTTCGTCGGCCCTTCCGCCCGGGACCCGTCAGTCCTTCCGCTCGGGATCCGCTCCGACGATCCCGCGCACCACACCGAGCTCCACCAGGTCCTGGGGGCGGAGCCGCAGCTGGTCCGCCGTCTCGGGGACGCGGGCCGGCGGGCGCTTCAGGATCTGCGCGGCGAGTTCGGGGGCGATGACGGAGAAGTAGCCGCCGGGCGCGGCCCAGGTGTTGCCGGGCGCCGCGAGCGCCAGCGCGCCCCCCGACCCGCCCTCGCCGACGAGGAGCGAGGTGACGGGGGTACGGGCCTCCGCGAGGGCCGTGAACGCGTCCGCGATGGCGGGGCCCGCGCCCGCCCGTTCGGCGTCGGCGCCGTTGGCGGCGCCGGGCGTGTCGATCAGGGTGAGGACGGGGACGCCGAGCCGCCCCGCGAGCCGCACCAGCCGCGCCACGGTCCGGAACCCGGCCGGCCGGGTCGCCCCGCCGTCCTGCGCCGCGTACGCGACGACGCGCCCCTCGTGCACGCCGAAACCGCACTCCACGCCCGGGTCGACACCCCCGGCCCGGTCGCCGCGGATCGTCGCCCGCACCTCGAAGTACCGGTCCAGGTACGCCCCCGCGCGCGGCCGTTCCGCCGCCCGGGCCCGCCGCACGGCGTCCCAGCCGGAGGCGGGCGGGCCGAGCGGGCCGAGCGCGTACGGCGGGGGCGCGGGGGCCGGCGGCGCGGCGGCGTCGGACGTGGCGTCCGGGCCGAGCAGCCGCAGCCACAGCGCGACGGCCGCCCGCAGCCGCTCGGGCGGGACGAGCGCGTCGACGTGGCCGTGGGCGTACTGGCCCTCCGCCGTGTACGCGGCCGGGTCGGCGTCCGCCGGGCGCACCCGGGAGCCGGCGAAGGCGACCTGCGCGGTGGGCAGGGCCAGGACGACGTCGGCGCCCGCGCCGACCGTGGCCCAGCCGCCGCCGGTCGACGGGTCGCGCAGCACCGTCACATGGGCCACGCCCGCCGCCCGGAGCCGGACCGCCGCGGCGGCCACGCGTTGCAGCTGGGCGAGGGCGATCATGCCCTCCTGCATGCGGCTGCCGCCGGTCGCGACGAGCGAGACCAGCGGCAGCCGCCGTTCGGCCGCCGTCCGGTACGCGGCGACCAGCCGGTCCCCGGCGGCCCGCCCGAGCGAGCCGCCGAGGAAGCCGAACTCGAAGACGACCAGCACGCAGGGCCGGCCGCCGACGGTCGCCGTGCCGTACAGGACGGACTCGTCGGCGCCGGTGCGCTCGGCGGCCCGGGCGCGCGAGGCGTCGTAGCCGCTCCAGGCGAGCGGGCCGTCGGGCTGCGGTGCCGGTGCCGGAGGCTGCGCCTCAGTCTGGGCCGGTGTCTGTGCCTCAGTCCGCGCGGGCGTGGCGGCGGGCGTGAACTCCTCCGCGACCAGGGCGACGGCCTCCCGGGCCGAGAGCCGCTCAGGCATCGGGGGTCCCCGGCAGCGCCTTCTTGAGGATCTTGCCCATGTCGTTGCGGGGCAGCGCGGCGAGGTAGCGGACCTCGCGGGGCCGCTTGTGCGGGGCGAGGAGGGCGGTGACGTGGGCGGCCAGGGCGTCGGGCGCGGGGGGCCGGGCCGGGTCGGCGGGGACGACCCAGGCAACGATCCGCTCGCCGAGGTCCGGGTCGGGTTCGCCGGTGACGGCCGCCTCGCGGACGTCGGGGTGGTCGAGCAGGGCGTTCTCGATCTCGCCCGCGCCGATCTTGTAGCCGCCGCTCTTGATGAGGTCGGTCGCCTTGCGGCCGACGATCCGGACGTAGCCGTCGGCCTCCCGTACCGCCATGTCCCCGGTGCGGAACCAGCCGCCGTCGGCGAAGGCCGCCGCCGTCGCGTCCGGGCGGTTGAGGTAGGCGGTGAACAGGTTCGGGCCCCTGACCTGGATCTCGCCGACGGTCTCGCCGTCGTGGGCGTCGAGGACCGAGCCGTCCTCCTCCACCAGGCGCAGCCCGACCCCGCGCAGCGGCAGTCCGACCGAGCCGGGGCGAGGGCCGGGGCCGACGGGGATCGAGGTGTTCATGAGGGTCTCGGTCATGCCGTAGCGCTCGATCACGGTCCGGCCGGTCGCCGCCGCGATCCGCTCGTGGTCGCGCACGGGCAGCGCCGCCGAGCCGGAGACCAGGAGCCGGGCGCCGGTCAGCGCCCGGACGAGCGCGGGGTCGTGGGGGAGGGCCTCGGCGATCCGGTGGTACATGGTGGGGACGCCGAACAGCATCGTGCCGCCGCCGTCGCCGAGCTCCTTCGCGACCCCCTCGACGGAGAAGGCGCCCAGGTGCCGCACCTCGCCGCCGCGCCGCAGCGGGCCGAGGATCCCGAGGATCAGGCCGTGCACGTGGAACAGCGGCAGGGCGTGCACGAGCACGTCGTCGGCGGTCCACCGCCAGGCCTCCTCCAGGGCGTCGAGGGAGGCGGCGATCGCCCGCCGGGAGAGCACGACGCCCTTGGGCGGGCCGGTCGTCCCGGAGGTGTAGACGATCAGGGCGGGGGCCTCGGCGTCCTCCCGGCCCTCCTCGGCGCGCCCCCCGCCGCCCGCGGCCGGTACGCCACCGTCCGGTACGCCACCGGCCGGTACGTCGATGTCCACGTCGATCCGGCGCAGTGCGGCGAGCGGGCCGGGGAGGTCGTCCGCCGTTCCGGCGAGGACCGCGCCCGGGGCGCTGTCGCCGACGATGTGGGCGAGCTCCCGCTGCCCGGTGCGCGGGTTGACCGGGACGGCCGGCACTCCGGCGAGGAGCGCGGCGACCACGCCGACGGCGGTCTCCGCGGTGGGCGTGGCCCAGACCGCGACGCGCCCGGCGCCGCGGATCCGGACCGCCAGGGCCCCGGCGGCGCGGGCCAGCTCCTCGTACGTCAGGGTGTCCGCGCCGAAGCGCAGGGCGGGGCGGCCGGAAGCGGCCTCCAGGGCGGGGAACAGGGCGCTCATGGAGGCATTCTGCCCAGGCGTCAGGGTCGGCGCGTTGCGACCTTGCTCACCTCGGCCCGCGGGTCGCCGTCCTCGGGCTGGATGTTCCGCATCCGCCCGTACGCGTAGACGCAGCCCGCGAGGGCCAGGTCGGACAGGAGCATGAAGCCGATCGAGTACGAGCCCTTGGCGCTGTAGATGGCGCCCATGACCAGCGGCGGGACGAAGCCGCCGAGGCCGCCCATCGCGCCGACGATGCCGGTGACGCTGCCGACCTGGGACTGCGGGGTGACCTGGGAGACCAGGGCGAAGACGGAGCCGCTCGCGGTGCCGAGGCCGGCGGCCATGATGAGCAGGGCGGTGGTGCCGCCGGGGTTCAGCGGCGGGTCGAAGGCCTGCACGATGGCCAGGAGCGCGACGACGGCGAGCGCGACGGCCGTCACCAGGGCCGGGTGCACGCGGTCCGAGAGCCAGCCGCCGATGGGCCGGAACACGACCGTCACCAGGGCGAATCCGGCGGCCTTGGTGCCCGCGTCGGTCGGGTCGAGCTCGTACCAGGTCTTCAGGTACGTCGGCAGGTAGACGCCGAACGCGACGATGCCGCCGAAACCGATCGCGTACAGCGCCGACAGTTCCCAGGTGACCCGCAGCCGGCCGGCCTGGCCGAGCCGGTGGGCGAGGGAGGCGGAGGGAACCGGCCGGTCGGGGCGGTCGGTGATGAGCAGGGCGGCGAGGACGGCGTACGCGGCGAGCGCGACGGCCACCACGACGAACGGCAGGTTCTCGCCGTGCTTGGCGATCCGCGGGGTGAAGTAGCCGGACAGCGCCACGCCGCCCATGCCCATGCCGAAGACGCCGAGGGCGAAGCCGCGCTTGGCGGGCGGGAACCAGGAGTTGACCAGCGGGACACCGATCGCGAACGTGGTGCCGCCGAGTCCGAGCAGGAAGCCGACGACCAGCATCAGCGGGTACGAGTCCTTGACGACGATCAGCAGCAGGACGGGCACGATCGTGAGCGCCGCCACCAGCGGGAACATCTTCTTCGCGCCGTACCGGTCGGTGAGCGCCCCCGCCGGGATCCGCCCCAGCGAACCGACGAGCACGGGCACGGCGACGAGCAGCGACTGCTCGAAGGAGCTGAGCGAGAGCCGGTCGCCGTACCAGCTGCCGAGCGGGGCGATCAGGTCCCAGGCCCAGAAGGTCAGCGTGAAGCCGATGGTCGCCATGACGAGGTTGCGGTAGGCGGCCGCGGGGATCTTCGCTTCGGTGTCCACGCCCTCAGTCAAGATCCGGGCGGGGAGCGGTGCGCGCGGGACTGAGCCGTACGGGGGAGCAGGGGGCCCTCCGGAGGCGTACGGGGAGTGGGCGGCCCCCTCGGACGCGGTACGGGGGTGTGCGCGGTCCTCCGGAGGCGTACGGGCGGCGGTGCGCGGTCCTCCGGAGACGTACCGGTCAGGGCCAGTCGACCGTCGTCGGCGGGGTGCCGTCGTCCTCGACGTGCAGCCGTAGCCCGTTCTCGTCGGCGGTCACCTCGACGGCCACCGAGCCGACGCCGGGGCGGCGGTGCGCGGCGGCGAGCGCGCCGCGCAGGGCGGCGAGCAGCCCGTCGGCGGTGGCCGCTTCGGCGAGGGTGTCGACGGCGCCGGAGAAGTGCACGGAGGGCTGGAAGCCGAGCAGCGCCGCCGCGCCGCCGGTCTCCCGCAGCACCTGGCCGCGGAACGAGGTCGGCGCGTCGGCCGGCGGCTGCTGGAGCGCGAAGATCGTCGTGCGGACCTCCTGGATCGTCGAGTCCAGCTCGTCGACGGCCCGCCCGAGGAGCGCGTCCTCGTCGGAGGAGTCGTCGGCCCGGCGGCGGGTCGACTCCAGCATCATCTCGGTGGCGAAGAGGCGCTGGACGACCAGGTCGTGCAGGTCGCGGGCGATCCGGTCGCGGTCCTCGTAGACGGCCAGCCGCTCCCGGTTGTGCTGGGCGTCGGCGAGGACCAGGGCGAGGGCCGCCTGGGAGGCGAACTGGGCGGCGAGCAGCCGGTCCACCGCCGAGTACGGACGGCCGCCGTGCCGCCGGGGCAGGGCGAGGGTGCCGATGAGCTGCCCGCCGCTCTGCAACGGCAGCATCATCGAGGGTCCGAAGCGGCTGCGGACGTGGGTGGTCATCCGGGGGTCGCTCGCCGAGTCCTCGATGAAGACGGGCTCGCCGCCGAGCAGCTGGACCAGGACGGGGGAGCCGGGGGCGATCGTGGTGCCGACCAGGTCGCCCGGATCGTCGGTGGTGGAGGCGGCGACGATCTCCATGCCGCCCTCCTCGGTGGGCTGGAGCACCACGCCGGCGGAGGCGTCGGCGAGCAGCCTGGCCCGTTCGGCGACGGTCATCAGGGCGTTCTCGGCCGGTTCGCCGGAGAGCAGGGCCGTGGTGACGGCGGCGGCGCCCTCGATCCACCGCTCGCGCTGCCGGGCCGTCTCGTACAGCCGGGCGTTGCCGATGGCGATGCCGGCCTGGGAGGCGAGGACGCGCAGCAGGTTGTGGTCCTCCTCGGTGAAGGGGCCCTCGCGCTTCCCGGTGAGGTGGAGGTTGCCGAACACCTCGGTGTGGACCCGGATGGGCACGCCGAGGAAGGCGCCCGTGCCGGGGTGCCCTTCGGGGAGCCGGTCGATCCGCTGCCGCTGCTCCTCCGTGATGCCGGAGGTGTACAGCTCGGTGATGGTGCCGCGCTCGGGGTCGACGACCCCGAGCGCCCCGTGGCGGGCCCCGGTCAGCTGGGTCGCGGTCTCCACGAGGTGCTGGAGGGTGGTCCGCAGTTCGAACTCGCTGCCGACACCGAGGACGGCTTCGAGGAGCACGGGCAGCTGGGGGGAGGCGTCGTCGGGCTGCCCACCGCGCTCGTCGCCGTGCGCGTCGCGGTGCTCGTCGCCCCGATGGCCTCCCCGCTGGTCGCCTTGCTGGTCACCGGGGTCGTCACCGTGCTCGTCACCGTGCTCGTCACCGTGCTCGTCCATGATCGACATGGGGTCATTGTCGTACAAAACACCCATCCGCCGGCTATTCGCTTTCGGACAGCGGGTTGAGCACCAGTGGCTGGATCTTGCCCTCCAGCATCGCACCCAGACCCAGGACCGCGCAGACGTCGGGGCGCTCGGCGATGTGCACCGGCATCCCGGTGGCCTCGCGCAGCATCTGGTCGAGGCCCGGCAGCAGGGCGCTGCCGCCGACCATCATGATGCCGCGGTCCGCCAGGTCGGCCACCAGGTCCGGCGGGCAGTCGCGGAGCACCTTGCCGATGACGTCGAGGACGGCCGTCAGCGGGGTCTGGATGGCCTCCCGGACGGCGGCGGTGTCGACGGTCACGGAGCGGGCGAGGCCGGTGGCCACGTCCCGGCCGTGGATCTCGGTGTAGGTGGGGCCCTGGAGCGTGAGGCCGTTGCCGTGCAGCGCGACTTGCAGTGGGCGGACCGACTGGCTGGGCAGCATCAGCTCGTGCTGGTGGCGCAGGTGCTGGATGATCGCGTGGTCGATCGCGTCGCCGCCGACGGGAACCCGCTCGGCGGTGACGATCGCACCGAGCGAGAGCACCGCGACCTGGGTGGTGGCCGCCCCGCACACCATGATCATGGTCGCGGTGGGCTGCTCCACCGGGAGCCCGCAGCCGACGGCCGCCGCGATCAGGGTGTCGACCAGTTCGACCCGGCGGGCGCCCAGGCCGACCAGGGTCTCCACGGCGGCCCGCTGGGCGAGCGGGTCGCTGTCGTGCGGGGTGCAGGCGGCGGCGCGCAGCCGGGGCTTGCGGCGCAGCTGGCGGCGGAGCTTGTCGCCCAGCAGGTGACGGAGCATCCGCTGGGCCATCTCGATGTCGACGACGGTGCCGCCGGAGACGGGGCGGACCACCCGGATGTAGTCGGGGGTGCGACCGGTCATCTTCTCGGCGAGGGCGCCGACGGCGATGAGCGCGCCGGTGCGGGTGTTCACGGCGGCGACGGACGGCTCGTCTACGACGAGTCCGGCGCCCTTGACGAAGACCCGGGTGCGGGCTGCTCCCAGGTCGACGGCGACATGGCAGCGGCGCAGCTGCTCAAGGCTGACGGTCACGGCGTTCCTCCGGAGTGCGGTGCTGGCACGGGCGAGGCGGTGCGCGGAGCACGGTCCTGTTCGCATCGTGCTGCCGCCCCGGCCGGTGCGCGCGTTGGGCTGCGCCGCCCGGGGGTGGCGAATCGCTGACGGAGGGTCAGGCTCGGGTGAGGGCTTGGGGGGCTGGGGGGGCGTGGCGGGCCCGTGGGGTCTCGGCGGGTCCCGGCGGCCGGATGGCGTCCGTAGCGAAGGCGTAGGCCCGCGTCTGGCCGGCGCGCGGGCGAGGCTGCGCCGGGCCTGGGCTCCCCGCGACGGCTTGGCGGGGCTCGGCAGGGTGGCCAGGGCTCGGCAGGGTCGGGTACGGCTCGGCAGGGTCGGACAGGGCTGGTCAGGGCCGGGGGCAGGGCTCGGCAGGGTCGGACTGGGCCGGGGGCAGGGCTCGGCAGCGCCAGCCCGAGCCAGCCCGAGCCAGCCCGAGCCAGCCCGAGCCGGTCGCAGCCCGTCAGCCCTTCACCGGCGGCAGGAGCCTCTGGAGCAGCCCCCAGGCGAACTCGGCCGCGCATGTCGAGTCGTCGGGCAGGGTGAAGTCCAGGCGGGTGAGTGCGGGGGAGACCTGTTCGCGGGCGCGGGCGTCCCGGGACGCCGTGTACACCTCGTCGATCGTGCACCGCCACGGCAGCAGGTCGGCCGCGGTGCGCAGTTCGGGTACGGGGGCGCCGGGCGCCCTGGTCAGGGTTCTGGACCAGACCGCGCGGCCCGGGCCGGCGCAGACCGTGAAGCGCAGTTCGGGCCAGAGCGGCACCGGCCACACCCACGCCTGGTGACCGGCGGGGAGGCCCGGGATCGGTCGCCGCGCCTCGGGTTCGCCCAGCGCCGCCCGGTACCGGTCGAGTTCACCCGGTCCGCGCCCGGCGTGCGCCCGCGCCTGCCAGCGCTTGTTCGCCTCGCGCATCACGGTGGGGGTGGCGCCGAGCGTGCGCAGCGCGTCCTCGACGAGTCCCGGCTGGTGGTCGGCCATCCGGCGGAGCAGGACGAGCTGGAACTCGGCCGGTCCAAAGGGGGCGGCAGGGGTCATGCGCCCATCCTGCCCGAAGGGGGAGATTAGCGACGGCACGCCGACGACCTGCGGTTTCCTCACAGGATCCTCACCTCCGTGGCTATCTGTCGTGTCCATGGGACGCATAGCCTGCGGGCGCCATGGACTACTGCCACCAGTGCCGACGGCATCTCAACGGCGCCCTGGCCTGTGCCGGCTGCGGGACCCCCGTCGAGGAGCTGCGGTACCGCGCCCCCCACCCGACCACCGCGCCGCCGGCGGACTTCCCTCCGCCGGCCGAGCCGGAGTCCGGCTACGCCTTCGAGCTCGACCCGCTGGAGCCGCCGCGCCCCGCGGAGGGGCGCGCCGCCGCACGCCGGGGCGCGCGGAGCGCAGGCCGGGGCGGCAAGGGTGCGCGGGGCGCCGCCGGGGCCAAGGGGGGCCGCCGGGCGCGCTCACGGCGCGGGCGCACGGTCCTGGTCGGCACGCTCGGCCTGGTGCTCGCGGCCGGAGCCCTGAGCATGGCGAGACTCGCCCTGGAGCAGCCCGACGGGGGCGGTGCTGCCACCGCCGTCCAGGAGGAGGAGGTCGTCGAGAGCTCCCTCGACCCCGACCCGCTCACCCCGTCGGAGAGTGCCGCGCGGACCGAGGGCCCCGGGACGGTCGAGGTGCCGGACGCCACGAGCCCGACGCCCACCGGGCCCGCCTCGCACGGCTCGGGAGGCAGCGGCGGCGGCAGCGGCGGCTCGGGTGGTTCCGGTGGCTCCGGCGCGCCGGGCAGCGGTACAGGGACGGGCTCCGGGGACGGTACGGGGCCCGGCTCGGGCTCCGGGGACGGCTCCGGCGCCTCGCCGCGGGCGTCCACCGGCTCCCCGAGCCCGACGGCCACGCCCTCCGGCACGCCCTCCGGCTCCGCCTCGCCCACGGCGAGCGGTCCGGCCCCGACGACGGGCGCGCCGAGCGGCACGCCCAGCACCTCGCCGAGCCCGACGCCGACCTGTACGCGCTTCCTGTGGTGGTGCGTGTAGGCAGGGGCAGGGGCAGGCGGTGACGGGGCGCCTGCGGGTGCGGCTAGGCCGTGCCGAGCATGCGCTTCAGGAGGTCGCGGAGCAGGGTGCGCTCGACCTCGGTGAGCTCACCCAGCGGCTCGCGGGCGAAGTGCAGCGACTCGCGCAGCCGGCGGGCGACGTCCTGGCCCTCCTCGGTGGGGGCGGCCACCTTGACCCGGCGGTCGCCGGGGTCCGGGCGGCGCTCGGCGAGGCCGCGGGACTCCAGGCGGTCGATGATCCCCGTCACGTTCGACGGCTCGCACTTCAGCTTCTCGGCGATCTTCCGCATGGGCGTCGGCTCCAGCGAGAGCAGGCCGAGGACGCGGGCCTGCGCGCCGGTGAGGGCGTGCTGGGTGGCGGCCTCCTCGTACTCGTCGTGGTAGCGCGCCACGACCGTGCCGATGAGCTCCACGACTTCCAGCGTCAGGGGGTCCGTACGTGTGGTGGGCATGACGTCATCGTACTCCGATACTTGACAACATGAAATATTGAGGCGCATGGTTGTTTCAGTTGATGAAGCATTTCTAGGAGGCTCCGCCGATGTCCGCACTGCCCGCGTCCAGCCGTGAGTGGCACCTCGTCTCCCGTCCGCACGGCTGGCCCGTGCCGACGGACTTCGCCCTGCGCGAGACCCCGGTCACCGAGCCCGCCGAGGGCCGCGTCCTCGTGCGCAACCTGCACTTCTCCGTCGACCCGTACATGCGCGGCCGCATGAACGACGTCAAGTCGTACATTCCCGCGTTCAAGCTGGACCACCCCATGGACGGCGGCGCGGTCGGCGAGGTCGTCGCGTCCAACGCGGAGGGCTTCGCCGTCGGCGACCACGTGCTGCACGGCCTCGGCTGGCGCGAGTACGCCGAGGTGCCCGCCCAGCACGCCACCAAGGTCGACCCGGAGCTCGCCCCGCTCTCCACCTACCTCGGCGTGCTCGGCATGACCGGCCTCACCGCCTACGCCGGCCTCTTCGACGTGGCCTCCTTCAAGGAGGGCGACGCCGTCTTCGTCTCCGGCGCGGCCGGTGCCGTCGGCAGCCAGGTCGGCCAGATGGCGAAGCTCAAGGGCGCCTCCCGGGTCATCGGCTCGGCCGGCTCCGACGAGAAGGTCAAGTGGCTCGTCGAGGAGCTCGGCTTCGACGCCGCCTTCAACTACAAGAACGGCCCGGTCAAGGACCAGCTCCGCGAGGCCGCCCCGGACGGCATCGACGTCTATTTCGACAACGTCGGCGGCGACCACCTCGAAGCCGCGATCTCCTCGCTCAACGTGCACGGCCGCGCCACCATCTGCGGCATGATCGCGCAGTACAACGACACCGAGCCGGTCGCCGGCCCGCGCAACATGGCCATGATCATCGGCAAGCGGCTCCGCCTCCAGGGCGTCCTCGTCGGCGACCACTACGGGATGCAGCAGCAGTTCGTCCAGGAGGTCGGCGGCTGGCTGCGCTCCGGCGAGCTGAAGTACGGCGAGACCTTCGTCGAGGGCATCGAGAACGGCGTGGACGGCTTCCTCGGTCTGCTCCGCGGCGAGAACACCGGAAAGATGATCGTCTCGCTGACCCGTTAGTCTTCCCTCAGCCGTCGCGATCGTGGGCGCGAGTCGCGGCGAACGAAGAAGGAAGACATCAGCATGTCCATCCAGCACTCCGATGTCCTGTACACCGCCGTCGCGACCGCCGAGAACGGCCGCGACGGCCGGGTCGCCACCGACGACGGGCAGCTCGACGTCGTCGTGAACCCGCCGAAGGCCATGGGCGGCTCCGGTGCCGGCACCAACCCCGAGCAGCTCTTCGCCGCCGGGTACAGCGCCTGCTTCCAGGGTGCGCTGGGCGTCGTCGCCCGCAACGAGAACGCCGACGTGTCCGGTTCGACGGTCACCGCCGAGGTCGGCATCGGCAAGAACGACGAGGGCTTCGGCATCATCGTGAAGATCTCGGCGACCATTCCGAACGTGGATGCCGAGACCGCCAAGAGCCTGATCGAGAAGGCGCACCAGGTCTGCCCGTACTCCAAGGCGACCCGTGGCAACATCACGGTGGAGCTCGCGGTCTGATCACGGGATACCGTAGTAACGGGGCCGCACCCCGACCGACCGAGGTGCGGCCCTCCTTCACGTATGCCCGGACGCCCTGGTCAGCGGGCCAGCAGAGCCCGTCCCACCAGGGCGAACGAGCCCTTCGGGTGGTCCCGGAACAGGGGTTCCGTGCCGATCAGCACCACCGGGGCGCCGTTTCCGGCCCGGCCGCTCACCACCGCGGCCCGCCCGGCGGCGTCCGCCGGACCGCCCCGGCCGTCCGCCCCGGCCCGCCAGTGGCCCGAGACCAGCGGCGCGAGCGGCGCGTACGCCAGATCGGTCCGCACCCCCGCCCCCAGCCCCGTGAACCACAGCGGCCCGTAGACGAAGGCGTGTCCCGGAGCGCCCGCGGTCAGCGGGGAGCCCGTGGCACGGACCCGCACCACCCCGTTCGCGTCCGGATTTCCCGCGACGGCCGTGGCCGTCAGCAGCCCCGCCGCCGCGTTGAACGCGGCACCCTCCGCCCCGACGGCGACCACGCCCGCGCCGCTGGCCCGCAGCGCCGCCCGGGCCGCCGGGGACAGCCCGGCCCAGTCGAGACCGCGCGACACGTACAGCACGTCCCCGGCTGCCCAGCGGAAGCCCCCGTTCAGGCGCTCCGCCGAGACCGGCACCACCGCGAAGCCCATCTCCCGCAGCGCGAACAGCTCGCCCGCCGAAGCCGAGGCCACCACCCGGGTGCGGACCAGCGGCGCCGAGCCCCGCTCCTTCGTGGCCCGGAACCCCACCCCGTACCGCGCCGCGAGCTCCCGGGCGGCCTTCCGCGCCGAGCCCGGCACGACCGCCGCCCCGCTCGCCGTCCGGCGCACCGCGACCCCCCGCGCGAGCAGCGCGTTCACCGCCACCAGCTCCTCCGGGTCGTCCAGCCGCAGCAGCAGGTCCCCGTACGGCGCGACGGAGCCGGTCGGCGCCGCCGCGCGCACCTGCCGCACCACGGCCGGCACCGGGCCGCGCTCCACCTTCCGTACCGTCGCGCCCCACAGCAGGCCCAGGCTCCAGCCCGAGATGTCGTACATCGTCGACACGTCCGCGCTGATGTCCCGGCCGTCCGCCAGGATCACGTTCGCGATGCCCCGCTTGGGCTGCCGCAGGTCCACCACGTACGAACCGTCCGCCGCCCGCCCGACCCGTACGTCGTTGGCGAGCAGATGGTCCACCAGCCGCGCCGCCGCGACCGCCGACCGCTGCGAGCGGCCCGCCGGGATCACGTACGCCCGCGGGAAGGTCGTCGTGTACACGTCCTCCGGACCGATCCCGGGCACCCCCGGCACGGTCTCCTCCGACACCGGCCGCTGCGGCTCGCCCGCCGCGCCCCGCCGGAAGGTCTCGATCTGGTCCGCGAGCACCGAGGCGCGGTGCGCGTCCGTGTAGTCGAGGGTGGCCCGCATCGCCGCGCCCGCGACGGCCACGTTGATCGCCGAGCGGCGGCGCAGCTCCGGCACCGGCAGCGTGTCGTACTCCTCGTTGTTCACCGCCATCGGGAACTCGACGGTGTGCGCGGCCACCGCGCCCTGGAACGGCATGTACTGCGGGGTGAAGATCGGCGGCCAGTCGTCCCAGCCCTCCGGCAGGTCGCGGAACGGGATGACGGCCGGCTCCACGCCGTCCTTCGCCGGGGTGTAGCCGAGCCCGTTGACGGCCTTCTCCATGCCGAGCGCGTTGGCGTACGCGTTCTTCAGGAACAGGTCGTACTCGTAGTTCTCGCCGTGCGGCGGGGTGGTCGGCTCGATCAGGGTGCCGTTGACGTAGCCGTGCAGGTCCAGCATCACGGCCGGCTGCTTGTCGATGGCGATCCGGCGGATCGCCCGCGCCTCCGGCTGGGAGGCGGTGACGAAGTCGCGGTTGAGGTCGAAGCCGTCGGCGTTGGCCCGGGTGCCGGCGATCCGGCCGTCCGGATTGGCCGTCACGTTGAGGTAGACCCGGGTGCGCGCGAGCAGCCCGGCGGTCTTGCGGTCGGTGGCGGTGGCCAGCTCCCCGATCAGCTTCAGGGCCGCGTCGGTGCCCTCCCACTCGTTGCCGTGGATGTTGTTGTTGATGAGGACCGGCGTCTTGTACGCGGCCTTGATCCGCGGGTCCTTCGCCGCCGCGGCGGGCGCGTTCTCTATCCGCTCGCGCATCCGCTCCTGTTCGCGGGTCTGCCCGGCGGACTCCGGCGCGGTGACGGTGACCAGGTACAGCTCGTGCCCGCCGGCCGACCGCCCGGCGACCTCGACGCTCACCCGGTCGCCCAGCCGCTGCAGGGCGTTGAGACGCGGAGCGAGCGCGTGGTACGGGGCGAGCCCCAGCTTGAGCGACCGGTCGGCCGGGTCCGCCGGCGGCACGGGCAGGGGCGTGCGCCGCGGATAGCCGGCGCCCGGGCGCGCCGCCAGGGGCAGGTCGGGGGCGCCGAGCGCCCGGGGCAGCCGCGCGGCGGCGGACTCCGGCCCGCCGTCCTCCCGTAAGGGACGGGTGGTGGGACCCGGCGTCCCCGCCGGACCCGGGGGCGCGGCGCTCGCCGGGAGCGCGGTGAGGACCAGCGCCCCGAGCGCGGCGCAGGCCGTGGTGATCAGAACGGAACGGGGTCGTGCCATGCGTGCGAACCTCCGTGACTGGGCCCGATGATCATTACGGAGGGGTCTACCGTCTCAACTCGGGAACAACAAGAGGGCGTCGGGCCGACCGCCGTTAGGGTGATCACCATGCGCGATTTCGGGGCGGGATTCGGTTACCTGCTGCAAGGTCAGAAGTGGGTCGGCCGGCACGGACGCTGGTTCGGGTTCGGGCTGCTGCCCGGTCTGGTGACCTTCGTCCTGTACGTGGGGGCGCTCGTCGGCCTCTTCTACGGCGCCGACGACCTGACGGCCTGGGCCACCCCGTTCGCCGACGACTGGGGCTCGCCGTGGCAGGGCGTCCTCCGGGGCGCGCTGACCTTCCTGGTCTTCTCGCTGGGCCTCTTCCTCGCCGTGATCACCTTCACCGCCGTCACGCTCCTGGTCGGCCAGCCCTTCTACGAGTCGCTGTCCGAGGAGGTCGACCGCAGCCGGGGCGGCGACGCGCCCGAGTCCGGGCTGCCGCTCTGGAAGGACCTGTGGATCTCCGCCCGCGACAGCCTGCGGGTCCTGGTCCGGGTGGCGTTCTACGGCGTCCTGCTCTTCGCGGCCGGGTTCATCCCCGTGGTGGGCCAGACGGTCGTCCCCGCGATCGGCTTCTGCGTCTCGGGCTTCTTCCTCACCGAGGAGCTGACCGCGGTCGCGCTCCAGCGCCGGGGGATCGAACTCAAGCAGCGGCTCGGTCTGCTGCGCGGGCGCCGGATGGCCGTCCTCGGCTTCGGCGTCCCCCTCACCCTCGCCTTCCTCGTCCCCTTCGTCGCCGTCCTGCTGATGCCGGGCGCGGTCGCCGGAGCCACCCTGATGGCCCGCGACCTGAACGGCGAGGAGGGCGACGGGGACGCCGACGGTGACGACGCGGCCGACGGGACCGGCGGCCACCGGCCCGCCACGGGAGCCGCGTCCGGCGCCTGAGGCTCAGTCCGGCGTCACCGGGTCGAGCACCGGATGCAGCTCCGGCCGTGACTCCCACCAGGCCTGGTGGAAGGCGTTGTTGGGGACGTTCGCCAGATAGGCGAGGCCCGCCGCGCGGTACAGCAGCACCGCCCGGCGCTCCGAGACCGCGGCCCGGTTCCAGGCGAGCCGGATGCGGCCCGTGATCGGGTCCCCGGCCAGCGGGCGCAGCACGGTGCCCTCGGCGGGGGGCGCCGTCGGCTGGCTCACCGAGATCGCGCGGCCGGCCGCGATCAGGTCGTAGTGCATCTTGCGGTCGGCGATCCGGTAGCGCAGGGCCGGTGTGAACCCGGCCTTCTGACAGGCCGCGACCAGTGCCTCCGGGCCGCCGTCGTCGTCCTCCACCAGCGTCATCCAGGTCTCGCCCGCCAGCTCCGCGAGGTCGATCCGCTCCCGCGAGGCCAGCGGATGGGCCGCCGACATGCGCACGCAGAACGGTTCCTTCGGGATCAGGGTGCGGGCCGCCGTGCCCTCGGGGAGCGGCACCTCGTGGTCGTTGCACTCCCCGTACACGATGGCGTCGTACTGCCCGGCGCCGAGCAGGCGGCTGAGCGTGGTCACCGAGTGCTCGATGCTGACCGCGATCTCCTGCCCCTCCATCTCCCGGTCGAGGCGGCCGAGCAGGCCGTCCACCAGGACCAGCAGGATGCACCCGAGCCGCAGCGTCGGATGCGGCTCGGCGGCCCGGGCACCGGCCGCCAGCGCGTCCATCTCGCCGAGCACCCGGCGCGCCTTGGACAGCACGAACTCGCCCAGCGGGGTGGGGTCCACCCCGTGCCGGCCGCGGAAGAACAGCTCGCCGCCCGCGGCCCGTTCGATCCGCCGCAACTGCGCCGAGAGCGCGGGCTGCGAGACGCCGAGCCGGACTGCGGCGCGCCCCAGACTGCCCGCTTCCGCTATCCGGCAGACGGCTTCGAGATGCCTCAACTCCAACTGCATTTCAGCAGCGTACGCAGCGCGAGAGGGAGGACGGCAGGGTTCTGCGGCTCCGATCCATAACGCGGGTCTTATGCCGGGTGAGATGTCCCCGACTTGCCATGTCCACGCACATACTCGGCGCGACGACCCACCGTCTCCCCCCACCTTTGATCGGAGCAGACGTGCAACCCACCAGACTCTCGGCGGCCGTGGCAGCGCTCGCGCTGACGGCGAGCCTCGCGGGCACCCTCGCGAGCACCGCCTCCGCCGCGACCCCGGCGCCGCAGCCCGTACCGCCCGGGCACGGCAAGTCCCTCGCGCTGGCCGCCGCGGACAAGGCCGCCGACAGCGGGCTCGACGGCCTGCGCCACGGTGCGGACGAGGAGCTCGTCCGCACCGCCGTCACCCCGTGGGCGGGCGGTCTCTTCTACGCCACCTACCAGCGCACCTACAAGGGGCTCCCGGTGGCCGGCGGCGACGCCGTGGTCCTCTCCGACAGCGCCGGCAAGGTCCGTGACGTCACCTCCGCGCCCGCGCCGGCCATCCGCCTCTCCACCAAGGCCACCGTGAGCTCCGCCGCCGCGCTGGCCACCGCCCGCGGCCAGCTCGCCGAGGTCGAGAGCGCGAGCGCCCCCGAGCTCACCGTGCTCCTCAAGGGGAACAAGCCGGTCCTCACCTGGCACACCCTGGTCGTAGGCCGCACCGCCAAGGACCTGCCGAGCTCGCTCGACACCTACGTCGACGCCCGCACCGGCGCCGTCGCCCGCGCCACCGACAAGATCCTGCACGCCGACGGGCGCGGCTACCACAACGGCAACGTCACCATCGACACCGCCGCGGGCTCCATGACCGACCCGAACCGCTCCGGCTTCAAGTGCGGCGGCCAGAACGGCAGCGTCTACACGGGCTCCTCGCCCTGGGGCAACAGCGGCGCCAACGACCTGGTCACGGCCTGCGTCGACATCATGTACGCGGCGCAGAAGGAACACTCCATGCTCAAGGAGTGGTTCGGCTACAACGGGCAGAACGGCCAGGGCGGCATGGTCCCGGCCCGCGCCGGACTCGCCGAGGTCAACGCCTACTACGACGGCACCAAGACGACCTACGGGCGGGCCCAGACCGGCTCCAACCAGCTCACCGGCATCGACGTCGTGGCCCACGAGTACGGCCACGAGATATTCGACCGCACTCCGGGCAGCTCCGGCTCGTCCAACGAGAACGGCGGGATGAACGAGTCCACCGGCGACATCTTCGGCGCGCTCACCGAGCACTACGCCAACAACCCGAACGACACCCCGGACTACACGGTCGGCGAGAAGGTCAACTTCTTCGGCGACGGCAAGCCGATCCGGAACATGTACAACCCCTCGCTCGTCGGCAACGACCCCAACTGCTACCCCCAGTTGACCTCGGGCACCGAGGTGCACGCGGCGGCCGGTCCGCAGAACCACTGGTTCTACCTGCTCGCCGAGGGCTCCAACCCGGGCGGCGGCAAGCCCAGCAGCCCCATCTGTTCCGGCGGCCCCTCCTCGGTGACCGGCGTCGGCATCCAGAAGGCCGGCAAGATCTTCATGGGCGCCCTGCTGATGAAGACCTCGTCCTGGAACCACCTCGCCGCCCGCAAGGCGACGCTCTCCAGCGCCAAGAACACCTACGGCAGCGTCGAGTGCAACGCGGTGAAGGCGGCCTGGAACGCGATCGGCGTCCCCGCCCAGTCCGGTGAGACCGACTGCGGCGGCACCACCACGCCGGACTTCTCGCTGGCCCTGAACCCGACCTCCGGCTCGGTCCAGGCGGGCGCCTCGGCCACCTCCACGGTGAGCACGAGCACCACCGGCGGCAGCGCGCAGACCGTGCAGCTCTCCGCGAGCGGCGCCCCGAGCGGGACCACCGTCTCCTTCAGCCCCTCCTCGGTGACCTCGGGCGGCTCCTCGACGATGACCGTGCAGACCGGGGCGGGCACGCCCAACGGCTCCTACGCGATCACCGTCACCGGCACCGGTTCGGCCACCCACACGGTGACCTACCAGCTGACGGTCGGCTCCACGACGCCGCCCACCGGCTGCGACAACACCGAGTACACGTACCAGGGCACCCTCGCCTCCGGCCAGGCCCAGGCCCAGCCGGACGGCTCGTACTACTACGCGGCCACCGCCGGCACCCACGTGGGCTGCCTGCGCGGCCCGGCGGGCACCGACTTCGACCTGTACCTGCAGAAGTGGAACGGGTCGGCCTGGGCGGACGTCGCGGTCGGCGGCACGGCCGGCGCCGATGAGGACACCTCGTACTACGGCACGGCGGGCTACTACCGCTATGTGGTCCACGCCTACAGCGGATCCGGCGCGTACACGCTGGGCCTGAGCGCCCCGTAAGGGGCGGGGACGCCGTCGTGGACCGGGGGTTCCGCGGCGGCTTCCCCCGCCGGACGGCCGTGGGCGCACCCACCGGCCGTCCGGCTCTTCCGCGTACGGGACGCCGGTGACCCTTCCCCGTCACCGGCCTTCCGGCACCTCCGCGTCTCTGGGGCCTTCCGGCACGTCCGCGTCACCGGCGGGCCGGGACTTCCCGTCACCGGCCGTCCGGGACCTCCGCCAGCGCGTACCCCGGCTCTGCGCCCGCGTCGGCGATCCGGCGTCCGTCCGGGGCCCAGGCCCCGGCGAGTCCGGCGCCGACCCCGTCCTCGTTGGCGCCGAGCACGTTGCCCAGGACCACGTACAGGCCGAAGTCCCGGGCCCGCGCCGGATAGACCGTCTCGAACGAGTCGTTGTCCGCGCCCAGCACCGAGCTCGCCAGGTAGACCGCGCAGCCGTCCGCCGCGGCCCGCTCGGCGAGTTCCGGGAAGCGGTTGTCGTAGCAGGTGGCGGTCGCGAACCGGACGCCGTCCAGCGCGAACCGGCCGTCGGCGGTGCCCGGCGCGAAGACCTCCTCCTCCACCCCGTACAGGTGCCGCTTGTCGTAGCGGGCGAGGAGGGAGCCGTCCGGGCCGATCACCAGCGTGGTGATGGCCAGCCGCCCCGAGGCCGTGCGCACCGGCCCGTTGACGACGGCCGCCGCCGACGCCGCCCGGCAGGCCTCCCGTACGGGTTCGAGGCGCGGGTCGTCCTCGCTGAGGACCAGGCCGGGGGTGTCCCGGATCAGGCTCGGCTCGTAGCCGGTGAGGGCCAGCTCGGCGAAGACGACGCCCCGCGCCCCCTCGGCCCCGGCGGCCCGGACGAGTCCGGCGACCGTCCGGACGTTGGCGGCGATGTCCCCGGCGACCGGGGCGAACTGGGTGGCTGCGACGATCATGGGCGCCATCATTCCGCCTCGGCCGGTAAGGAGCAACAGTGGGGCGGGGGGCTTATTCGGCGGTGCTCGGGCGGCCGGCGGCCACCGTCAGGATCGCCCGCACCTGGGCGATGATGTCCAGCCGGTTGCGGACGAACTCGGGGTCGGTGACCGTGCCCGTCGCCGGGTCGGCGTTGGCGGCCCCGAACTGGAGCACCGGGGTGTGCACATGGCCGCCGGGCAGCCCGGTCAGGCCGAGCCGGTCGCGCAGCAGGGTGGCGCGGTAGGCGATCTCGTTGGAGAGGTAGTCCCCGCCGCCGCCCGCCCGGGCCCGCGAGCCCGGGGTGGGGCCGCCGGGGCGCACCACGGGGGTGTCCGTCCCGGCCGGGAGCTCGGTCACCGAGGTGTTGTCGTAGACGGGGAAGCGCCCGGTGGCCGCCGCCGTGATCGCCGCGTACGGGAGGGTCGTCGACGTCCACTGGGGCTGCGCGGCCGGACCGTCCACCGGCACCGTGCCGGTCCTGGACAGGTTCTCGTTGTCGGGGAAGCCGCCGCGCCAGGCGCCGTTGGTGCGCTCGATGTCGAAGCGGCCGGGGCGGCCCTGGCTCACCGTGGTGAACAGGTCCACCTCCGGCAGGTGCGGGCGCAGCGTCCGCTCGACCGTGCCGTCCGCGAAGTCCTCCCAGCGCACCGGGAAGACGGCCGTCTCGATCCGGGCGAGGGAGCCGTCGGAGGTGCGCAGCCAGGTGCCGTCCAGGGCGAGCGCGGTGGCGCCGGAGGGGTTGCTGATCCGCATGTCCCGGTCGAGGGTGAACGGGTCGAAGCCGGTGAGCAGGATGCGCTTGACGCCCTTGCCCGCCGGGTAGCGGATCGTGTCCTGGCCGCGCGAGGAGCGCTCCAGGCGGTCGAGGAGCCGGGCCCGGCCCTCGTCGGTGACGTCGAACCCGGGCCGCCAGCCGCGCAGTTCGCGGGTGAGGGCGAGCCGCGCCCAGTACAGCGGCCGGTCGTCGTCCCGGGTCAGGTCGCCGTGGAGCGGCCCGCGCCCCTGGGCCCGGTCGACCGCCCGCTGCCACAGCCGTGCTCCGTGCCGTGCGACGGTGCGCTCGGCCTGCCCGATCGTGCGGGCGTCCGCGAGGTCGGTGGCGAACTCCGGTGCCAGGGCGTCGAATCCGCTCCTGCGCAGGATCTCGCGCGGTGCGGCCCGGTCGAGCCTGGCCTCCTCCGTGGTGACGGCGGGGGAGGGCGAGGCCGGGGCGGCGGGAGCGGCCGGTGCGGCCGGTGCGGGCGGGGCTCCCACGGCGAGCGAGGCGGCGGCGAGGGCGAGGGCGAGCGTGCTGCGTATCGGGGGCACGGGGGTCCTTCCGTACGGCGGTGACGGGCCGGCGGAAGTATCCCGTCCCGCCCGCGACTCCCGCTACGGAGCCCCCGTGCGTCTGTCAGGACCCGCCCGTCACGCGGTCCGCCGCGAGTCCTCCCCGGGCAGTGCCCGATCCGCCCGTCACGCGGTCCGCCGCGAGTCCTCCTTGAGGAGCGCCAGGAAGTCCCGGAAGGACGCCGCCATGTCCACCGCGTCCGGGTCCAGCAGCCACTGGTACTGGAGGCCGTCCATGACCGCCGTGAGCAGCGGCGCCACCCGCTCCGGGGTGAGCCCGCCGGGCAGTTCGTCGCCGTACTCGGCGCGCAGGACCTCGGCCATGTTCTCCCGCACCTGGGTGTAGCGCTCGGTGAAGAAGGCCCGTGCCGGGTGGTCCTCGGTGACGCTCTCGCCGAGCAGCGCGGAGAAGGTCTGCACGATCCCGGGCCGCATCGCGTTGTACTCCACGAGCGACTCCATGAGGTCGAGCCGCCAGTGCTCGCGCTCCCGGCCGCCGCTGGTGTCCCAGCGGTCGCGCTCCTCCAGGACGGCGACGAGCAGCGCCTCCTTGGTGGGGAAGTAGTGCAGCAGTCCCTGCTGGGTGAGTCCGACCCGCTCGGCGACCGCGCCGAGGGAGGCGCCCCGGTAGCCCCGCTCGGCGATCACTTCGAGGGCGGCGCGGACGATCTCCGTCCGCCGCTCCTCGCTCCTGGCCCGTGCCATCGCCCCGTCCCCCTTCCGTAGGTCCCTGACAGGAGGACCGTACGTCATGCCGCGCACCCCACCGTTGATAACGAAATGCTAACGTAACCTACCGATCTACAGGTAGTCGGGTCACCATGGCGGCATCAGCACTTCAACGAGGAGGTAGGCCGTGCCGGAGACGAACGCGGACACCCTGCGCGAAGAGGCCGTCGAGGCGGCCCTGGCCAAGCTGGACCTGGACGCCAAGACCCGACTGCTCGCCGGTCAGGACATGTGGTCGCTCCCGGCCCTGCCCGAGATCGGCCTGGTCTCCCTGGTCATGTCCGACGGCCCGATCGGCGTCCGCGGCGTCCGCTGGACCGCCGACGACCCGTCCGTCGCCCTGCCGTCCCCGACCGCCCTCGCCGCCACCTGGGACCCGGCGCTGGCCCGCCGGGCCGGCCGGCTGCTCGCCCAGGAGGCCCGCCGCAAGGGCGTCCACGTCCTCCTCGCGCCCACCGTCAACCTGCACCGCACGCCGCTCGGCGGGCGCCACTTCGAGGCGTACAGCGAGGACCCGTACCTCACCGGCGCCATCGGCACCGGCTACGTCCAGGGCGTCCAGGACGGCGGCGTCGGCACCACCGTCAAGCACTACGTCGGCAACGACGCGGAGACCGACCGCTTCACCGTCGACAACAGGATCGCCCCGCGCCCGCTCCGCGAGCTCTACCTCGCGCCCTTCGAGGCCATCGTCAGGAACGCCCACCCCTGGGGCATCATGACCGCCTACAACCGGGTCAACGGCACGACGATGACCGAGCACCGGTACCTCGTCAACGAGGTCCTGCGCGGCGAGTGGGGCTTCGACGGCTACAACGTCTCCGACTGGATGGCCGCCCGCGACACCAAGGGCGACATCGAGGGCGGCCTCGACGTCGCCATGCCCGGCCCGCACACCGTGTACGGCGAGGCGCTGGCCGCCGCCGTCCGCACCGGCGACGTCGAGGAGTCCGCCGTCGACGCCGCCGTGCGCAACGTGCTGCGGCTCGCCGCCCGTGTCGGCGCCCTCGAAGGCGCCCCGGCCGTCGTCACCGAGCCGCCCGCCGCCATCGACGGCGACGCCCTCGCCCGCGAGCTCGCCCGCCGCGGCTTCGTCCTCGTCCGCAACGAGAACGGCGCCCTGCCGCTCAAGCCCGGCAGCGTCGCCCTCTCCGGCGCCGCCGCCCGCGACGCCCGCGTCCTCGGCGGCGGCTCGGCCCAGGTCTTCCCCGAGCACACCGTCTCCCCGCTCGACGGCCTCACCGCCGCGCTCCCCGAGGGCGCGCTCACCTTCCGCGTCGGCGCCGACCCCAGCGAGGAACTCGCCCCCGCCGACCAGGGCTTCACCCTCCGCGCGGTCTGCCGCGACGCCGACGGCGCCGTCCTCGGCGAGGGCACCCTGCCCAACGGCCAGGTCCAGTGGATCGGCGACGACCTCCCGGCCGGCGTCACCCACGAGGCCCTCGCCTCCATCGAGGTCATCGGCAGCTTCACGCCCCGCGAGACCGGCGAGCACTCCTTCGGCACCCGCGGCCTCGGCGCCTTCGTCCTCACCGTCGCCGGGGAGGTCCTCTTCGACGGCGTCCAGGCCATGGGTCCCGAGACCGACCCCTTCGAGGCGTTCTTCGGCTCGCCCGTCGAGCGCGGCCGGGCCGTCCTCACCGCCGGCGAGACGGTCGAGGTCTCCCTGCGGCACTCCCTGGACAAGGAGTTCGCGGCCCCGCTGCCGGCCGTCATGTTCTCCTTCGTCCACCTCGGTCCGCGCCGTGACCCCGACGAACTGATCACCGAAGCCGTCGAGGCGGCCCGCGCCGCCGACACCGCCGTCGTGGTCGTCGCCACCACCGAGCGCGTCGAGTCCGAGGGCTTCGACCGCAAGGACCTCGCCCTCCCCGGCCGCCAGGACGACCTCGTCCGGGCCGTCGCCGCCGCCAACCCGAACACCGTGGTCGTCGTCAACGCCGGCTCCCCGGTCGAGATGCCCTGGCGCGAGGAGGTCGCCGCGGTCCTGCTCAGCTGGTTCCCCGGCCAGGAGGGCGGCGCCGCGCTCGCCGACGTCCTCACCGGCGCCGAGGAGCCCGGCGGCCGGCTCCCCACCACCTGGCCCGTCGCCCTGGCGGACGTGCCCGTCACCGAGGTCACCCCGACCGGCGGCGAACTCCACTACGAGGAGGGTGTGTTCATCGGCTACCGAGCCTGGGACAAGGCCGACGCCACCCCCGCGTACCCCTTCGGGCACGGCCTCGGCTACACCACCTGGACGTACGACTCCCTCGTCGTCACCCAGGACAGCGCCACCGTCCGCCTCACCAACACCGGTGAGCGCGCCGGCCGCGAGATCGTCCAGCTCTACCTGGCGCCCGTCGACGACCCGGTCGAGCGCCCGGCCCGCTGGCTGGCCGCCTTCGCGAGCGTCGAGGCCGGCGCGGGCGAGACCGTCGAGACGACCGTCGAACTGCCGCGCCGCGCCTTCGAGATCTGGGACGAGGAGCGGAACGACTGGACCCTCGTCACCGGCGGCTACGCGGTGCTCGCCGCGCACTCGCTGGCCGACGCGCGGCTGACCGCGACCCTGGAGCTCTGACCTCCGGGGTCCCCGAGACCGGCCCCGGGGCGGACCTGACTCCCGCCCCGGGGCCGACGGCCGTCCCGCGCCCTACCGTGCGCTGATCAGGCGATACGCGATCTCCGCGAGCCGCGCCTGCCCGTCCCGGCTCGGATGGAACCAGTCCCACGGGCTCAGCTGTCCGCCCTCGAAGCGGAAGCCGAACACCGCCCCGCCGTCGTAGCGGCAGCGCGCGTCCTTCGCGCACACCTCACGGAGCACCCCGTTGTACGCGACCACCCGGTCCCGCACCCGGTTCCTGCGCTCCTCCGCCGCCGGGCCCAGGTCCTCCGGGTCGGCCAGCATCGCGCCGCAGACCCCCAGGCTCCACACCTGACGGCCCATCGGGCTGACCCGGCCGGTGGCCCACAGCCGCTTCAGGTCCGGCAGGCTCGACACGTACACCTGCGCCTTCGGCGCCCCCGCCCGCAGCCGGCCGAGCGCCGCCGTGAACGAGGCGCGGAACTCCTCGACCGGGGTCATCAGCTCGGGCCGCTCCCGGCAGGCGTCGTTGGCGCCCATCATGACCGTGACCAGCTCGGGGCGTTCGGCCGCCGCCGCGGCCATCTGGGCCGGCAGCTCCGCCATCCGGGCCCCGGTGCGCGCCAGGTTCCAGCTCCGGCCGGCCACGCCCTCGGGCCCGAGCAGTCGCAGGGCCAGGCTGTCGACGCCCGCGTCGGTGCCGGTCGCCCAGGACGCCTCGGGGCAGTCCGCCAGGACCGCGCAGGCGTCGAAGGCGCGGGTGATGGAGTCCCCGACGGCGGCCACGGAGCCGGGGGAGGGGTCCCACAGGGGCGTCGGCTTCGGCGTCGGTCTCGGCTTCGCGGCGGTGGCGGCCGGGCGCGCGCCGTCGGCCGGGCCGTCGGCGGAGCAGCCCGTCAGCATCGCGACGCACAGCGTCGCGACCGCGGCGGCGGTGGTTCGGAATCGGCGTCGCCCGCGCATCCCCGGGGCCCCTCCTCGGCGTCCTCGCGAGTGAATGCTTCGTGTCCACCCGCACCTGACCGACCGTACGTCACTCCGATGTGGGTGAGGCACGGTAGCTTTTCCCCGTCGAACCAGAGGCGCCTCGGCCGACTGTGTCCGGTAAATTACGTCACGTCACTTGCTGTCCCCTTTTTGGGGGTTTGCGAAGTTCTGCTCCTGATGTGTTTACTGAGGCCGCTGGGCAAGGTGAACCTCGTCCCACACTGGAGGTCCCGGTGACGACACGTGGAGTCCTGTACGTACACTCCGCACCGCGCGCGCTCTGCCCGCACGTCGAATGGGCGGTCGCGGGTGTCCTCGGTGCGAGGGTCCAGCTCGACTGGATCCGCCAGCCGGCGTCCCCCGGCACCTGGAGAGCCGAGTTCTCCTGGAAGGGGCGGACCGGCACCGCCTCCCAACTCGCCTCCGCCCTGCGCGGCTGGCAGATGCTCCGCTTCGAGGTGACCGCGGAACCCTGTCCCAACGCCGAGGGTGAGCGCTACAGCGCCACCCCCGCGCTGGGCATCTTCCACGCCGTCACCGGCATCCACGGCGACATCCTGGTCCCCGAGGACCGGCTGCGCGCCGCCCTGGCCCGCGCGGCCCAGGGGGAGACGGTGCTGGAGGCGGAGGTCGCCCGGCTCCTCGGCAAACCCTGGGACGACGAGCTGGAGCCCTTCCGCTACGCGGGCGAGGGGGCCCCGGTGCGCTGGCTGCACCAGGTGGTCTAGTACGCGCTACGCGTCGACGGTCACCCGTACGCGCCGACGGCCCCGCCCTTCGTGGGCGGGGCCGTCGGCGCGTCACGGGGAGGGGTCAGGAGTGGCGGCCCCGGCTCCGGCGTCGGGCGGCGAAGGCGAGGCCCGCACCGGCGGCGACGGCGAGCGCGGCGGCCGCGGCGGCCGGTCCGGCGATCGATCCGGTGTCGGGGAGCTGACCGCCGCCCCCGGGGTGGCCGCTGTGCGACGGGCCCGGGGTCGGTTCGGTGGAGGTGCTCGGCTCGGGCGTGGGGCTGGTCGGGACGTCGACCTCGGTCGTGGCGGTGCAGTCCGGGTCGCCGCCGCCGGCCGGGCAGTTGCCGCCGGGCTTGTCGCCCACCACGGTGTTGGTCAGCTTCCGGTCGCCGTCGGCGGGCTCGTCGACCGTGACGGAGTAGGTCAGCTTCACGGTCTCGCCGACCGGGAGGTCACCGGTCCAGCTCAGCTTCGGGGCGTCGTAGCCGACGGTGCCGCTCGTGGCGGTGGCGTCGCCGCCGTACGTCGCGTCGTCGAGCACCGCGCTCAGGTCGTCGGTGACGGTCAGCGCCTTGAGCGGGGTGTTCCCGGTGTTGGCGATGTCGACCTCGTAGCTCACCTTGTCGCCGGGGGCGGCGGTGGCGCGGTCCGAGGTCTTCTTGACGTGGTAGCCGGACTTGGCGGCCACCGTGTTGCGCACGGTGTTGCTGGTGCGCTCCTGGGCGCGGCCCGTCTGCTTGCCCTTGAAGGCGACCGAGGCGGTGTCGTCCAGCTTCGTGCCCGCGGCGGTGCCGTCCGCGACCTTCGCCCGGAACGAGACGGTACGGGACGCGCCGGGCGCGAGGTCGGCGGTGGTGCAGGTGACGGTGGACGCCTTCGCGGTGCAGTCCGGGTTCGACCCGGCGACGTACTCCGTGCCGGCGGGCAGCTCGTCGGTGAGGGTGACGCCCGTGGCGGTGTCCAGGGCGTCGGTGCTGCCGTCCGCGTGCTTGTTGGTGACGGTGAAGGTGTAGGTGATGGTGGCGCCGGGGTCGACCAGGCCGGGAGGCGTGTCGTTGGTGGTGCCGGGCGGGTCGTTGGCCTTGGTGAGCTGGAGGTCCGGCTCCCGGGCCTCCAGGGCCAGCCAGACGGCCTGGGGCTCCAGCGCGTCGCCCGCGCCGTTGATCCGGAGCAGGGCCTGGGTGCTGCCCGCCGGGATCTTGCCGGTCACGTCGATGATGCGGGCGTCGTAGCCGTAGTTGCTGACCGGGTTCGGGTCGCGGGTGGTGATGTTGCTGCTGGTGCCGTCGGCGGCGACGTGGTCGATGCGCCCGGTGAAGGCGTTGTCGGTGCTGATGCCGTTCGGGCCGGGCATCGGCAGCGCGGTGAGGTTGTCCACGGTCGAGCCGACCAGGGCCTGGTCGCCGGCGATCGGGGCGTCGCCGTCCCCGACGGTGACGCCCATGGTGGCCGCGGCCGGGCCGCCGTCCGGGGTGCGGATGCCCGCCAGGGTGAGGGTGGTGGCGGGGTTCGGGTCGCGCAGCAGCTGGAAGCCGTCCCAGACCTGGAGGTAGCGCAGCGGCTCCGTGGGTGCCTCGTAGGCGACGACCAGGGACCAGCCGCCCCAGCAGCCCACGTTGTTCCCGCCCTGGTTCTGGGCGGAGGAGCGTCCGCTGCACGCCTGGATGTCGGCGACGGTGTACGAGCCCGCGCCCGCGGCCTTGACCTCGGCCGTGACGTCCTTGACGGCGCCGGCGGCCATCAGCGGCTCCGGCGGCGTACCGCCGACCTTCTGGTCGAAGTAGTCGAAGGTGTCCGCGGTGACCTGGGTGTAGCCGCTCGCCCCGGGGACCTTCCAGGACACCGTGTTCCCCTTGGCGAGGTCGCCGGAGGTGCCGTTGGTGCTCGTCCCGGTGGGGTTGAACTGCCAGTAGAGCCGCGCGGACAGGACGGTGGCGCCCGCCGGCAGCTGGAGCTGGGCGGCGGAGGCGTTGGACCCGGGGGCGTTGGGGTCGGACTTCACGTACATGGTCCGGCCGTTGTTCGTGCCCTCGGTGTCGGAGCAGACGCTGCCGTCGCTCGGGTCGCAGGTGAGGACCGAGTTGGAGGCCATCGTCAGGTTGCCGTGGGTGAGCAGGGTGACGACGGGGTCCGGGCCGATCGGCCGCTCGGTCCCCGCGCCGCGCGGAGCGGCCTGGACGGCACCGGCCATGGGCGCCGCGGCCACGGCCAGGGCGGCCGCGGCGAGGGCGCCCACCACGGGCCGCAGGGTTCGCTGGGGTCGCCCACCTCTGTGGTGACGACGGATCATAGGTGACGCCTCTCGCGGCCGAGTTCCCGGCCGACGCCTACCGCCGACCGACCGTCCCGCCGCCGGGAGCGTGCTGAGGGGCGGTACGGGCGTCAGCATCACATGATCATTCGCTCATACCGGTACGACACGCATGTTCATCGACTTATGAGATAAAAGCGACATAGGTCCACCCCCGAAACCGGGGGTGGACCTATGAGGTGACGGAACGTCACACCGCGTGTCAGGACAGCGTGTCAGAACCGCGTGTCAGAACAGCGCGTCAGACCGAACGGAACGCCAGCACCACGTTGTGGCCGCCGAAGCCGAACGAGTTGTTGATCGCGGCGATCGAGCCCTGGGGCAGTTCGCGCGGCTCGTTCAGGACGATGTCGGCCTCGACCTCGGGGTCGAGGTCGGTGACGTTGATCGTCGGCGGGGCCAGCCGGTGGTGGAGGGCCAGGACCGTCGCGACGGTCTCGATGCCGCCCGCGCCGCCCAGCAGGTGGCCGGTCATGGACTTGGTCGCGGAGATCGCGACGTGGTCCAGGTCGTCGCCCAGGACCCGGCGCAGCGCCTTGATCTCGGCGACGTCGCCCTGCGGGGTCGACGTGGCGTGGGCGTTGAGGTGGACGACCTCGGACGGCTTCAGGTCCGTCGAGTCGAGGAGGTTCTGCATCGCGGCGGCGATGCCCCGGCCGGTCGGCTCGGGCTGCGCGATGTGGTGGCTGTCGGCCGACAGGCCCTGCCCCAGCACCTCGCAGTAGATCTTCGCGCCGCGCGCCTTCGCGTGCTCCTCGGACTCCAGCACGACCACGCCGGCGCCCTCGCCCAGGACGAAGCCGTCCCGGCCCTTGTCGTAGGGGCGCGAGGCCTGCTGGGGCTCGTCGTTGTTCTTGGACATCGCCATCATGTTGGCGAAGGCCGCGATCGGCAGCGGGTGGATCGCCGCCTCGGTGCCGCCCGCGACGACCACGTCGGCCCGGCCGGTACGGATCATCTCGACGGCGTAGCCGATCGCCTCGGCACCCGACGCGCACGCGGAGACCGGGGTGTGGACGCCCGCCCGGGCGTTCACCTCCAGGCCGACGTTGGCGGAGGGGCTGTTGGGCATCAGCATCGGCACGGTGTGCGGGGAGACGCGGCGGACGCCGGACTCCTTCAGCACGTCGTACTGGTCGAGCAGGGTCGTGACACCGCCGATGCCGGAGGCGATGACGGAACCGAGCCGCTCGGGCGCGATCTTCTCGTCCTCGCCGGCGGGCGCGGTGTAGCCCGCGTCGGCCCACGCCTCGCGGGCCGCGATCAGCGCGAACTGCGCCGAGCGGTCCAGCTTGCGGGCCAGCGGGCGGGGCAGGACCTCGGACGGCTCCACCGCGACGCGCGCGGCGATCCGTACGGGCAGCTCCTCGAAGCGCTCGCCCTCCAGGGGCTTCACGCCGGAGCGTCCGGCGAGGAGGCCCTCCCAGGTGGAAGCGGAGTCGCCACCCAGCGGAGTGGTTGCGCCGATACCGGTGACGACCACGGTGCGATTGGTCGAGCTCACAGGAATTCTTTCTCCATGTGTGTGATGGTCGAAAAGCGGCGCCACCGCTGGGTGGCGAACCGGGTCAGCTAGGCCCGAATCAGGCCTGGTGCTTCAGGATGTACTCGGTGGCGTCGCCGACCGTCTTGAGGTTCTTGACGTCCTCGTCGGGGATCTTGACGTCGAAGCGCTCTTCGGCGGCCACGACGACCTCGACCATGGACAGGGAGTCGACGTCCAGGTCATCGGTGAAGGACTTCTCGATCGCGACGTCCTCGACCGGGATGCCGGCGATCTCGTTCACGATGTCGGCGAGACCGGCGACGATCTCTTCCTGGGTGGCGGCCATGGTGGCGCTCCTTCTTGTGTGTGCTGAGAAAACAGAGGCTTCCGGGAGATCCGGAGTGCCTAGGGGAGAGTAACGACCGTCGCGGCGAAGACGAGACCCGCCCCGAAGCCGATGATGAGCGCCGTGTCGCCGCTCTTGGCCTTGCCGGTCGCCAGGAGCCGCTCCATCGCGAGCGGGATCGAGGCGGCCGAGGTGTTGCCGGTGGTCTCCACGTCACGGGCGACCATGACGTGCTCCGGCAGCTTGAGGGTCTTCACCATCGAGTCGATGATCCGCATGTTGGCCTGGTGCGGGATGAAGACGTCCAGGTCGTCCGCCGAGATGCCGGCGGCGTCCAGGGCCTGCTGGGCGACCTTCGCCATCTCGAAGACGGCCCAGCGGAAGACCGCCTGGCCCTCCTGCGTGATGGCGGGGAACTTGATGTCGCCCTGCTCGTTGAGGGGCAGCGTCGAGTCGTCGCCGCTGTGGAACTCGTTCCACGGCACGGTCTGCTTGATCGTCTCGGACTTGTCGCCCTCCGAACCCCACACCGTGGGGCCGATGTGCGGCTCGTCCGAGGGGCCGACGACCACGGCACCGGCGCCGTCGCCGAACAGGAAGGCCGTCGCGCGGTCCTCCAGGTCGGTCAGGTCGCTCAGCCGCTCCACGCCGATCACCAGCACGTACTCGGCCGAACCCTCGACGATCATGCCCTTGGCGAGGGTGAGGCCGTAGCCGAAGCCCGCGCAGCCGGCGGAGATGTCGAACGCGGCCGGCTTGCCGGCACCGATCTTGTCGGCGATCTCGGTGGCCACCGCCGGCGTCTGCTTGAAGTGCGACACCGTGGAGACGACGACCGCGCCGATCTGCTCGGGAGAGATCCCGGCGTCGGCGATCGCCTTGCCGGAGGCCTCCACCGACATCGCGGTGACGGTCTCCTGGGGGGACGCCCAGTGGCGGGTGGCGATGCCGGAGCGCGAGCGGATCCACTCGTCGGAGGAGTCGATCTTCTCCAGGATCACCTCGTTGGGCACCACACGGGTCGGGCGGTAGCCGCCGACACCGAGGATGCGCGCGTACGGGGCGCCCTTGCTGGGCTTGATCTTCGCCATGCTTCTCGACACTCCTTGTCAGGCCGTGGCCGTCGTCGCTGCGAGCGTGCGGGCCGCGTCGAGGTCGTCCGGGGTCTTCAGAGCCACGGTGGGGACACCGGGCAGGGCGCGCTTGGCGAGGCCGGTCAGGGTGCCGCCGGGGCACACCTCGATCAGGCCGGTGACGCCGAGCTCCTTGAAGGTCTCCATGCACAGGTCCCAGCGGACCGGGTTGGCGACCTGGCCGACCAGGCGGGCGATGACCTCCGCGCCGCCGGTGACGACCTGGCCGTCCTTGTTGGAGACGTAGCGCACGGCCGGGTCGGCCGGGGACAGCTCCTGGGCGGCGGCGGCCAGCTTCTCCACGGCCGGGGCCATGTGGTGCGTGTGGAACGCGCCGGCGACCTTGAGCTCGACCACGCGCCGGACGCCCTCGGGCTTGTCCTCGGCGAGCGCGGCCAGCTGCTCCAGGGTGCCGGCGGCGACGATCTGGCCGGCGCCGTTGACGTTGGCCGGGGTCAGGCCCAGCTTCTCCAGGTGCGGGACGGTCACCTCGGGGTCGCCGCCGAGCAGCGCCGCCATGCCGGTCTTCGTGATCGCGGCGGCCTCGGCCATCGCCAGACCACGGGTGCGTACGAGACGCAGCGCGGCGGTGTCGTCGAGGACGCCCGCGAACGCGGCGGCGGTGAACTCGCCGACGCTGTGACCGGCGACGGCGCCGGGCGCCAGGTCACCGAGGGCGGCGGCGGACAGCAGACCGGCCGCGACCAGCAGCGGCTGCGCCACGGCGGTGTCGCGGATCTCGTCCGCGTCGGCCTTCGTGCCGTAGTGGGCAAGGTCGAGCCCGATGGCGTCGGACCAGGCCGCGACGCGGTCGGCGGCACCGGGGAGTTCGAGCCAGGGAGTCAGGAAGCCGGGCGTCTGGGCGCCTTGGCCGGGAGCGACGAGTACGAGCACCCTCACACTCTCTCTTGGGGACGGTCCCCGACGCCCGTGGGGACAAGGACGAAGAACCGTCGGTCGAATTGTTGGTGTTCGACAAAAGTCTAGGACTGGGTATCCGCGTCGGCCAAGCGCCCGAGGATGAGTGCGATCCGCAGGGTGAACGCGGAGCGGACGTCGGAGGGTGACCAGCCGGTGACGTCGGTCACACGTCGAAGCCGGTAGCGCACGGTGTTCGGGTGGACGAACAGCATCCGCGCCGCGCCTTCCAGGCTGCTCGCCTGCTCCAGATAGACACTGAGTGTTTCGAGCAGCGCCGATCCCGCTTCTTCCAGCGGTCTGTAGATCTCCTCCACCAGCTGGTCGCGGGCCGAAGGGTCGGAGGCGATGGCCCGCTCCGGCAGGAGATCGTCCGCGAGGACGGGCCTGGGGGCGTCCTGCCAGGCCGTGCAGGCCTTGAGGCCGGCGGCGGCGGCCTGCGCGGACCGGGTGGCGGCCAGCAGGTCGGGCACGACGGGCCCGGCGACGACGGCACCGGCCGCGTACGGCCCGATCAGCGCCTTCGCCACGGCCAGCGGGTTGTCGTTGCCGCCCGCGATGACCACGAGCCGGTCCCCGAGGACCCCCGTGAGCACCTGGAGCTTGGCGTGCCGGGCGGCCCGGCGGATCGCCTCGACGGTCAGCTCGCTGTCCCCGTCGGGCGCCGTCCCCAGGACCACGCACACGTTCTCCGGCGAGTTCCAGCCGAGCGCGGCGGCCCGGGACACGGCCCCCTCGTCGGCCTCCCCGGAGAGCACCGCGTTCACGACCAGCGACTCCAGCCGGGCGTCCCAGGCGCCCCGCGCCTCGGCGGCCTGCGCGTACACCTGCGCGGTGGCGAAGGCGATCTCCCGCGCGTAGACGAGCAGCGCCTCGCGCAGCACCCGCTCGTCGCCCGGTGCGGCGACCTCGTCGATCGCCACCTCCATGACCTCGATGGTCGTGCGGACCATCTCGACGGTCTGCCGCAGCGTGATCGCCCGGGTCAGCTCGCGCGGCGCGGTGCCGAACACGTCGGTGGAGATCGCCTGCGGGGTCTCCGGGTGCCGGAACCACTCGGTGAACGCCGCGATCCCCGCCTGGGCGACCAGGCCGATCCACGACCGGTTCTCGGGCGGCATCGCCCGGTACCACGGCAGCGTCTCGTCCATGCGGGCAATGGCGTTGGCGGCGAGCCGCCCGGAGGACTGTTCGAGGCGCTTCAGGGTCGCGGCGTGCGGGTGAGGGGCGTTCACGGGTTCAGACACGGGGACAAGACTGCCTTATCAGGACGGCCGCGTGCGGGGTCGGGGCGGTTTCGCGGACACCCCGCGCACCGGCCGCCGCTACCGTGGGCCCGTGATACGCATCCAGCGCGCCGGGGAGCGGTACCCCGGAGGTGACCCCGAGGCCGGGATCGACACCCGGCACGCCCTCTCCTTCGGGCGCTTCTACGATCCCGACAACCTCCGCTTCGGCGCGCTGCTCGCCTGCAACGAGGAGCGTCTCGCGCCGGGGGCCGGTTTCGACGAGCACCCGCACAGTCACACCGAGATCGTCACCTGGGTCGTCGAGGGCGAGCTCACCCACCGCGACTCGACCGGCCACGCGACCCTCGTCCGCCCCGGCGACCTCCAGCACCTGAGCGCCGCCGAGGGCGTCCGGCACGTCGAGCGCAACGACGGCCCGGCCCCGCTGGTCTTCGTCCAGATGTGGCTGGCCCCGCTGACCCCCGGCGGCGCCCCCGCGTACGACGTGGTCCGCGGCATCGCCGACGCCACCCCGTACGCCCTGCCGGCGGCGGGCGCGATGCTCCACGTACGCCGCCTGGAGGCGGGCGAGCGGTCCGCCGTCCCGGACGCCGCCTTCGTCTACGCGCACGTGGTGCGCGGCACGGTCCGCCTCGACGGCGAGGAGCTGTCGGCGGGCGACGCGGCACGCGTCACCGGCGCGGAGGGCCTCGCCCTGCTCGCGACCGGCGACGCGGAGGTGTTGCTGTGGGAGATGCGGGGTGCGTCCTAGCGGACGCCGTCCACGAAGGTCTGCCAGGCGGCGGCGCCGACGATCAGGGCCGGGCCCGTGGGGTTCTTGCTGTCACGGACCGGGACGGTGCCGGGGCAGTCGTCGATGACCTCAAGGCACTCGCCGCCGGTGTTTCCGCTGTACGAGGACTTCCGCCAGGCGGCGTTTCCGGTGACGGTGCACTCGACGCATTCGCCACCGGTGCTTCCGCTGAAGCTGGACTTACGCCACCGCGCGCCGGTCAGCTCAGGACGGGTCTCCATAACGTTCCTCCATCACGCGGGCGATCAGTGCCGCCGAATCCTCTACGGAGAGGGCGGTGGCCTGCACGTGAGAGTAACGGAGCGCGGCTTCCCTGACGGTGTCGGGGTTGGCGGTCATGTGGCCCGAGATGATGTCCTCGGTGTAGACGATATCCGGGTCGTCGTCGAAGCGAAGGGCTGTGAACGACCCTGCCAGGCTTGCGTGTTCGCCCGCCTCGAAGGGCAGCACCTGGATGCGCATCCAGCGGTGGTCGGCGAACGTCAGCAGGTGGGCCAGTTGCCTGCGCATCACCTCGCGGCCGCCGATCGGCCGGTGGAGCACCGCTTCGTCGAGCACCGCCCAGGCCAGCGGCGGGCGCTCTCGGGTCAGGATGCGCTGGCGTTCCATGCGCGCCGCGAGCAGACCCTCCAGGTCGTCCGGCATGCCGGTGGCCAGGACCGCCCGCGCGTACTCCTCCGTCTGCAACAGCCCGTACACCAGCTGCGTCTGGAACGTGGAGATGTACGTCGCGATGGCCTCCATCTGCGCGTACGGCTGGAACCACGCCGGCAACTGGCTCCGCAGCACCAGCCCGACGAGCCGGCTGAACAGCCCGTCCGTGCCGAGTGCCGCGTCCAGCCGTTCGGAGAACTCGCGGGTGGGGATCTTCTTCGCGCACTCGACCTGGCCGATCAGGGAGGCCGAGCAGAAGATGATGTCGCCCAGCTGCTGCTGTTTGAGGCCGTGCGCCTCGCGTAAGCGGCGGAGCTCCCAGCCGTAGTAGTCCAAGGGGGAGGCGCTGGGGTCGAGTTGCATGATGTTGGCCATGGCGGGTACCTCCGGCCTGGACGCGCTCGGCGTGTCGACTCGCTGTGTCGCCGAGCGTATCCAGTGCGTCGCGGGCCGGAGGAGGGAATCCCGTACGGCCACTCCTGTGGGTGACCCGGCCGGGGTCAGCCGCGCAGGGCGCTCTTGGCCTGCCAGGCGTTCCAGTCCAGGTTCCACGCGCCGTAGCCGTTGCCCTCGGCGACGACGCCCTTGGTGTCCTCGCCGGTGATCTCGAACGGGTCGCCGACGCGGACGGAGGCGTAGAAGGAGGTGGCGTTCTCGGTGCTCATGCCGATGCAGCCGGAGCTCTTGTTGGCGTTGCCGAAGTAGGCCGCGTTCCAGGGGGCGGCGTGGGCGTACATGCCGGACCAGGTCAGCCGCATCGAGTAGTCGACGTCCTTGTTGTAGGCGTCGCCGAGGCCGACCGTCTCGGAGTTCATGTTGATCGTGCCCTCCTTCGCCATCAGGACGGCCGTGCCGCGCCAGGAGCGCTTGTCGCCGCCGGGGGTGCCGCCGGAGACGGGGATGGTACGGACGGTGCGCCCGTCGCGGACGACGGAGAGCTTCTGGCGGTCGAGGTCGACCTTGATGACCTGGGACTGGGCGGCGACGGTGAAGCCGGTGCGGTAGTCGCGGACGAACCAGCCGCCGCCCGAGTCGGTGCCGTTCAGCGTCGCGTCCAGGGTGACCTTCGTGCCGGGCTTCCAGTACGCGCGGGGCCGCCAGTCCGCGCGGTCCTTGCCCGAGTAGTCCTTGAGCCAGCCCCATGAGCCCTCGGTGGGGACGGAGGTGGTGACTTTCAACTGGCGCTCGACGTCGGCCTTGTTGGTCACCGGGCGGTCGAAGACGATCGAGAGGGGGTGGGCGACGCCCACCGTGGTGTTCTTGCCGGGGGCCAGCGTCAGCTTGTTGACCTTGTCGGCCTCGGGGGTGGAGAAGGACCTGCGGTCCTTCGTCTCCTTGCCGCCGGCGCCCCGCGCGGTCACCTCCACGGTGTACGTGGTGCCCGGCGCGGCCTTGCGGTCCGAGGTCCAGGCGGAGCCGCCCGTACCGGTGCGGCCGACGAGCGCGATGCCGTTCGCGTCGACCACCTTGACCGTCGCCAGGGTGCCGCCGGTGGCCGTCACCGTCACCGGCCGCCCGGCCGCCGGGGGCACCACGGTCACCTTCGCGGGGGCGCCGTCCGCGGACGCCTTCGGCGACGCGGACTGCGGGTCGGCCGCCGCCGTCGAGCAGGCGGTCAGCGACGCGGCCGCGATCAGGAACAGGGGGATGCGTATGTGGGTGCGCAGCACGGCACGGCCTCCGCGAGGGTGGAAAGGGTGGGATGCACCGGACTGTAGGCCGCCGCCGGGGGGACGCGCCCGGTCCCGGGGCGTTGTGACGGGGGCTGAAGAGAAACGGTCATCGTCCGGTCACAATCCTCGCGCGGAGTGGTCAATACCGGCTGTGAGCCTGCTGAGCGCCCCACCACCGACGGGGCGGAACAAGGAGGCCCTCGTTGTGTCAGCGCTGCTCGTGACGCCCGCGCCCGCCCGCCCCGCGCTGCGGCTCGGCCCCGTCACCCCCGAGGTGTACCGCGCGTTCCTGGCCGCCCGCTCCACCGGAGCGGACGGGCCCAGCTTCCTCCAGGTCCCCTCCTGGGCACAGGTGAAGGACGGCTGGACCCACCAGCTGGTCGGCTGGGGACCCGAGTTCGGTGAGCTGTCCGGCGTCGCGCTGGTGCTGCTGCGGGCGTTCCCCGGCACCCGCAAGTACTTCGCCTACCTGCCCGAGGGGCCCGTCGCCGACTGGGCCGACCCGGACCTCGACGGCTGGCTCGATCCGCTGCTCCGGCACCTGCGGTCCTGCGGCGTGTTCGCGGTGCGGATGGGCCCCGGGCCGGACTACCGGCGCTGGTCCGCCGCCACGCTGAAGGCGCACGCGGGGCCCGGCCGGCGCCTGTCCGACGTCCTCGCCACCGAGGTCGACCCGCTGGGCTCGGCCGTCGCCGAACGGCTGCGGGCCCGCGGCTGGAAGCGGTGCGGCGGCGAGGCCGACGAAGGCGCCGACGCCCAGCCGCGCCTCGTCTACCAGGTGCCGCTCACCGGCCGCAGCTCCGACGACCTGTGGTCCGGGCTCAACCAGGAGTGGCGGCGCAACATCCGCAAGGCCCGCAAGTCCGGCGTCGAGGTCGTCGTCGGCTCCGCCGCCGACCTGCCCGAGTTCTACCGGCTGCTGCGCGTCACCGAGGAGCGCGACGGCTTCCGGCTCGGCCGCTCCCTCGCGTACTACGAGCGCCAGTACGCCGTCCTCAACGCCGAGCACCCGGGGCGGATGCGGCTCTACCTGGCCCGGCACGAGGGCGAGATCCTCGCCGCCCACACCATGGTCACCGTCGGACGGCGGGTCTGGTACCAGACCGGCGCCTCCGCCGACCACCGCCGCGAGGTCCGCCCCTCCAACGCACTGCAGTGGCGCATGCTGCTCGACGCCCACGCGCTGGGAGCGGACGTCTACGACATGCGCGGGGTACCCTCCACCCTCGATCCGGACGACCGGGCCCACGGACTGCTCCGCTGGAAGCTGGGCACGGGCGGGCGGGTCGTCGAGACGCTGGGGGAGTGGGAGATTCCATTGCAGGGCACGACCAACCACACGCTGTACCGCGCCTTCCAGGCGTACCTGGCCCGCCGATGACGGCCACGGCCACCGAGGCGGCCCCGGCCACGTCCCCGTCCGTGCTGCGCAGCGGCGCGCTGATGGCGGCCGGATCCCTGGTCTCGCGCGCCACCGGCTTCGTACGCTCCGCCGTCGTCGCGGCGGCCATCGGCACCGGATTCGTCGCCGACGGCTACGCGGTCGGCAACTCCGTCCCCACGATCGTCTACATGCTGCTGCTCGGCGGCGCCCTCAACGCGGTCTTCGTCCCCGAGCTGGTCAAGGCGGCCAAGGAACACGCGGACGGCGGCGTGGCCTACACCGACCGGCTGCTCACCGTCTGCGTGCTCGCCCTGACCGTGCTGACCGGCGTCGCCGTGCTCGCCGCCCCCGCGATCGTCGACGGATACACCGACTACACCGGCGCTCAGCGGGACATGACCGTCGCGTTCGCCCGCTCCTGCCTGCCGCAGATCTTCTTCCTCGGCCTGTTCACGCTGCTCGGGCAGGTGCTCAACGCGCGCGGCCGGTTCGGCGCGATGATGTGGACGCCGGTCCTCAACAACGTCGTCGTGGTCGGCGTCTTCGGCCTGTTCCTCGCCGTCTCGGCGGGCGGGGAGCTCACCCCCGGCGAGACCGCGCTGCTCGGCTGGGGCACCACCGCGGGCATCGCCCTCCAGGCCCTGGCCCTCCTGCCCTCCCTGAAGGCGGCGGGCTTCCGCTGGCGGCCCCGCTTCGACTGGCGGGGCAGCGGCCTGACCGCGCCCCTGAAGGCGGCCGGCTGGCTGGTCCTGCTGGTCCTCACCAACCAGGCCGCGTACTGGGTGACCACCAAGATCGCCACGGCGGCCGGCCAGCACGCCGAGGGCGCCGGCCTCAGCGCGTACAACAACGCCTACCTGCTGTGGGCCGTCCCGCACGGCATCGTCACCGTCGCCCTGGTCACGGCCCTGCTGCCGCGGATGAGCGGCGCGGCGGCCGAGGGCGACCTGGCGGGGGTGCGCCGGGACGTCGCGTACGCGCAGCGCACCAGCGCGGCGGCCATCGTGCCCGCCGCGTGCGCGCTGTTCGCGCTGGCCGTCCCGCTGGTGGGCATGGTCTTCCAGTACGGCCGCACCGACGCGGCGGCGGTCCGCGCGATGGCCTGGATCCTGATGGCCCTCGCGCCCGGCCTCGTCGCCCTCTCCGGCCAGTACGTCTGCACCCGCGCCTTCTACGCCCTGCGCGACACCCGCACCCCCTTCCTCCTGAACCTGGTCATCGCGGGCCTCAACGCCCTCCTCGCCGTCACCGCCTTCAGCGTCCTGCCCGCCCGCTGGGCCGTCACGGGCATGGCCGCGGGCTACTCCCTGGCGCTCTGGACGGGCTGGGGCCTCACGGCGTACGTACTCGGGCGCAGGCTCAGGGGCACGGGGCGGCCGGAGGCCGGGGCGGCCGGGACCGCGCCGACCGGCGCCGGTGCCGCGCCGGCCGGCCAGGCACCCACCGGGACCGTGCCGACCGGTGCCGCGAACGCCGCCCGGGTGCCCATCGACCCCGCGCCGACTGCCGGTGCCGGTGCAGGTGCCGCGCTGGCGCGCCTGCTGACCGCCGCCGTGCCCGCCGCCGGGTTCGGGCTGCTCGTCGCCGACCGCACCACCGGCGCCGGCTCCGTGCTCTCCGGACTGGCCGGCGCGGGCGCCGTCCTCGCCGTCTTCGCCCTCCTCGCCCGGCCGCTCCGGCTCACCGAGGTGCAGGCCCTGCTCACGGGCACCGCCGCCCGGCTCACCCGGCGGCGCTGACACCACACCCGCCCCGCCCCCCCCGTACCCGCTCCCCGCCGGATCCCCTCCCCGGCGGGGAGCGCATCCGACCGACCTTGGGATACTCCACGAATGCCACGCGTGCTGCTGATCGAAGACGACCCCTCCGTCCGCGAAGGCGTCGAGCTCGGGCTCCGGCGCCGCGGGCACGAGGTGCGCACCGCCGCGACCGGGGAGACCGGCCTCGCCGCGCTGCGCGAGTTCCGCCCCGACCTGCTCCTCCTCGACCTCATGCTGCCCGGGATGAACGGCGTCCAGGTCTGCCGCCAGGTCCGCGAGACCAGCCAGCTCCCGATCATCATGCTCACCGCCCGCGGCGACGACTTCGACGTCGTCATCGGCCTGGAGGCCGGCGCCGACGACTACATCGTCAAGCCCGCCCGTACCGAGGTCATCGAGGCCCGGATCCGGGCCGTGCTCCGCCGGATCGACGAGCCCGGCGGCGCCCGGCAGGCCGTGGAGTTCCACGGGGAGCTCGCCGTCGACCGGGCCGGACTCACCGTCGCCAAGAACGGCGAACGCATCGCGCTGGCCCCCTCCGAGCTCAAGCTGCTGCTCCACCTCACCGCCGCCCCCGAGCAGGTCTTCAGCCGCCAGCAGCTCCTCGAACACGTCTGGGAGCACAGCTTCCACGGCGACGCCCGGCTCGTCGACGCCTGCGTCCGCCGCCTCCGCAACAAGATCGAGGACACCCCCGGCGACCCCCGCTACATCCAGACCCTGCGCGGCTTCGGCTACCGCTTCGGACCGTTGTGAGAGCCCACGTCCCGGGCGGCGGCAGACACGCCGATGCCCGCCGCAGACGCCTGCACCCCTTCGGGCTGCGCACCCGGCTCGTCCTCGCCTTCCTGCTGGTCGCCGCCGTCGGCTGCGGCACCACCGCCGCCCTCACCTACCGGGCCGCCCGCAACGCGATCCTGGAGCAGACCCAGGACACCGCCGTCTCCGCCTTCCGCCAGCAGGTCGAGACCCTGAACACGCAGCTGCCCATCAACCCCGACGGGCTGCGCACCGCCCTCCAGGGCATCGCCCGGCAGGGCAAGCCACGGCCCTGGCGGGTGTACGCCGAATACGGCGACCTGCGGGTGTCGTCCACCGACCGGCCCGAGTCGAGCGTCCTCACCCCCGAACTGCGCCGCCGCGCCACCGCGATCGGCGCCACCCACGGCAGCTTCCAGCGGGTCGTCAAGGACGGCGTCCCGTACCTGACCATCGCGGTGCCCGCCGTCTTCGGCGACTACTACCGGGGCTTCCCCGAGAACAGCCCCACCGGGCTCGTCCTGTACGCGGTGATGGACCTCGGCGAGGAGGAGGCCAACGTCGAGGCGATGGTCGTCGCCGCCCGCGACGGCGCCCTGCCCGCGCTGCTCGTCGCCCTGATCCCGGCCCTGGTGGCCTCGCGCGGGGTGCTGCGGCCGGTGCGGGAGCTGCGGGTCGCCGCCCACAGCATGGGCCGGGGCCGGCTGGACACCCGCATCCACG
The DNA here is from genome assembly GCF_040683955.1 of Streptomyces sp. NPDC093111. Classification (NCBI taxonomy): domain Bacteria; kingdom Bacillati; phylum Actinomycetota; class Actinomycetes; order Kitasatosporales; family Streptomycetaceae; genus Streptomyces; species Streptomyces sp. NPDC093111. Next base: position 133,729 of record NZ_JBFBNW010000012.1, on the reverse strand, counting down.
CCAAGGGCAGCGACGAACTCGCCGACCTCGCCCGCACCTTCAACGAGTCCGCCGCCGAGCTGGAACGTTCCGTCACGGAGCTGCGGAACGCCGAGGCCCGGGCCCGCCGCTTCGCCTCCGACGTCTCCCACGAACTGCGCACCCCGCTCGCCGGGATGCTCGCCGTCACCGAGGTGCTCGACGAGGACGCCGGCACCCTCGACTCCGACACCGCCCGCGCCGTCCGCCTGATCAGCGCCGAGACCGGCAAACTCGCGGTGCTCGTCGAGGACCTCATGGAGATCTCCCGCTTCGACGCCCGCGCGGCCGAGCTCCACACCGACGAGGTCGACGCGGCGGACTCGGTCCGCAAGACCCTCCAGAACCGCCACTGGACCGACCCGGAACAGATCGTCACCGAGCTCACCGACGGCATCCGCGCCCCCCTCGACCCGCGCCGCTTCGACGTCGTCGTCGCCAACCTGGTCGGCAACGCCCTGCGGCACGGCGCCCCGCCGGTGACGGTCCGGCTGTACGCCGAGGACGGGCCCGACGGGCGGCTCGTCACGGAGGTCGCCGACCGGGGGCCGGGCATCCCCGAGGACGTCCTGCCGCACGTCTTCGACCGCTTCTACAAGGCCGACGCGGCCCGCACCCGCTCGGCGGGCAGCGGCCTGGGCCTCGCCATCACCCTGGAGAACGTCCGGCTGCACGGTGGTACGGTCGTCGCCGCCAACCGCCCCGACGGCGGTGCCGTCTTCACCGTCAGGATCCCCTTGTGACTCCCGCCGCGAGCCGCCCCCGGAGGCGTGCGGCAGCCGCCCTGCTGGCCCTGCTGGCGCTGGCCGGCTGCGGCATACAGAAGAGCGACGTCGTGGAGGCCGGGGCGGGCGCCCCGGTCACGGTGAACCCCACCGGCAACCCGCGGATGCTGCTGTTCTTCGTCGGACGGGAGGGCAGGCTGATGCCGGTCGCCCGCGACCTCGGCTTCCACCGCATCGTCAACGACGGCTCCGGCGTCGACGTCGCCCGCCCGCCCGACTACCGGGTCGCCACCGACAAGCTGCTCGGCGCCCTCATCGAGGGCCCGGACGAGCGCGAGCGGGCCGCCGGCCTCACCACCCGGATCGACTTCCACGGCGCGGGCGAACCGCACACCATGCGCCAGACCGGCCCCGACGGGCGCCCGCAGCTCACCGTCGGGCTCCGCGTCCGCGTCCAGGACCTCGACCCGATCGCCGTACGCCAGCTGATCTGCACGGCCTCCTACGCCGAGGAGCTCGGCCGCACCGCCGAGGTGGTCCTCGCCGGCACGGACGGGCCGCTGCCCGCGTCCCGCTGCGAGACGGACTGACCCGGCGGGCGTCCCCGCTCAGACGCCCCGCAGCTCCGCGAGGACCGCGTCCGTGAACGGCGGCCACGCCTCGACCGCCCAGGCCCCGAAGGGCCGGTCGGTGAGCGCCACGCAGGCCGCGCCGGCGTCCGGGTCGATCCACAGGAAGGTCCCGGACTGGCCGAAGTGCCCGAAGGTGCGCGGCGACGACGAGGCGCCCGTCCAGTGCGGCGCCTTGCCGTCGCGGATCTCGAAGCCGAGGCCCCAGTCGTTGGGCCGCTGGTGCCCGTAGCCCGGCAGGATGCCGGTGAGACCGGGATACGTCACGGTCATCGCGTCCAGCACCGTCCGCGCGTCGAGCAGCCGCGGCGCCTGCACCTCGGCGGCGAAGCGCACCAGGTCGTCGACGGTCGACACGCCGTCCTTGGCGGGCGAGCCCTCCAGCGTCGTCGCGGTCATCCCGAGCGGCTCCAGGACCGCCTGGTGCAGATACTCGGCGAAGGGGATGTCGGTGGCCTTCGCGACGTGGTCGCCGAGCACCTCGAAGCCGGTGTTGGAGTAGATCCGGCGGGCGCCGGGCGCCGCCATGACCCGGTTCTCGTCGAAGGCGAGCCCGGAGGTGTGCGCGAGCAGGTGCCGCACGGTCGCGCCCTCGGGCCCGGCCGGCTCGTCGAGGTCGATCGCCCCCTCCTCGTACGCGACGAGGACGGCGTACGCGGCGAGCGGCTTGGTGACCGAGGCGAGCGGAAAACGCCGGCCGGTGGGGCCGTGCGCGCCGGCCAGGGTGCCGTCCGCGCGGACGACGGCCGCCGCGGCGGTGGGGACGGGCCAGTTCTCGATCGACGCCAGGGTCTGCAGGCTGCTCAGCATGGTGCCGAGCGTACTTGGCCTGCTTGCTTCGAGTGCACTCCAACGTTCTAGCGTGAGGGCATGAGCTTGATCGAGAGCACGACAGCCCCGGTGCGGAAGGACCGCTACACGATCAGCGAGGTGGCCGCCCTGACCGGACTCTCGGCCCACACCCTGCGCTGGTACGAGCGGATCGGCCTCATGCCGCACGTCGACCGCTCGCACACCGGGCAGCGCCGCTTCACCGGGCGGGACCTGGACTGGCTGGCCTTCGTCGGCAAACTGCGGCTGACCGGGATGTCGGTGGCCGACATGGTGCGGTACGCCGAGCTCGTCCGCGAGGGCGCCCACACCCACGCCGAGCGGCGTGCGCTCCTGGAGACCACCCGGAGCGACGTCCTGACCCGGATCGCCGAGTTGCAGGACACCCTCGCCGTGCTCGACCTCAAGATCGACCACTACGGCACCGTATGCGGAGGCAGCACCTCATGAGCAGCAGCGACGGCAGGATCGGCACCGTACGTCTCGGCGCGGGACAGGACGGACCGGAGATCGGCGTCCAGGGCTTCGGCGCCATGGGCATCAGCGAGTTCTACGGCGACACCGACGAGAAGGCCGCCCGCGACACCCTCGACGCGGCCCTGGAGTCGGGCGTCACCCTCATCGACACGGCCGACGTCTACGGGCAGGGCGCCAACGAGGAGTTCCTCGCCCCGTTCGTCGCCGCGCACCGCGACGAGATCGTCCTGGCCAGCAAGTTCGGCATCGAGCGGCGGGCCGACGACCCCGCGTACCGGGGCGTCCGCAACGACCCCGCGTACATCCGCAACGCGGTGGAGGCGAGCCTGCGCCGCCTCGGCGTCGAGTCCCTGGACCTCCTCTACATGCACCGCCGTGACCCCGGCGTCCCCCTCGCCGAGTCCGTCGGCGCGATGGCCGAGCTCGTCCGGGAGGGCAAGGTCCGGCACCTGGGCCTGAGCGAGGTCACCGGGGCCGAGCTGCGCGAGGCGTACGCGGTGCACCCGATCGCCGCGCTCCAGTCCGAGTGGTCGCTGTTCTCCCGCGACGTCGAACGCAGCGCGGTCGCCGCCGCCGCCGAACTGGGCGTGACCTTCGTCCCGTACTCGCCGCTCGGCCGCGGCTTCCTCACCGGCGCGTTCGCCGACGCCTCCAAGGACCTGTCCGACACGGACTTCCGCCGCCACCAGCCGCGCTTCAGCGGCGAGAACGCGGCCCGCAACGCGGCCCTGCTCGCCCCGGTCCGGACGATCGCCGAGGAACACGCGGCGACCCCCGCACAGATCGCCCTCGCCTGGGTCCAGCAGCGCGCCGCCGTACACGGCCTGGACGTCGTCCCCATCCCGGGCACCCGCAAGCGCTCCCGCCTGAAGGAGAACGCCGCCGCCACCCGCATCACCCTCACCGAAACCCAACTCACCACCCTGGAACCGATCGCCACCCAGGTAGCGGGCGACCGCTACCCGGACATGACGTTCACGTCGGCGTCCCGGGAGGACTAGCGGGCGGGGGCCCGGACCCGCACCCGCACCCGCACCCACCTCACGCCAGCCCCAGCGCGAAGACCGCGAACCCCGCCGCCAGAACACCCGCGAGGGCCCGCAAGGCGGTGCCGGTCCGGCTCCACGGCGACTCGAAGCCCCGCGCGTACCGCCCGATCAGGACGAGCAGCCCCGCGAAGACCGGCATCCAGGCCAGCCGCGCCAGGATCCAGCCGACCGAGTCGGGCGCCCCGACCAGACCGGCGACCTCCCCCACGTACGAGGCGGGGATCGCGGCGGTCAGCATCGCCGTCTGGTGCCAGCACAGGATCGTCATCGCGGACAGGTTGATCACGACGACCGGCGCCCACAGCGCCGGCTTCCGGAGCAGCTTCCCGAGCCGGTCCCGCAGCAGGATCGCGGCGCCGCTCTGCGCCGCGGCGAGCGCGAGCACCAGCAGCGACGGCGGGTGCGAGTTGGTGCGGGCCTCGCCCGGGACGCCGACCATCGAGGCGGGGTAACCGCACCACAGCAGGAGCACGGCGAACAGCGCCGCGCCACCCGCGAGAAGCGCCCAGGCGTGCCGCCGGGTGACCCGCCCCTCGCCCCAGGAGACGCCGAGCTGATACGCGAAGAGCCAGCCGGGCAGGATGTTGAGGACGCTCAGCCAGGACGGCACGGCATCGGCGTACGGCCCGTAACGCAGCAGGTCGACGACGGCGACGGACCCGAGCAGCGGCGCCGCCGCCCACACGCCGAGCCGGCGGGCGGCCCGGACGCAGTACGGGGTGAGCGCGGTGACGACCGAGTAGACGCCCACGAACCACAGCGGCTGTATAACCAGCGTCGACGCCGTCCGCAGGGTGTCGCCCGGCACGCCGAGCCCGTAGTGCAGCAGCGGCAGCAGCGCCGCCCACACGGCGGTGACCCCGAGCACCGGGCGGCCGAGCCGGGCCAGCCGGGCCTTGAGCCAGTCGCGGACCGGACCCTGGTGGCGCCGGAAGGAGAGCACCGAGGCGTAGCCGCCGACCAGGAAGAAGATGCCCAGCATCTGGAGGATCCAGCTGGCCGGGGCGAGGCCGCCGAAGGCGGAGAGCGGGCTGGCGTTGTGGATCGCGCCGTCGGCGGAGCGCGTGAACCCGCCGAGCAGCCAGTGCCCGGTGGGCACGGCGAGCAGCGCGAGGGCGCGCAGCCCGTCGATCGCGCGGTCGCGGTGGGCGGGCGTACCGGCCTCGATGCGCCGGACCAGGGTCTGCGTCGAGCTCATCGGGCGACCCCCTCGGCGATCGCGGCGAAGGCCCGCAGGGACGCGGTCCCGGGGGCGAAGTAGCCGTCGTGGCCCCGCGCGTCACCGGCGTCGATCCGGCGCGCGCCGAACTCGGGGGCGGTGGGGTCGGCGCCGTGCCCGAGGCCGGCCACCTGGACGTTGGGGATCCGGTCGATCCAGTCCGTGGGGTCCTTCGCGGCCCACACCCGGGCCCCGGTGCCGAGCGCGGCGGCGTTGTCGGCGCGCATCCCGGGGGAGCCGAGGACGACGAGGTCCTTGACCTCGATGCCGTGCGCGGCGAGCCCGCAGACGACGGAGCCGTAGCTGTGGCAGAAGACCGAGGGCCCGGCGGCGCCGACGGCGGCCAGCCCCTCGGTGAAGCGGGTGAGCCGCCCGGCACCGGCCTCGGCCAGGCCCCCGGTGGCGGCGTCCAGGCCGACCCCGACGGGCGTGGTGTAGCCGGCCCAGGCGACGACGGCGGTCCGGCCGCCGGTGGCCTCGCGCAGGGCGGTGGCCTTGCGGGTGAGCGGCGCGAGGTTCCCCGCGTCGATGTCGGACCCCGGCACGATCACGGCCACGTGCGCGGCCTTCGCCAGGTCGCCGTAGACGAGGACCGCCTGGCCGCGCCCCCGCGGGTCGTAGGCGAGGACCTGCTGCCCGGCGAACCGGGTTCCGGCGGTCCGGGCGTTGGCCGCGTAGCGCAGCGCGGGCGGGGCGCCGTCGAGGTTGCCGACCACGGTGGGGTGGGCGGCGGCCAGCTCCCGCTGCCGCCGGGGGCTCAAGGACCCGAAGTAGGAGGCGATCTGGGCGGGCGTCATGCGCTGCGGGTCGGGCAGCCCCTCGGCCCGCCACTGCGCGGTCCCGACCGGCGCGCCGGTCACGGCCTGCTGGCTGCTGCCGGAAGCCCAGCCTGCGGTCCCGGCCACCATGGTCGCGGTGAGCGCGGCGGCGACCAGGGTCCTCGTGAAGCGGCGCATCGAGTGGCCCTCCCTCTCTCTCGTCGTTGGCGAGAGGAAGGTAGGAAGACGACGCCTGACCGGGCGTCACACCGGAGCGCCAACCGCGAACCGATACCCCGGTAGGGGGAGGAGGAGCAGAAGGCCCCAGGGAGGGGGTGGGGCTAACCCCCGGGGGTTGTCCCGAGCGCGTACGGGGGGACGGGCCCGGCACCCCGGCGACGGCGGGGCCGACGCGCCTTCGGGGGCGGGCCCGGCGCCGGGTGCGGAGGGGGCGGAGCCGGCCCGCGCGGACGGGGGTGGAGCCGGCCCGCGGGGACGGACTAGCACCTGTGGGGCTAGTGCCCGTGGGGCTAGTGCCCGTGGGGCTAGGGCCCTCGGGGCTGGCGCCCCTGGGACGGGCGCCGGTGGGGCTGGCGCCGGTGGGGCTGGCGCCGGTGGGGCTGGCGTCCCCGGGACTGGCGTCCCCGGGGCTGGCGTCCCCGGGGCTGGCGTCCCCGGGGCTGGCGTCCCCGGGGCTGGCGTCCCCGGGGCTGGCGTCCCCGGGACTGGCCCCCTCGCGACTACCGCCCCTGACCCGGTGTCACAAGCCCCGACTCGTACGCGAAGACGACCGCCTGGGCCCGGTCGCGCAGGTCCAGTTTGGCCAGCACCCGGCCGATGTGGGTCTTCACGGTCTGCTCGGCCAGCACCAGGTGGTCGGCGATCTCCTGGTTGGACAGGCCCCGGGCGATCAGTTCGAGGACCTCCGTCTCGCGCGGGGTCAGCCCGTTGAGGCGCAGTGCCGCGCGGTCCGCGCGCGGCGCGGGCTTCGAGGCGGCGAAGTCGGCGATCAGGCGCCGGGTCACCGAGGGCGCGAGCAGCGCGTCGCCGGCCGCCACCACCCGGACCGCCGCGATCAGGTCGGCCGGGGGCGCGTCCTTGAGGAGGAAGCCGGAGGCGCCGGCGCGCAGCGCCTCGTACACGTAGTCGTCCACGTCGAAGGTGGTGAGCATGAGCACCTTGGGGCGGTGGACCACGCCCGGCGGTGGGTTCAGGATCTCCCGCGCCGCCGAGAGCCCGTCGAGCTCCGGCATCCGTACGTCCATGAGGACCACGTCCGGGTGGGTGGAGCGGGCCACGTCCACGCCCTGCCGCCCGTCCGGCGCCTCGCCCACCACGTCGATGTCGGGCTGCGCGGCGAGCAGCGCGGCGAACCCCGCCCGCACCATGGCCTGGTCGTCGACGATGATCACACGGATGGTCACGGGCTTCCTCAGCAGTCGGTCGGTCCCAGCGGCAGCCGGGCGGCGACCCGGAAGCCCCCGTCCGGCAGCGGCCCGGTGTCGAGCGAGCCGCCGGTCAACCGTACGCGCTCCCGCATCCCGACCAGCCCGTGCCCGGTCCCGGAACCGCGCTCCACGGGCGAACCCTTCTCCGCGGCGGGCCCGTTGACGACCAGGACGTTCAGCCAGCCCTCGCCGTCGGGACGGACGGACACCCGGGTGGCGGCGCCCGGCGCGTGCCGGACGACGTTGGCGAGGGCCTCCTGCACGATCCGGTACGCCGACAGGTCCACCGCCTGCGGGACGCCGTCCAGACCGGCCGCCAGGGACAGCTCGGCCGGCACCCCGGCCCGTACCGTCGCCTCGACCAGCTGCTGCACCCGGTCGAGCCCCGGCTGCGGCGCCCGTTCGCCCTCGGCGCCCTCGCTGCGCAGCACCACGAGCAGCCGCCGCATCTCCGCGAGCGACTCGCGGGCGCCGGCCGCGATCGAGGCGAACTCCTCGCGGGCCGCGTCCGGCAGTTCGGGGATGCGGTACGGGGCGGAGTCGGCCTGCACGGTGATCACCGACATGTGGTGGGCGACCACGTCGTGCAGCTCGCGGGCGATCCTGGCGCGCTCCTCCAGGAGGGTGCGGCGGGCGCGTTCGGCCTCGCTGATGGTCTCCTGCTCGACGAGCCGCCGCTCGGCGTCGCCGCGGCCCCGCAGGGTCGCGGTGATCAGCAGCACGGCGCCGCTGAGCACGAAGAGGAGCAGGGTGATGCCGCCGGCCCGGTGCGGGGAGAAGATCTCGAAGACGGTCGCGGCGGCCCCGGTCATCAGCCACACGCCGAGGAGGGCGCGCCGGGACTCGCGCAGGCCGAGCGCCAGCATGAGCGCGAGGTAGCCGACCACGACCATCGGCGTCCACGGCCAGGGCCGCCCGTCGACCCCGTCGGCGGCGAGCAGCACGAAGCCGCCGAGGACGTCCGCGGAGAAGATCACCCACCAGGCCTGGAGGGGCCGGGTGACGGCGAGCAGCAGGGGCGCGGTCTGCGCGGTGGCGAGCGCCCCGGCGACGGCGCCGTTGACCTGGTAGTCCTGGACGAGCACGGTGACGGTGACCGGGAGCAGCGCGGCGACGAACGCCAGCGCGACCCCGTACGGGAGCAGCCGCACCCAGGGCGAGGACGCCCGGGCGAGCAGCGCCTCCCCGTCGGCGGACGGCGTGGCGAGCGCGACTCCGAAGCTGCGGACCAGCCCGTTCGCCCGGGCCCCGACGGCACGGAGCGGCCCGGCGGCCCGGGCCCCGACGCTCTGGAGCCGCCCGCGCACACGGACGGCGGTCTGGGAGAGGCGCTCTCGGCGCCGCGGTTCATCCTTCATGGCCCGCCCAGGGTAGGCAGGCGGGGTGGGAGCGGACGTCATACCGGGGGGTGGGGTGCGGGGTCATACCGGGGTACGGGGTCGGGCCCGTACTACGGGGGCGCGCCCCGCCTCCGTACCCCGGGGGGCGCGCCCCGTCCCCGTACCTCGCGCCCGTCCCTACAGCTCGGCCAGCAGCTCGGCTTTCCTGGAGGAGAACTCCTCGTCGGTCACGAGGCCCGCCCGGTGCAGCTCGCCGAGGTGCCGAATCCTTTCCGCAACTCCCGCCGGGTCGTAGGGCGCGGAGGCGCCCGGGAAGGCGGGGACGCGGCCGGAGCCGCGGATCGCGGCGAGCACGGCGGCGGCGAAGGGCAGGGACTCGTGCACCGGCCCGTAGCGGTGCCCGAAGACCACCGCGGCGGGGTCCAGGTCCGGGTGGGGCGGCCGGGCCGACGCGGCGACCGCCCCGCGCGGCAGCAGCCGCAGGCAGCCGTCGGGGGACTCGGGCGAGCGCCACTCGACCCCGCTCAGCTCCCGTACCGGGAAGATCCGGTCACCCGCCCGCCACTTCTCCGAGGACGCCCCGGTCCGCGACCAGCGGAAGGCGACCTCGCCGGACCCGTCGAAGCTGGCCTTCCCGTCGTACGCCTTGAAGGACTGCGGGCCCTCCGGCGCCGCGACGAGGAAGCCGTCCGTCGGCTCCGCCGCGTCCCGGGGGAGCACCGCGAGCAGCTCCTCGCGGTAGTACGCGGCCTGCGCCTCGCGGTCGACGGGCAGCACGAGCCGGTAGGGGTCGCCCCCTTCCTTCAGCTGCCCCGCCGCCGCCTCGACCAGCGGATCGGCCCCGGGTCTCGGCACGGCGTGCAGCACCACGGTGCCCCGCTTGCCCGGGGCGAGCGTCACGGACGCCAACGCCTCGTGCGGGATGCGCCGTTCGCGCAGCGCGCCGAAGAGTCTCGGCGTACGGATCCCCCGTTCGAAACGGATGACGATGGCGTCGCTCTCGAACTGCCAGGTGGCATGAATTCCGGCCAGCACATCACCCATACGCCTCATCGTATGCGGCGTATGCCCCGGCGTCGCCCCTGTGGGAACGCCCGAAATCCGCCGTGATCTACGCGCGTCAGGCGGCTTCGGCACCGGAGATTCCCCGGCGGCAAGCGCTGTCGGCGGCGGCGCAGGTCAGGTCGTCGTAGGCGCCGACACCTATCGCGGCGAAGTTCCGCAGGCTCCCGGTGCCGGGCTCGAAGTATCCGGCGTGGCCGCTGGCCCCGGCCGCCGAGAGCAGCCGCGCGCCGAACTCCGGGGCGACCGGGTCGGCGCCGTGGCCGACCCCGCCGAGCTCCACGTGCGGGACGTCGGCGATCCAGTCGCCCGCGTCCCGCATCGCCCAGATGCGGGCCGGGGTCGCGAGGTCGGCGGCGTGCTCGGCGCGCATGCCGGGACTGCCGGCGACCACGACGTCCGTCACCCGGGCGGGCAGCCGGGAGGCGGCGACCCCGCACAGGACGGAGCCGTAGCTGTGGCAGAACAGGCTGACCCGGGCGTCGCCGGGCAGCGCGGCGGTCAGGTCGACGAGCCGTACGGCGCCGTTCTCGGCGAGCCGCCCGATGGCCGCTTCGATCCCGACGCCGACGGGCGCGGTGTAGTCGGCCCAGGCGATGACGGCGGTCCGGGCGCGCGGGTCGGCGCGGTGCTCGGCGGCGTACAGGGAGGTGGCCATGCCGGCGGGGGCCGAGTACATCCGGGCGGTCTTCTGGAAGGTGAGCAGGTTGGTGTCGACGCCCGGCACGATCACCGACACCCGCCGGGCCCGGTCCAGGTCGCCGAGGACCTCGGCGGTCCGGCCCGAGCCGGTCGGGTCGAAGGCGAGGATCTGGCGGCCGGGGTGCATCAGCGACCGGAAGCGGTCCACGCGGCGGCGGGCCTCGTGCAGTCCTTCGGCGTTGAGCCGCGGGTCGTCGACCCGGCTCCGCTCGGCGTCGAGGGTGTGGGCGAGGGCGATCCGGTTCGCGCGGTAGCGGAGGGTGACCGGGACGCCGTTGAGGTTGCCGACGACGAGCGGGTAGCGGTCGGCGAGGCGGGTCCGCTGTGCGGGGGACAGGGAGGCGAAGAAGGCGGCGACGGTACGGGCCGGGGCCGCGGCGTCCGGCAGCGGGCGCTGCCCGATCCGTCCGTGGGCCCAGGCGGCGAGCGCGGTCGCGCGGGTCTCCCCTGGCGTGCTCTGATCCCGGATCGTGGTCCACCCGGTGGTCGCCAGGAACACGAACACCACGGCCAGCGCGAGCATCATGCGCCAGACGGAGAGGGTGGGGGAGGAGTCGAAAGGTGGCATTGCGAGCCACCCTAGGGGGCGCGGTCGTACGCCCGGGCGGGCGAGTGACGCGGATCACCTGGCGGACGGCGCGCGGTGACGTTCCGTGCGCGGGGGCGCACGCGGAGCTTGCGCGGGGGTGGGGCGGGTTGAGGGCGTGGGGGGGGGCGGGTGGAGGGCGTGCGGGCGGGGTGGAGGGCGTGCGGGCGGGGTGGAGGGCGTGCGGGCGGGGTGGAGGGCGTGCGGGCGGGGTGGAGGGCGTACGGGCGGGGTGGCTGCCCGCCTGCCCGCCTGGCCGCGTGCCGGCGCGGGCGGGTGCGGGCGGGTGCGGGCGGGTGCGCCCCGGGTCCGTTCAGGTCCTCCAGTCCGGCGCGAGCGCCGGGCCCAGGTGGTCCAGGTAGTGCTCGGTGAGCGCGCGGATCGCCTCCAGGGTCGGCTCGCCGCTCCGTCCCCACAGCTGGCCGGTCACCCGCATCACGCCGCTGAACGCCGCCACGGCGATCCGCGGGCGGGGGTCCGCGTCCACGTCGAGGCCCTCGCGTTCGGCGATCACCCGGGCGATGGACTCCTCCATCTCCGTGGAGCGGCGCAGGTGGACCGCGAGCAGTGCGGGCGTGGACTCGATGACCTGGAAGCTGCGGACGTACAGCTCGACGGGGACGACCTCGGCGATGGCCTCGCCGATGGTGTCCCAGGCGCTCAGGACCGCGTTGCGCATCGCGTCGAACGGGCCCTCCTCGGGGGGCCGTTCGGTCAGCGCGCGCATGAAGCGCTCCTCGACCATCTGCTGGACGGCGAAGGCCGCGTCCTCCTTGGAGGCGAAGTAGCGGAAGAAGGTGCGCTGCGAGACCTCGACCGCGTCGGCGATCTCGTCGACGGTGGTCCCCTCGTACCCCTGGGTGGTGAAGAGCTCGAGGGCGACCCGGATCAACGCGTCGCGGGTGCGCTGCTTCTTCCGCTCACGCAGACCGGGAATCGTCACCACCCGGCTCCCTTCCCCGTCTCGATTCGGCCACTTCGTCCAGCTCAGCGTACCTGTGAGCAACATGACAGTTACCGTCGCGTGAACTCATTAGTCAATTGTCAGTGACTGACATTAGCCTCGCCGCATGACTAGTCAGACCACCGTGGAAAAGACCCCGAAGGGCCAGGGGGGTGGCCGGCAGCCCGACGCGACTCCGGCCCCGGCTCAGGCGAAGGGGCTCCGCGGTCATCCGTGGTTGACGCTGTTCGCCGTGGCCGTGGGCGTCATGATGGTGGCGCTCGACGGCACCATCGTCGCCATCGCCAACCCCGCCATCAAGGACGACCTCCAGGCCTCGCTCGCCGAGGTCCAGTGGATCACCAACGGCTACCTGCTCGCGCTGGCCGTCGCCCTGGTCACCGCCGGCAAGCTGGGCGACCGCTTCGGGCACCGCCAGACCTTCATCATCGGCATCGCGGGCTTCGCGGCCTCCTCCGGCGCGATCGGCCTGTCGAGCTCGATCGGCCTCGTCGTCGCCTTCCGCGTCCTCCAGGGCCTCTTCGGCGCCCTGCTGATGCCGGCCGCGCTCGGCCTGCTGCGCGCGACCTTCCCGGCCGAGAAGCTCAACATGGCCATCGGCATCTGGGGCATGGTCATCGGCGCCTCGACCGCGGGCGGCCCGATCGTCGGCGGTCTGCTCGTCGAGCACGTCAGCTGGCAGTCCGTCTTCTTCATCAACGTGCCGGTCGGCGTCCTCGCGCTCGTCCTCGGCCTGGTGATCCTCAAGGACCACCGCGCCGAGAACGCCCCGCGCTCCTTCGACGTCCTCGGCATCCTGCTGCTCTCCGGCGCCATGGCCTCCCTCATCTGGGGCATCATCAAGGCCGGTGAGTCCTGGGGCTGGTCGAGCGGCAAGACCTGGGGCTGCCTGATCGGCGCGCTGCTGCTCTTCGGCGTCTTCGCCTTCTGGGAGACCCGCGTCAAGGAGCCGCTCATCCCGCTGGCGATGTTCCGCTCCGTGCCGCTCTCGGCCGGTGTGGTGCTGATGGTCCTGATGGCCTTCGCCTTCATGGGCGGCCTGTTCTTCGTCACCTTCTACCTCCAGGGCGTGAAGGGGCTCAGCCCGGTCGACAGCGGCATGCACCTGCTCCCGCTGACCGGCATGATGATCGTCTCCTCGCCGCTGGCCGGCGCGCTGATCACCAAGTTCGGCCCGCGCGTCCCGCTGGTCGGCGGCATGGTCTGCACCGCGATCGCGATGTTCGGCATGATCACCCTCACCTCCGGCACGGGCACCCTGGCGATGTCCCTCTGGTTCGGCCTGCTCGGCCTGGGCCTGGCCCCGGTGATGGTCGGCGCCACCGAGGTCATCGTCGGCAACGCGCCGCTGGAGCTGTCCGGCGTGGCCGGCGGTCTGCAGCAGGCCGCCATGCAGGTCGGCGGCGCCCTCGGCACCGCGGTCCTGGGCGCGGTCATGTCCTCCAAGGTCTCCAGCGCCTTCGCGGAGAACTGGAAGGGCGCCGGCATCCCGACGCCGCCGGACCCGCGCCTGGAGCAGGCCGCCGAGTTCGGCATGGTGCCGCCCGGCCTGGAGCAGGCGCCGGGCATGACGCCCGAGATCGCCGGGACCATCGGCAAGGTCATCCACGACACGTTCATGGACGGCATGGGGCTCGCCTTCACCGTCGCCGGTGTCGTGGCCGTCGTCGCCGCCCTGGTCGCCACGCTCACCAAGCGCGGCGCCAACGCGGAGGCGGGTGCGGGCGCGGCCCACATCTGATCCCGAGCCGGACCCGGGAGAGTCCTGGGCCGCCCCGGCCGCCCTGAGCTCCCCTAGGGGGTCGTCACCCGTTCGCGTGAACGGGGGCGGCCCCTCTTCCGTTCGGGGGGTCCGTTCCGCCATGCTCTCGATTACAGAGAGTGACGAAACGGGGGTTCACCTGCATGTATACGAAGACGATTCTCGCTGCCGGAGTCCTGCTGACGGCCCTGGCGGCCCTGCCCGCCGAGGCCGCCGCGCCGGGCGTCACGCCGGGTGTCGCGCCGGGCGCCGCGCCGGGCTTCACGCCGGGAGCCGCGCCGGGCGCCGCACCGGCCGGCGCCGCCCTCGGCCCCTGCGGATCCGGCCAGCTGTGCCTGTGGCCCAAGCCCGACTTCAAGGGCAGGTCCCAGACTCACGAGTTGGCCTCGGTCGACATCGAAAGCTGTGTCGCCCTGCCACCGGGGACGACCGCCCAGGCCCTCGCCAACCGGACCGGACGGCCGGTCACCACCTACCAGTCCGCGGTCTGCGCGGAGACCGGCGAGTTCGAGACCTACCCGGGCCGGGGGACCTGGGTCCCCCAGACGCCCTACCAGGTCCGGGCCTTCAAGATCTGGGAGCGGTAGGCGCCGGGACGTCCGGGGTGCCGGGCGGCGGGACCGAGAGGCGCGCGACCTCGGCCCGCAGCTCCCGCACCTCGACGGTCAGCGCCTCCAGGAGCTCCAGCTGCCGGCGCTCCGTCTCGTCGTCCCGCTCGAAGCGGGCGATGAACCAGGCGGCGATGTTGGCCGTCACCACACCGAGCAGAGCGATGCCCGACAGCATCAGACCCACCGCCAGCACCCGGCCCAGGCCCGTGGTCGGGGCGTGATCGCCGTAGCCGACGGTGGTCATCGTGGTGAAGGACCACCAGACCGCGTCCCCCAGCGTCTTGATGTTGCCGTTCGGCGCGTCCCGCTCCACGTGGAGCACGGCCAGCGAGCCGAACATCATCAGCCCGACCACCGCGCCCGCCACATAGGTGGTGAGCGTTATCTGCGGGGCCATCCGGGCCCGCCGGCCCACCAGGAGGAGCGTCGACACCACCCGCAGCAGCCGCAGCGGCTGCACCATCGGCAGTATCACCGCGAGCAGGTCCAGCGGATGTCCCCGCACGAACGCCCACTTGGCCGGGGCGAGCGCGAGACGCACCAGATAGTCCAGGGCGAACGCGGCCCACACCGCCCACTCCACATGGGTGCACAGCCGGTGCACCCACGGGTCGGCGCCGGGCGCCACGATCGGCACGGCGTACGCCACGCCGAACGCCACGGCCAGCACCAGCAGCGGCGTCTGGGTGCGTGCTTCCCAGCGGTCCTTCATGACGGGTGATCCTTCATGCCCGGCATCGTAAGGAACGCGGAAGGGCGGCGGGACCGCCCGGTCCCACCGCCCTCACCAGCGCATACGTGTTACGCGTCGCCGCCCGCCGCGCCCGGGTCCGCCGCCGCCACGTCGAGCAGCTGGTAGCGGTCCACGGCCTGCTTCAGGGCCGAGCGGTCGATCTTGCCGTCACGGGCCAGCTCGGTGAGGACCGCCAGCACGATCGACTGGGCGTCGATGTGGAAGAAGCGACGGGCCGCGCCCCGCGTGTCCGCGAAGCCGAAGCCGTCCGCGCCCAGCGAGGTGTAACGGCCCGGCACCCAGCGGGAGATCTGGTCCGGCACCGAGCGCATCCAGTCCGAGACCGCCACGAACGGGCCCTGGGACGACTGGAGCTTGCGGGTCACGTACGGGACGCGCTGCTCCTCGTCCGGGTGGAGCAGGTTGTGCTCCTCGACGGCCACGGCCTCGCGGCGCAGCTCGTTCCAGGACGTGGCCGACCAGACGTCGGCGCGCACGTTCCACTCCTCGGCGAGGATCCGCTGGGCCTCCAGGGCCCACGGCACGCTGACGCCGGAGGCCATGATCTGCGCGGGGATCGCCCCGGCCTCGCCGGCCCGGTAGCGGTGGATGCCCTTGAGGATGCCCTCGGCGTCCACGTTCTCGGGCTCGGCCGGGTGCTGGATCGGCTCGTTGTAGACCGTCAGGTAGTAGAAGACGTCCTCGGCCTCGGGGCCGTACATCCGCCGCAGACCGTCCTGCACGATGTGCGCGATCTCGAAGCCGAAGGCCGGGTCGTACGCGACACAGCCCGGGTTGGTCGAGGCCAGCAGGTGCGAGTGGCCGTCGGCGTGCTGGAGGCCCTCACCGGTCAGCGTGGTGCGGCCGGCCGTGGCGCCCAGCACGAAGCCGCGCGCGAGCTGGTCGGCCATCTGCCAGAACTGGTCGCCGGTGCGCTGGAAACCGAACATCGAGTAGAAGACGTAGACCGGGATGAGCGGCTCGCCGTGCGTCGCGTACGCCGAGCCGGCGGCGATCAGCGAGGCCGTGCAGCCGGCCTCCGAGATGCCGTCGTGCAGCATCTGGCCGGTCGGGGACTCCTTGTAGGCGAGGAGCAGGTCGCGGTCCACGGCCTCGTACTGCTGCCCGAGCGGGTTGTAGATCTTGGCGCTCGGGAAGAACGAGTCCATGCCGAAGGTGCGGTACTCGTCCGGCGCGATCAGCACGAAGCGCCTGCCGATCTCCTTGTCCCGCATCAGGTCCTTGAGCAGCCGGACGAAGGCCATGGTGGTGGCGATCGACTGCTGGCCGGAGCCCTTCTTCACCGCGGCGTAGGTCTTCTCCTCCGGGAGCGCCAGCGGCTTGGCGCGCACCACCCGCGTCGGGACGTACCCGCCGAGCGCCTTGCGGCGGTCGTGCATGTACTGGATCTCCTCGGAGTTCCGGCCCGGGTGGTAGTACGGCGGCAGGCCGTCCTCCAGCTGCCGGTCCGTGACCGGGATGTGCAGCCGGTCGCGGAAGCGCTTGAGGTCGTCGACCGTCAGCTTCTTCATCTGGTGGGTGGCGTTGCGGCCCTCGAAGTTGGGGCCCAGCGTCCAGCCCTTGACCGTCTTGGCCAGGATCACCGTCGGCTGGCCCTTGTGGGCCTTGGCCGCGGAGAACGCGGCGAAGATCTTCTTGTGGTCGTGACCGCCGCGGCCCAGGTGCAGGATCTGGTCGTCGGTCATGTTCTCGACCATGGCCCGCAGCCGCTGGTCGTCGCCGAAGAAGTGGTCGCGGATGTACGCGCCGGTCTCGGTCGCGTACGTCTGGTACTGCCCGTCCGGCGTGGTGTTCATCCGGTTCACCAGCACGCCGTCGCGGTCCTGCGCGAGCAGCGGGTCCCAGGAACGGTCCCAGACCAGCTTGATGACGTTCCAGCCGGCACCGCGGAAGACCGACTCCAGCTCCTGGATGACCTTGCCGTTGCCGCGCACCGGGCCGTCGAGGCGCTGCAGGTTGCAGTTGACGACGAAGGTGAGGTTGTCCAGGTTCTCGCGGGCCGCGATGGTCAGCTGGCCGAGCGACTCCGGCTCGTCCATCTCGCCGTCGCCGAGGAAGGCCCACACGTGCGACTTGGAGGTGTCGGCGATCCCGCGCGCCTCCATGTAGCGGTTCATCCGGGCCTGGTAGATCGCGCCGAGCGGGCCGAGGCCCATCGAGACGGTCGGGAACTCCCAGAAGTCCGGCATCAGCCGCGGGTGCGGGTACGAGGACAGCCCGTTCGGGAACTTCGACTTCTCCTGGCGGAAGGCGTCGAGCTGGGTCTCGCTCAGCCGGTCCAGCAGGAAGGCGCGGGCGTAGATGCCGGGGGAGGCGTGGCCCTGGAAGAAGATCTGGTCGCCGCCGTCACCCTCGTCCTTGCCCCGGAAGAAGTGGTTGAAGCCGACGTCGTACAGCGAGGCGGAGGAGGCGAAGGTCGCGATGTGGCCGCCGACGCCGATGCCGGGGCGCTGGGCGCGCGAGACCATGACGGCCGCGTTCCACCGGGTGGCGTTGAGGACCTTGCGCTCGATCTCCTCGTTGCCCGGGAAGAAGGGCTCGTCCCTGGTCGCGATCGTGTTGACGTAGTCCGTGCTGCGCATCTCGGGCACCGCGACCCGCTTCTCGCGCGCCCGCTCGATCAGCCGCAGCATCAGGTAGCGGGCCCGCTCCCGGCCCCGCTCGTCGACGGCGGCGTCAAGGGAGTCGAGCCATTCCTGGGTCTCTTCGGGATCGAAATCCGGGACCTGGCTGGGAAGGCCGCCAATGATGATCGGGTTGCGATCGGATGCGGAAGCCACGCTGTTCCTTCGCTGGTCGGTGGAGCCCACGGGGAGGGACCCGCGGAGGCCGGGATGACCATCGTGTACCCCGCCGACGGCAAACGTCATCTTTACCGTGGGGTAACCCTCCCGAGGTGCCTTGTTCGGTCAAATCGCAACCTTACGCCCATCCCGCGCATGCGTTTCGTCAGCGCGTTCGGCAGACTGAAGCCGCAGAGTCCCGTATTCCGGGGCGAAGCGTGCATGCCTCGTCACGGAGCGCGACGGGCGCTCGCCGGAAGTTGCGGCGAGACGGCCCCAAACGTCACCGTTTCGGCGGTCTCCGTGGCCGGGTACTTGCGCGATCCGCCCCGGCCCGTGTGGACTACGGCCAGCGCCGCGCGCACGCGCGCGGCCGAAGCATTTTTCCGAAGACGATCAGGAGGCAAGCCGTGAGCGCGACCGCGGACCACGCGGAGGAGCGGACCAACCCGGCAGCGAGGCTGGGGTTCGAGCCCGGACAGGTGGTCCAGGAGATCGGCTACGACGACGACGTAGACCACGATCTCCGAGAAGGCATCGAATCCCTCATCGCCCAGGAACTCGTGGACGAGGACTACGACGACGTCGCCGACGTCGTGCTGCTGTGGTTCCGTGACGAGGACGGTGATCTCACCGACGCCCTGGTGGATGCCATCGGTCTTCTGGAGGAGGGCGGCCAGATCTGGCTGCTCACCCCGAAGACGGGCCGCGACGGCTACATCGAGCCGAGCGACATCAACGATGCCGCGCAGACCGCCGGTCTCTCCCAGACCAAGAGCATCAGCGTCGCCAAGGACTGGACGGGCACCCGCCTGGGCACTCCCAAGCGCTGATTCCTCGATCGCTGCACGGAGCCCCCGCCGGTCACGACCGGCGGGGGCTCTGCGCGTACCGGCCGCCCATTAGGGTGGGTTTCACCGGATCGGCCCAAGGCTGGGCCGCCGGGCGAAGGGATGCGTACGCGATGGCGATCGAGATCGGCGCCCAGGCCCCGGACTTCGAGCTGAGGGACAACCACGGGCGGACCGTGCGGCTCTCCGCGCTCTTCGGGGACTCCCCGGACAGCCGGAACGTGGTGCTGTTCTTCTATCCGTTCGCCTTCACCGGCGTGTGCACCGGCGAGCTGCGCGAGCTCCGCGACCACCTGGGCGCCTTCGTCAACGACGACACCCAGCTGCTCGCGGTCTCCAACGACTCCATCCACACCCTGCGCGTCTTCGGCGAGCAGGAGGAGCTGGAGTTCCCGCTGCTCTCCGACTTCTGGCCGCACGGCGCGGTCTCCCGCGCCTACGGCGTGTTCGACGAGGACAAGGGCTGCGCGGTGCGCGGCACCTTCGTCATCGACCGGACGGGAACGGTCCGCTGGTCGGTCGTCAACGCCCTCCCCGACGCCCGTGACCTCGACACCTACATCAAGGCGCTCGCGGCCCTCTGAGCGTCCGGCCGGGGGCTACCGGTCCAACACTCGGGCGAAACGTCTGTTTGTGCGGGGAACCCGTCACTAGGATCCAGACGTTGATCCGATGCCAACGCACGACTGGGGGCACGACCCCTGGAAAACAATGGAGGGACTCGTGGGAGTCAGCCTCAGCAAGGGCGGCAACGTCTCGCTGACCAAGGAGGCCCCTGGCCTGACCGCCGTCACGGTCGGTCTGGGCTGGGACGTCCGCACCACCACCGGTACGGACTTCGACCTCGACGCCAGCGCCATCCTGGTGAACGCGGAGGGCAAGGTCCGCAACGACCAGGACTTCGTGTTCTTCAACAACCTGAAGAGCGCCGACGGATCCGTCGAGCACACCGGTGACAACACCACCGGCGAGGGCGAGGGTGACGACGAGCAGGTCAAGGTCGACCTGGCCAACGTCCCGGCGGACGTCGCCAAGATCGTCTTCCCGGTCTCGATCTACGACGCCGACAACCGGCAGCAGTCCTTCGGCCAGGTCCGCAACGCGTTCATCCGCGTCGTGAACCAGGCCGGCGGCGCCGAGATCGCGCGGTACGACCTCTCCGAGGACGCCTCGACCGAGACCGCCATGGTCTTCGGCGAGCTGTACCGCAACGGTGCGGAGTGGAAGTTCCGCGCCGTCGGCCAGGGGTACGCCTCGGGTCTGCGCGGCATCGCGCAGGACTTCGGCGTCAACGTCTGACCGACGCCCTCGCATCCGTCCGGCGCCGCACCCCTCGTGCGGCGCCGGACGTGCCTGAAGCGCCTGTAGTGCCTGAACAGCAGTCATCACCGGGGAGGAACCACCGTCATGGGCGTCACGCTCGCCAAGGGAGGCAATGTCTCCCTCTCCAAGGCCGCACCCAACCTCACCCGGGTCCTGGTGGGTCTCGGCTGGGACGCGCGCTCGACCACCGGAGCCCCCTTCGACCTCGACGCCAGCGCGCTGCTGTGCCAGTCGGGCCGGGTGCTCGGTGACGAGTACTTCGTCTTCTACAACAACCTCACGAGCCCCGAAGGCTCCGTCGAACACACCGGCGACAACCTCACCGGTGAGGGTGAGGGCGACGACGAGTCGCTCATCGTGGACCTCACCAAGGTCCCGGCCCACTGCGACAAGATCATCTTCCCCGTCTCGATCCACGAGGCCGACAACCGCGGCCAGTCGTTCGGCCAGGTGGCGAACGCGTTCATCCGCGTCGTGAACCAGACCGACGGTCAGGAACTCGCCCGTTACGACCTCTCCGAGGACGCGTCCACGGAGACCGCGATGATCTTCGGCGAGCTCTACCGGTACAACGGCGAATGGAAGTTCAGGGCGGTGGGGCAGGGGTACGCGTCCGGTCTCCGGGGCATCGCTCTAGACTTCGGGGTCAACGTTTCGTAAAGCCGCGTTATTACACGATGAGGTAGACAGTGGTTCTGAAAACCTTCGGGTGGTCGTTCGCGATCACTGTGCTCGGCCTGGCCGCGGCCGTGATCTACGGGGGGTGGGAGGCGTTCGGGGTCGTCGCGATCCTCTGCGTCCTCGAGATCTCGCTGTCCTTCGACAACGCGGTGGTCAACGCCGGAATCCTGAAGAAGATGAATGCCTTCTGGCAGAAGATCTTCCTCACGATCGGTGTGCTCATCGCCGTCTTCGGCATGCGGCTGGTCTTTCCTGTCGTCATCGTCGCCATCAGCGCCAAGATCGGCCCCATCGAGGCCGTCGACCTCGCGCTGAACGACGCCGACCGGTACCAGGAACTGGTCACCGACGCACACCCGTCGATCGCCGCCTTCGGTGGCATGTTCCTTCTGATGATCTTCCTCGACTTCATCTTCGAGGACCGTGACATCCAGTGGCTGCGCTGGATCGAGCGCCCGCTGGCCAAGCTCGGCAAGGTCGACATGCTGTCGGTCTGCATCGCCCTGATCATCCTGCTGATCACCTCGATGACCTTCGCGACCCAGGCCCACCAGCACGGCGGCGCGCACGTCGACAAGGCCCAGACGGTGCTGATCTCCGGCATCGCCGGCCTCATCACGTACCTGATCGTCGGCGGTCTCTCCGGCTACTTCGAGAACAAGCTGGAGGAGGAAGAGGAGCGCGAGCACGAGGCCGAGGAAGCGGCCAAGCGCAGCGGCAAGAAGGTTTCCGCGGTCCAGCTCGCCGGCAAGGCCGCCTTCTTCATGTTCCTCTACCTGGAGGTCCTCGACGCCTCCTTCTCGTTCGACGGCGTCATCGGCGCCTTCGCCATCACCAACGACATCGTCCTGATGGCCCTCGGCCTCGGCGTCGGCGCCATGTACGTGCGTTCGCTGACCGTCTACCTGGTCCGCCAGGGCACCCTGGACGACTACGTCTACCTGGAGCACGGCGCCCACTACGCGATCGGCGCGCTGGCCGTGGTCCTCATGATCACCATCCAGTACGAGATCCCCGAGATCGTCACCGGCGGCATCGGCGTCGCCCTCATCGGCTGGTCCTTCTGGTCCTCCGTGCGGCGCAACAAGGCCCTCGCGGCGGCCGGCGGGAACTCCGATTCCTCGGACGACAAGACCGGGGTGCCGTCGGGGGTGTGACACCCCCGACAATGAGGAACGCTTCACTGCGGGGCGGCCGGTGCACCCGGCCGCCCCGCGGCGTGTGTCAGGGGTGGGCGACGAGTGGGGGGTGAAGGCGCATGGCCTTCTGGGACAACCTGTTTCCGGGCCGGGTGGACGAGTTCGCGTCGGGCACCGGCTCGCACGCGGTCGACCTGACCAGACGCCGCCCCACGATCTCCCTCAGCAAACAGGGCGCCGCCACCGGCAACCTCCGGGTCAACCTCTCCTGGCGCATGCGCACCTCCGACATCGGAGACCGCCCCCGCCAGTCCGGCAGCCTGCTGCGCCACCCCTTACGCCTCTTCAAGCCCGAGGAGGTCCAGGCGCACACCCAGGGCGTCGTCAACGTCGACCTCGACCTCGGCTGCCTCTACGAGATGGCCGACGGCAGCAAGGGCGTGGTGCAGCCGCTCGGCGGCTTCATGGGGGAACTGAACGAACCGCCGTACGTGCGGCTGAGCGGCGACGACCGCTTCGGGGCGCCCTCCGGCGAGACGATCTTCGTCAACCTCGACCACGTGGACGAGATCAAGCGCCTGCTCTTCTTCGTCTACATCTACGACCAGACGCCGGCCTTCGACCGCACCCACGCCACCGTCACGCTCTACCCGAGCAACGGCCCGCGGATCGAGATCGAACTGGACGAGCACGCCCCGCAGGCCCGCTCCTGCGCGGTCTTCAGCGTCGAGAACGTCAAGGGCGAGCTGACCGTCCGCCGCGAGGTGCGGTTCGTGTACGGCTTCCAGGCCGAGCTGGACCGGCTGTACGGCTGGGGCCTCCAGTGGGGCCGCGGCTACAAGTCGAAGACCTGACGCCCGTCCGGCCCACCGGGCCCGCCGCGGTCACCGGACGAACTGCGGCCCCATCGGAGGCATCCGGAACTCGCGCACCGGCTGCGGATAGCCGTACGCCGGCGCCGCCGGAACGGGGGCCGGCACCGGTGCCGTCGCCGGGAGCGGCGGAGCGGCCGGCTGCGGCGGCACGACCGGCACCGGCGGCGGGCTCACCGGGCCCGCCGGGGCCCGCACCGCCTCCACCGGCTGCACCATCGTCGCGTCGAGGTCGTGCCCGGCCGCCGCAGCGTCCCGCGGCCCGCCGTCCTCGGCCCCGGAGGCCCCCACGGCCCCCGCCTCGACGGAATCGTCGACCGAGACCCCGAAGTCCGTCGCGAGGCCCACCAGGCCGGTCGGATAGCCCTGCCCGACCGCCCGGAACTTCCAGCCGTCCCCGCGCCGGTACAGCTCGCCGCAGATGATCGCGGTCTCCTCGCCGGTCTCCGCCGACACGTCGAAGACCGCCAGCGGGTCCCGGTCCCCGGCGCCCGCCGCCCCGTCGTACAGCAGGATCCGCAGGTCGGAGACCGAACGGAAGGTGTCACCGTCCGATGAGGCCGCGAGCACCACCCGGTCGACCGACGGGTCGAGGACGCCCAGGTCGGCCTCCACGGTGTCCGTGAGGCCCTCCGGCACCCGTTTCTTGTGGGGCAGCCTGCGCACCAGCCCCGACGGATGCCGGAGCTGGTTGTAGAAGATGAAGTCCTCGTCGGACCGCACGCGCCCGTCCACGCCGAGCAGCAGCGCCGAGGCGTCCACGTCGGGCACCCCGGGGCCCGGAGTCCAGCGGAGCACGGCCCGTACGGCCGCGGTGTCGAGAGGGACGTTGGAGCCCTTCAGCATCGCGTGCGTCATGACCGTCATCATTCCTGCCCGGGCACCTTCCGGACAACGCGGGGGGCCGGATGCGGACGAGTTACCTGAACTTCACGCACGTGGGGAACTACGGACACCCTCACCTACGTACTATTACCGGCCACATCTCATCAGGGCTTCCCGGGCCAGTCAGGGGAGATACATGCGTCATTTCGGGCACATCCCGGCCGCAACGCGGACCAGGCTGTTCCACCAGGAGCCGGCCGCGTTCACGGCCGACTCCGCCGCGCGCACGCTCGCCGTGGCCCTGGGAGCCACGCTCTACAGCCCGGCCACCCGGCCGCGGCTCGCCGACGACGTGCGCAAACAGGTCACGCGGGGAGTGGCCTCCATGGTGCTCTGCCTGGAGGACTCCATCAGCGACGCCGAGGTGGAGGCGGGCGAGGCCAACCTCGTCCGGCAGTTCGCGGACCTCGCGGCCGGCAGCGGCCCGGACGGCGCCGACGTCCCCCTGCTCTTCATCCGGGTCCGGGAACCCGGACAGATCACCGATCTCGTCGACCGCCTCGGCGACACGGTCCGGCTGCTGTCCGGATTCGTACTCCCCAAATTCACCGAGGCCCGGGGCCGCGCCTTCCTCGAAGCGCTCGCCGTCGCCGAGCGGAACTGCGGCCGGCGGCTCTTCGCCATGCCCGTCCTGGAGTCCCCCGAGCTCCTCCACCTGGAGACCCGGGCCGAGACCCTGGCCGGCATCGCCTCGATCACCGGCAAGTACCGCGACCGCGTCCTCGCCCTGCGCCTCGGCGTCACCGACTTCTGCTCCCACTACGGCCTGCGCCGCTCGCCCGACATGACCGCGTACGACGTCAAACTGGTCGCCGACGTCATCGCCGACGTCGTCAACGTCCTCGGCCGCTCCGACGGCACCGGCTTCACCATCACCGGCCCCGTCTGGGAGTACTTCCGGCCCGGCGAGCGCATGTTCAAGCCGCAGCTCCGCCGCAGCCCCTTCCTGGAGGGCCGCGCCGAGGACCTGCGGACCGCGCTCATCGAGCACGACCTCGACGGGCTGCTGCGCGAGATCGAACTCGACCGCGCCAACGGCCTGCTCGGCAAGACCTGCATCCACCCCACCCACGTGCCCCCGGTGCACGCCCTCTCCGTGGTCACCCACGAGGAGTTCAGCGACGCCCAGGACATCCTGCGGCCGGAACGCGACGGTGGCGGGGTGCTCCGCTCCGCGTACACGAACAAGATGAACGAGGTGAAGCCGCACCGCGCGTGGGCCGAACGGACCCTGCTGCGCGCCGAGGTCTTCGGTGTCGCGCGCGAGGACGTCGGCTTCGTGGAGCTGCTCACCGCCGGCCTGGCCGGCTGACGGAAGGCTGAAGAACTCCGATGGAAACGGTGTGGTCGGGAACCTGGGTCGCCGAGCGACTGGGCGTCGGACTGATCGGCGACGCGAAGCTGCCGGACCTGCTGGGCCTCGCCCTGCGCCGCAACCCCAAGCGGGCGCATCTGCTGGTCTCCAACGTGCTCGGCAAGCACGTCCCGCAGCGCCCCTCGGTCGTCCGGGACGCCGGGCACGACCTGGGCGTACGGGTACGGGCGCTGCTCGGCGACGAGGAGGCGGCGCGGGCCGTCGTCCTCGGGTACGCCGAGACCGCCACCGGCCTGGGCCACAGCGTCGCCGACGGCCTCGCCCTCGCCCCGTACCTGCACTCCACCCGGCGCCCCGTCGACGGGGTCGCCACCGCGGGCGGCTTCGAGGAGTCCCACTCCCACGCCACCTCCCACCTGCTGCTCCCCGAGGACCCCGAGCTGCTCGCCGGCGACGGCCCGCTGGTCCTCGTCGACGACGAGTTCTCCACCGGCAACACCGTCCTCAACACCATCCGTGACCTGCACGAACGCCACCCGCGCGACCACTACGTGGTCGTCGCGCTCGTCGACATGCGCACCCCCGCCGACCGCGCCCGGCTCACCGACTTCGCCGACACCCTCGGCGCTCGCGTCGACCTGATCACCCTCGCCGCGGGCACCGTGGAACTGCCGGACGGCGTCCTCGCCAAGGGCCAGGAACTCGTCGCCCGCCACGAGGCCGCCGCCCCCGCCGTACCCGCCCCCCGCCCCCCGCGCGGCGGACCCGCGCCCCGGACCCGGCGGATCGCCCTCGACTGGCCGGCCGGCCTGCCCGACGGCGGCCGGCACGGCTTCACCCCCGACCACCGGGAGCGCCTGGAGGCGGCCCTGCCGGGGATGGCGGCACGGATCGCTCAGGCGCTGGGGGAGGGCGCCCAGGACGGTCCGGGCGTCTCCTCCCGCGCCCCCCGTGTGCTCGTCCTCGGCTTCGAGGAGCTGATGTACGCCCCGCTGCGCCTGGCCGGCGAGCTGGAGCGGACCGGCGCCGCCGAGGTGCGCTACTCGACCACCACCCGCTCGCCCGTCCTCGCCGTCGACGACCCCGGCTACGCCATAAGGACCCGGCTGGTCTTCCCGGCGCACGACCGGCCCGCCGACGGCCCCGGCGAGCGGTACGCGTACAACGTGGCCGGCGGCGGCTTCGACGCGGTCGTCGCCGTCGTCGACTCGGCCGCCGACACCCCGGAGCTGCACGCGCCGGACGGACTCCTCGCCCAGCTCGCGGCCCACATACCCCGGGTCGTCCTGGCCGTCGTCCCCTCGTACACCCCCCAGGTCACCGAAGCTCCCGAAAGGAGCTCCATGCTGCCCGAGCCCCTCCGCGGCCCCGCCTTCTCCTCGTACGCCCCCGAAGAGGTCGGCTGGCTGCTCCAGGACCTCTCGGACGTCGAACTGGAGGCACCGACCGAGGAGCGGGAGGAGGCCATCCAGAGCGGCGGCGCGCACTACGCCGAGTCGCTGCCGGTCGAGTACCAGCCCAGCGAGCGGTACCAGGAGCTGTTCCAGGCCGCCCTGGACGGCTCCGCCACCCGGATCGCCCGGGCCGTCGGCACCGTCACCGAGACCGTCCTCGCCGAGCGCGGCAAGCAGGCCGTCCTGGTCTCCCTCGCCCGGGCCGGCACCCCCGTCGGCGTCCTGATGCGCCGCTGGGCCCAGCACCGGCACGGCCTGGAGCTCCCGCACTACGCCGTCTCCATCGTGCGCGGCCGGGGCATCGACGCCAACGCGCTGCGCTGGCTCGCCGCCCACCACGACCCGGCCGACGTCGTCTTCGTCGACGGCTGGACCGGGAAGGGTGCCATCACGCGCGAACTCGCCGAGGCGCTCAAGGAGTTCGACGGCTTCGACCCGGAGGTGGCGGTCCTCGCCGACCCCGGCTCCTGCGTCCGCACCTACGGCACCCGCGAGGACTTCCTCATCCCCTCCGCCTGCCTCAACTCCACCGTCTCCGGCCTGATCTCGCGCACGGTCCTGCGCCCCGACCTGGTCGGCCCGCACGACTTCCACGGCGCCAAGTTCTACCGCGACCTGACCGGCGCGGACGTCTCCGGCGCCTTCCTCGACGCCGTCGCCGCCCGCTTCGACGAGGTCGCCGCCGACGTCGACGAGGAGGTCGCCAAGCTGCTCGTCACCGACCGCACCCCCACCTGGGAGGGCTGGAGCGCCGTCGAGCGGATCAGCGAGGAGTACGGCATCCACGACGTCAACCTGGTCAAGCCCGGCGTCGGCGAGACCACCCGGGTGCTGCTGCGCCGGGTCCCCTGGAAGATCCTGGCCAAGCGGGGCGCGGGCGCCGACCTGGCCCACGTACGGCTGCTCGCCGAGCAGCGGGGCGTACCGGTCGAGGAGGTCGACGACCTGCCGTACAGCTGCGTCGGACTGATCCACCCCCGGTACACGCGCGGGGCGACCGGCGCCGACGGCACGGCGGTGGTGTCCCGGTGAACGCGATCCCGAAGCCCGCCGGGGCCACGCCCCCGCCCACGCCCACCGTCCTGGTCGCCAGCGACCTCGACCGCACGCTCATCTACTCCACGGCCGCGCTCTCCCTCGGCATGCCCGACGCCCAGGCGCCCCGGCTGCTGTGCGTGGAGGTCCACGAGTCCAAGCCGCTCTCGTACCTGACCGAGAACGCCGCCGACGAACTGCGCGCGCTGGCCGCCGAGACGGTCTTCGTCCCGACCACCACCCGCACCCGCAAGCAGTACCAGCGCATCCGGCTGCCCGGCGACACCCAGCCGACGTACGCGATCTGCGCCAACGGCGGGCACCTCCTCGTCGACGGCGTCTCCGACCCCGACTGGCACGGCGAGGTGCTCCGCCGGGTCGCCGAGTCCTGCGCCCCGCTGGCCGAGGTCCGCGCCTACTTCACGGCCACCACCGACCTGTCCTGGGTGCGCAAGCACCGCGTCGCCGAGGACCTGTTCGCCTACCTCGTCGTCGAACGGGAGCGGCTGCCCGAGGAGTGGCTCGCGCGCTTCACCGAGTGGGCGGGCGAGCGCGGCTGGACGGTCTCGCTCCAGGGCCGCAAGGTGTACGCCGTGCCCCGGCCGCTCACCAAGAGCGCCGCCGTCCGCGAGGTCGCCCGCCGCACCGGCGCCACCCTCACGCTCGGCGCCGGCGACTCCCTCCTCGACGCCGACCTCCTGCTCGACGCCGACCGGGGATGGCGCCCGGGCCACGGCGAACTCGCCGACGCCGACTGGACGGCGCCGCACGTGGAGGCCCTGGCCGAGCGGGGCGTGGCGGCGGGCGAGGAGATCCTGCGCCGCTTCCGGGCCGCGGCCCGCGCGCACACCGCGCCCCGCCTCAACGGCGCGCCCGCCGTCTGAACGGCTGAAGGCCGGGCGAGGCGAGCGGCCTCAGCCGCAGCACCCGCCGCCGCAGCATCCGCCTCCGCCGCCTCCACCGGGCGCGGGGGCGGAGCCCTTCCCGCCGCCGACGGCGACGGCGGAGAGCAGCTTGACGGTGTCGTCGTGCCCGACGGGGCAGGCGGCGGGGGCGGAGGACTCGGCCATGGGACGGCTGAGCTCGAAGGTGTCGCCGCAGGTCCGGCAGCGGTACTCGTAACGAGGCATGGACACAGGTTACGGCGTGCCCCTACGCCTTCCCCCGTTCCTCCCGGATCTGTTCGACGACCTGCCCGGCCGTGGCGCGGATCGCCTCCAGCTCGGTCAGGAAGGCCCAGTAGTCGGGATGCCGCCCGCTGTCCAGGGTCCCCACGGCCCGGTCGATCCGGGCGACGGCCTCGTCGAGGGGCCGGGCGTGCCGGGGCTCGGGGGTGGAGCGCCCCGCCATGGCGAGCCGCTGCGCGTCCCGTACGGCGAAGCGGGTGCGGTCGATCTCGGCCTGCGGGT
The DNA here is from genome assembly GCF_040683955.1 of Streptomyces sp. NPDC093111. Lineage (NCBI taxonomy): Bacteria > Bacillati > Actinomycetota > Actinomycetes > Kitasatosporales > Streptomycetaceae > Streptomyces > Streptomyces sp. NPDC093111. The sequence continues at coordinate 105,047 of NZ_JBFBNW010000012.1, read as the reverse complement.
CCTTGGCGACGGCGTTCAGGCGGCGCAGCCGCTCCCCGGCGGCGGCCACGCCCTCGTCGGCGGTGTTGAGCAGGGCGCGGACGGTGGCGAGCAGCGAGGTGGCGTCGGGCCAGCGCTGCTCGTCGCGCGCCGTGACGGCCTCGGCCAGCCGCTCCTCGGCCTGCCGGGCGGCGGTGGCGGCCTGCTCGGGCACGTGCTGGAGGTCCTGCCAGCAGGCGGCCGAGAACCGGCGGCGCAGCTCGGACAGGACCGGCTCGACGCCGTCGGCCCGGGTGGCTAGGGCCTGGGCGCGGGTACGGAGCGACACGAGCCGCTTGTCGATCTCGGCGGCCCGCTCGGGCACCCGGGCCGCCTCGGTCCGCACCGCCTCGGCCTCCCGGAGGACCCGGTCGGCCCGTTGCAGCGTCTCGGCGACGCCGTGCCGCCCGGCGCCTTCGTTGAGCCGGGTCAGCTCGGGCCCGAGCAGCGCGAGCCGCCGCGCGAGCTCGTCGGCCCGGAACCCCTGCTCCCTGGTGGCGTCGAGCGCGACCGCCGCGCCGCGCAGCGCCTGCCGGGCCCGCTCCACGGCGGGGGCGAGCCGGGCCAGCTGGGTCTCCGCCCGGTCGATCAGCGGCGCGAGGCCCTGCTCGAACCGGTCGAGCTCGCCCTTGACCCCGACGAGCTGGTCCCGGGCCCGCTCCAGCTCGACCTTGGCCCGCCCCGCGGCGGCGGCGTCGAGCTCGTCCCGATCGAGATCATGCCCGTCCACGGCCTCGATATAGACATGGCTGACCTCGTCGATCCGTCGCCCCAGCGCGGCGAACCCGTCCACCGCGCGCCGGGCGTCGGCGGAGTCGTCGGCGGCGGTGATCGTCTCGATGGAGATCCGCAGCCCGCGCTGCGCGGTGTCCAGCTCGTAGAAGGCCGCCGCGGCGGCGTCCTTCGCGGCCTGCGCCTCGGCCCGCCGGCTCTCGTCCCGCCCCCCGAACCACCGCCGGGTCCCGCCCCCGGCGAAGGCCTGCGGCAACAACGCGACAACCAGCAACGGCAAGGCGAGCCCCAGCCGAACCACACTGGTGATCCCGGGCGTCGCCCCGCCCCTGTCCTCGGTCGCCGCCACGTTCCCTCTCCCGTGCTGTGTCCGCCCTGCCCGGTCCGCTACATTCTCCCACCCGCTACGGACGAAGACACGGCCCCCTCAGTTCGCCCGAACCCCCACCCACTTCCCCACCCCCATCGGTTTGTGATCCCCACCGGTCCGCCATGTACGCTGTTGCTTCACTCCACGGGTGCGTAGCTCAGGGGTAGAGCGCTGCTCTTACAAAGCAGATGTCGGCGGTTCGAAACCGTCCGCGCCCACCACACGAAGGCCCCCAGCCGATCTTGGCTGGGGGCCTTCGGCGTTCCTGTCGGGCCGGGGCCGTTCGCGGTCTCCGGTCTCCCGGTGCGTCGAGGGCCGGTCGGTCAGCTGGTTCTTCTCGGAGTGACGGTGTGTGCGGCCAGGGCCAGCAGGCTGAGGCCGAACATCAGGACGCCCAGGGGGACGTGGACCGACGGGACGTGTGCGATGCCCAGGAGGACCTGGGCCGAGGCGAGGAGCAGGAAGACGGTCGCGTACAGGATGGGGCGGGGGGTGCCGCCGCCCGGGCGCCAGGCCAGGGTCGCGGCCAGCAGGTAGAGCATCGACGCGCCGTACATCACGCGGGCCCCTATGCCGTGCAGCAGCTCGCCGTGCGAGGAGGTCAGCAGGAGGCCCGCGGTCGTCGCCTGGAAGAAGAGGGTGAGGGTCTGGAGGGCCACCGTCGCGCGGAGGAACGTGGCGGTCGCGGGAGTCTGCGTGGGCGTCGTGGGCATCTTGGGCCTCTGTTCTGTCGCTTCGCGGGCGGGTCGGTACCTTCTCGGTAGTTCGACGACGCGGGTGCGTGGAATGTGAGGCGGGGGGCGTATGAGCGGTGTGTACGGGGGTGAGGGCGGCGTGCTCGTCTCGGAGCGGCGGCGGCTCACCGATCTCGCCTACCGGCTGCTCGGGTCGGTCGCCGAGGCCGAGGACGCCGTCCAGGAGACGTACGCCCGCTGGTACGCCATGTCGCCGGAGCGGCGGGCGGCCGTGCGGGTGCCGGGGGCCTGGCTGACCACCGTGGCGGGGCGGGTCTGTCTCGACCTGCTCGGTTCGGCGCGGGTCCGGCGGGAGCGGTACGTGGGGGCCTGGCTGCCGGAGCCCTTGCCCGACCGCGGCGAGTGGGGTGGGGGGACCGCGGCCGATCCCGCGGAGCTGGTGACCCTCGACGAGTCCGTCCACATGGCCTTTCTCGTCGTCCTGGAGGCCATGACGCCGGCCGAGCGCGTCGCGTTCGTCCTGCACGACGTCTTCGGGTACCCCTTCGCCGAGGTCGCCGCGATCGTCGGCCGGACGCCCGCGGCCTGCCGGCAGCTGGCCTCCTCGGCGCGCCGCCGGGTCGCCGCCGCCAAGGCGCCCGCCGCCCCCGCCGCCGCCGGGCAGGCCGGTGTGGTGCGGGAGTTCAAGGAGGCGTGGGAGGCGAAGGACATCGGGGCGCTGGTCGGGCTGCTCGATCCCGACGCCGTCATGACGGCCGACGGCGGCGGCCTCGTCGGCACCGTCCTGCGTCCGGTCGAGGGCGGCCGACGGATCGCCGACTACCTGCTCTTCATCGCCGGCAAGGCCCCCGGACTTCGGCTCCTGGAACGGTCGGTCAACGGCCGGCCCGGCCTCGTCGCCCGGCTCGGCGACGTCACCGTGACCGTCGCCGCGTTCGACCTCGGCGAGGACGACGGCAGGGTTCGGCGGATCTGGGTCGTGCGCAATCCGGAGAAGCTGCGGCCCTGGAGCGAGGGGTGAGAGGGGAGGGGGACGGGTCAGGTTGACTCGCGGGCGGCGCGGCGGTCTACTCCCACGCATGGATCAGGTGGGGGACGCGCCCGAAGTCGAGGCGCGGAGCGGCGAGATGACGCCGCAGACGTACGTGGAGACGCGGCTCGCGCAGTACCAGGAGTGGTACGACCGCAAGGCCACCAAGATGAAGGCGATGCATCTGCGGATGCGTACCGTCTCGGTGGTCGGCGGCGCGCTCGTGCCCGTTCTCGTCAACCTGGACGTGGGGTTCGCGCGGATCACCGCGACCGTGCTCAGTCTGGTCGTGGTGGCGTCCGTGTCGCTGGAGAGCGTCTACCGCTATCGCGAGCAGTGGAAGAACTACCGGTCGACCGAGCAGCTGCTCGGCCACGAGCGGGTCTACTTCGCCGCTCGCGTCGGGCCGTACGACCGGCTCTCCGACCGGGACTCGTTCACGACGCTGGTCGCGCGGGTGGAGAAGGCGATCGCCAGCGAGAACTCGGCCACGCTCAACGTCATGACCCTCGGCGGGCAGGTCAGCACCGAGCTTCAGCAGTACGGGCTCCCCCCGCAGCGCGAGGAGAGCCCGGCGGGCCCCAAGGGGCCGCAGGAGCCGAACGGTCAGGCCCGGCCCGACGGTTCCGCCGTCAGCACATGACGTAGTCGACGCGGGTCGAGTTGTACGAGCACGTGTCGATCCGCGCACCGTTGGACTTGCGCAGCGTCGCCGTGTCCCGGTCGTTGTTCCACACGTACGCGCCACGGCCCTGGTAGAGGTTCGCGGCGGTGTTCGTGCCCCGGCCGGTGCGGACGGTGACCGTCTTGCCCTTGCCGAGGCTGAAGTTGCCGAAGGTGTACTTGTGGTTCGACGCGTCCGTCAGCGTCCAGCCGCGCAGGTTGACCGCCGCGCCGGTCGTGTTGCGTATCTGCACGTACTCGGCGTTGAGGCTGGCCGTGCTGCGGGTGTCCGAGCCCGGGCTGTCGTAGTAGATCTTGTACAGGTGGACGGAGCCGGCCGCCTGGGCGGGCGAGGGCAGCAGGAGCAGGCCGGCTGCGGCGGCAGCGGCGGCGGCCGCGACGGTGCGCGTACGGAGCATGGGTGTCCCTTGGCGTGGTGGGGCGGATGCGATGGTGACGGGGCCGGGCCCGCCCCGACGGGCGCCCGGCGCGGACACAGAATACGCACGCTCTTCACAACTTCCGCACCGAGTTCCGGAAATGACCGCCCGGCGGCCGGAAGTGGATTCCCGGCCCCCCAGGGGATCCCCGCCGGCTTCCCAGTGGATCCGCAATGGATCCCCGTCTCCCCGCCCCCCCCGTCACGCGTCGAAGTCGTACTCCAGTACGTACGACGCCGAGTCCAGCGTCATTTCGTTGAGCTCCACCGGAACTCCCGCCTCCGTGAGCGCCGTCCGGCTGATCAGGATCACCGGCGTGCCGAACTCCAGCGCGAGCCGCGCCGTTTCCTCGGCCGTCGGCATCCGGCAGCGCAGCTCCTCGCGGAAGTGCGCCGGCCGGTGGCCGAGTTCGGTCAGGCGGGCGTAGGTGCCGCCGGGGCCGGTGTCCGGTTCCGTGATCGCCGTGCCCTCGGCGAGGGCCGCCGGGAGGTACGAGACGGAGAGCAGCACCGGCTTGTCGTCCAGCACGAAGCGTCGGCTGCGCACGCAGACCGCCGTGTCGGGCGAGGCCAGGCCGAGCGCCCTGGCCACCCGCGCCCCCGCCGGAGCGGCGGCCCGGATCTCGACCTCGTCCACGAGGAGGGACCGGTCCTCGATGTCCGCCGACCAGACCGAGCGCCCGGCGCCCCAGTGCGCGTGCGCGAGCCGCGGGATGCCCCTGCGGCGCAGCGGGCGGAAGGTGCGGACGAAGACCCCGGCCCCCTTGCGGGCCTCCGTCAGGCCCTCGTTGCGCAGGACGGACAGGGCCTGGCGCGCGGTCATCCGGGCCACGTCGTAGGTGGACATCAGATCGTTCTCGCCGGGGAGTCGGTCGCCCGGCGCGAAGTCACCCGACTGGATCGCGGTTCTCAACTCGTCGGCGATGCGCTGGTACTTGGGCCGACGACCGCTGTCCTGATCAGTCATGGGTGGACCACTCCCTTCCGTCTGCGGGACACCCTACGGCCCGGTTCTCCGAGGTGGTGTACACCTGTGCGCCGTCCCGCGCCGCCGATCCGTCCTTCGGGGGACATCTCTAGAGATGCGTTGACACAGGGGGGTCTCAGGGCTTCTCTGGGTGTATCTATCTGATCTCTGCCAGATCTCTGTCAGAACTCTGCGTAAGGGGACGGAGGGAATGCGTGCAGCCCATGCCCGAGGTCGGTGACCTCGTCCGTGATGCCGCCACCGGGCGGGTCGGCTTCTACGTCGACAGCGTCTCCGGTCGCTTCCTCATCCGGGCTGTCAACGGCGACTGCGCCTGGGAGGCCGAGCCCGCCGACGTGCAGCTCGCCACGCCCCTGCGGGAGCTGCGCGCCCGTGCCGCCGAGATCAACGCGCGGAGCAGACGGAGTCTCGGCGGCTGATCCGGCCGGCGGGCCTGACGTTGTCAGTGGGGCGCGTCACACTGGAGGCATGTGCCGCAGCATCAAGACCCTCCGACCGCCGGCCCTCCCCGAGGAGGCCACCGAGGACGACTTCCGCGCCGCCGCCTTGCAGTACGTCCGCAAGGTCTCCGGCTTCCGCGCGCCCGCCGCGCACAACCGCGAGGTGTTCGACCGGGCCGTGGACGAGATCGCGGAGGCGACCGCGCGTCTCCTCGCGGGCCTGGAGATACGGGGGAGTCACCCGCATCCGGCCCAGGGGACGACCCAGGGGACCGGCGCCGCCGCTCCGGACCGGCCCGTCAGCCCGCGGTCGCGGGAGCCGCAGCCGGACGCCGTATGACGTAGGCCGCCACCCCGCCCGCCAGGAACAGGGCGAGGACCGGGACGCAGGCGCCGAGCCAGGTCGCGCCCAGCCAGCGGCCGCTCAGCCAGCCGAGTCCGACGCTGTACGTGGCCCAGGCCACGGCCGCCAGGGCCGACCAGGGCAGGAAGTCCCGCAGCCGGCGGCCCGTCGCGCCGGCGCCGAGGGAGACCACCGAGCGCCCGGCGGGGGCGAAGCGCGCCAGGACAACGAGCAGGCCGCCGCCGCGCGCGAGGGTCTCGCCGAGACGTTCCTGCGCCGCTGCCAGGCGGCGCGAGCGGGCGACGGCGCGGGCCAGCCGGGTCCCGCCGCTCCTGGCCAGGCGGTACGCGAGGAGGTCGCCGAGCGTCGAGGCGGCGGCCGCGCAGAGCAGCAGGGGGAGCAGGGCGGGGGCGTACGGGCCCGCCGCCGCGCCCGGGGCGGCGGCCACCGTGGCGGCCGAGGACGCGGTGGCGGCCGTGACCACCAGGATGCCGCTCGGGAGCACGGGCAGCAGGACGTCGAGCAGGATCGACGTCGTCACCGCCGCGTAGATCCACGGGCCCGAGGTCAGCGCCTGCAGTGACCACCCCGTGCCGTCGAGCACGTTCACAGCGCCAGAGCCTACGTGGGGGCGGCCCCGGCCGGACCGACCGGGGCCGGAAAGCGGCGCCTAGGCGGCGACCGTCGGGCGCTTCTCCTCCGAGGACGGCCGCGCGGCGGCCGAGGAGCGCGCGCCGAAGAGGCTGTCGAGCGCCAGCGCGCCGGGACCGGTGAAGACGAGCAGCAGGAAGGCCCAGCAGAACAGGGCCGCGCCGTCGCCGCCGTTCTGCAGCGGGAACAGGCCCTCGGGCTGGTGGACGTCGAAGTACGCGTACGCCATCGAGCCGGAGGCTATGAACGCGGCACCGCGCGTCCCCACGCCCAGCAGGACCAGGGCGCCGGCGCCGAGTTGGATGACGGCCGCGTACCAGCCGGGCCAGGCGCCGGTCTCCACCGTGCCGCCGCCGTTGGCACCGCCGAGCACTCCGAAGAGCGAGGCGGCGCCGTGGCAGGCGAACAGCAGGCCGATGACGATCCGGAACAGGCCGAGGGCGTACGGCTGCGCCTGATTCAGGCGGTTCGCAAGGGTGTTCATGTGGGGGGAGGGCTCCTTCGGTTTCGCGGGGCCCTCAGGTTAGGCATCCCTCACTAGTACTTGCAACTTCAACATTCCGCCCTGTGAGACGCCCTGGTCGGAGGCGGGTGGGGTCAGCAGCCGGCGAGGGTCGACTGGAGCGCGGACTTCTCGGCCGAGTCGACGCTGAGGTTCCAGTAGTACTTCACGTGCACCCACATGCGGGCGTACGTGCAGCGGTACGCCGTGCGCGAGGGCATCCACAGGGCCGGGTCCTTGTCGCCCTTGGCCTGGTTGACGTTGTCCGTGACCGCGATCAGCTGAGGGCGGGTCAGGTCGTTGGCGAAGGACTGGCGCTGGGCGGTCGTCCAGGAGTTGGCGCCCGAACGCCATGCCTCGGCCAGCGGCACGACGTGGTCGATGTCCAGGTCCGAGGCGGCGGTCCAGGTGGCGCCGTCGTACTCCGAGTACCAGCTGCCGCTGACCGAGGCGCAGCTGGAGTCGGTCACGACGTTCACGCCGTCCCGCTTGAGGACCGTCTCGCGCGTGTTGCAGGCGCCGGACTGGGTGATCCAGTGCGGGAAGAGGTCGCGGCTGTAGCCGCTGGTGGAACCTTCCGTCTTGACCGTCAGGGCGGCGAGGTAGGTACGGGCCGTGGCGGCGCTGACCGGAGTGGGCGGGGCGGCCTGGGCGGCCGGGGCGGTGGCGAGCAGACCGGTGGCGGCGGCGGCGACGCCTATTCGACGCGCGTAGACGCTGGCGACGGACATGCGAACTCCTTTGATGTGGGGGGACCTTGACCGTGGCCGGCCCCCGTGCGGGTGCGGAGGGGCGCCGGACGGCCCGGTCATCGTGACGGCGCCGGGTTTCCGTGGGGGGTGCGCCAGGTAACAGGGTGGCGACATGAGCACGTCACATCAAGGGGTGTGACGTGCCGGCAGTTCCCGTGCGGGGTCCTAGGGTTGGCGCGTGCTCGTGGACGTGAACGTGACATTCGGGGCGGTTCTCGCCGTTCTGCTCGCCCTCGCCGCCGGGGTCGTCGCACTGGCCCGGCTCGGCCGCGCCCGCGACACGCTCGTCGCCGGAGCCCGCGCGGCCGCGCAGCTCGTGGCCGTCTCCCTGGTGATCGGGTGGGTCGTCCGCTCGGTGCCGCTGCTGATCTGCTTCCTGCTGCTGATGTACGCGGTGGCGGTACGGACGGCGGGGCGGCGGATCGTCCCGGCGCCCGGCCGGGCCTGGCGGTGGGCCGCCGTCCCGATCGCGGCGGGCGTCGTCCCGGTCGTCTCGGCCCTGGTCCTCACCGGCCTGGTGCCGCCGCGCGGCATCACGCTCATCCCGGTGACCGGGATCCTCATCGGCGGCGCGCTCACGGCCACCGTCCTCGGCGGGCGGCGCGCCCTCGACGAGATCCGGGGGAGGTGGGGGGAGGTCGAGGCGGGGCTCGCGATCGGCCTCCCGGAACGCGAGGCCCGCCTGGAGGTGGCCCGCGAGGCGGCCTCCGACGCGCTGCTGCCCGGCATGGACCAGACCCGCACGGTCGGCCTCGTCACCCTTCCGGGCGCCTTCGTCGGCATGCTCCTGGGCGGCGCGTCACCCCTGCACGCGGGCGCGGTGCAGCTCTTCGTCCTGGTCGCCCTGCTCCTGGTCCAGGCGGTCGCGGTCGCGGTGACGCTGGAGCTGGTGGCGCGGGGGCGGCTGGTCAGGGTTTAGGGGGGGCGGGAGCCGCCGAGATCCGCTCCCCGGGGGCTCCGCCGCCCCCGAGATCCGCTCCCGGGTACGGCGAAGCCCCCGGGATCCGATGGTCCCGGGGGCTCCCGCGTGCGGGTCGGCCCGTTCGTGTCCTACGCGAACGTCAGCGTGATCGTGCCCTCGGCGCCCGGCTCGACGCGGAGCCGGGTCAGGTCCTGGACGTGCGCGTCCGGCGCGAAGGCGGCGGCGCGGGGGCCGACGCCCACCACGCGCATGCCGGCCGCGCGGCCCGCCTGGATGCCCGCCTCGGAGTCCTCGAACACGACGCAGTCCTCGGGGGCGAAGCCCAGCTCCGCCGCGCCCTTCAGGAAGCCCTCCGGGTCCGGCTTGCTCGCGCTCACGCCCTCGGCGGTCACCCGGACCGCCGGCATCGGCAGCTCGGCCGCGCCCATCCGCGCCCGGGCCAGCGCCTCGTCGGCGGAGGTCACCAGGGCGTGCGGCAGCGTCGCCAGGGCGGCCATGAACGCGGGCGCGCCCGGCACCGGCACGACACCGTCGAGGTCGGCGGTCTCCTCGGCGAGCATCACGCGGTTGTCGGCGAGGTTCTCCTCCATCGGCCGGTCCGGCAGCAGGACCGCCATCGTGGCGTACCCCTGGCGCCCGTGCACCACCTTCAGGGCCTCCACCGGGTCGAGCCCGTGGCGCTCCGCCCAGCGCCGCCAGCAGCGCTCCACGACGGCGTCGGAGTTGACGAGCGTTCCGTCCATGTCGAGCAGGAGGGCACGTGCGGTGAACGACGCCGGAGTGGTGGCAGTCATCAGGGATCTCCAGGAGGGGTGGTCGGAGACGAGATGAGGAGGAAAGGGACAGAGCGGTCCCGCCCGCCGGTCAGGGAGTGCGGACGGGGCCACTTTGTTTCTCCACGATACAAAACGAGTCGGCTTCCGCGCCAATCCGTCCGCATCGCGGGACCCGCCGGCGGCCCCGTCACCCCGAGGTCTCGGCCTCCAGCGCGCGGCGCGTGGCCGGCCCGTAGACGCCCTCGGGGTCGTCGGAGATGTACTTGTACGACTGGAAGATCTCGACCGCGTGCTCCACCTTCCTGGTGAACCTGCCGTCCTCGGGCCCGTTGTACAGCCACAGCTCCTTCAGGCGCCGCTGGAGCTCCGCCACCTCGTCCCCGCTGGAGCCCAGGCTGAGGGTCGGCCCCTCCGGGTCCTCCGTGGCGCTCGGGGCCACCCCGGGCGCGCTCGACGGTGCGGTGGTGGTCTTCGTCGCGGTCGCGGCCGGTGCCGTCCTGGTGGCGGACGCCGAGGTCCGGGCCGGGGTGGCGGAGGCGGTCGCGGTCGCGGTGGGGGCCGCCGAGGTGGTCCGGGCGGAGGGGGAGGCGGTCTCCGTCGGGGTCGGCGCGGTGCTCGGCTCCTCGGAGACGGCGACGTTCTCGGACGCGCTGGTGGTGACCTCGGGGACGGCGGCCCGGTCGTCCGTGTCGCTCCCGCCGATCATCGCGGTCGCCATGACCGCCGTACCCACGACGGCGGCGGCGACCACGCCCGCGACGGCCAGGGCCCGGCCCCGCCCGGAGCGCCGGCGCCCCTCGGGGGCGTACGCGAGCGTGTGCGAGACCTCCTGGGCCCCGTCGAACCCGGCGCTCCCGTCGAACCCGGCGGCCCCGTCGAACCCGGCGGCCCCGTCGAACCCGGCGGCCCCGCCGAGTCCAGAGGCCCCGTACGCGCCGGTGTCGGCCTGCCCTGCCCCGTACGCCTGCCCCGCCCCGTACGCCTGCCCGTACTCGTACCCGTAAGCCTGCCCCTGGTCCTGCCCCGACCCCTGCCCGTACGAGGGTCCCGCCACTCCCGGCAGGAGCAGCGACATCGTCTCGGACGGATCCCCGGCCGGACGCGGCACCGGGACCTCCGCCGGGACCTCCGCCGGCACCTCCGCCGGCAGCGGTCCGGCCAGCGGCCCCGGTCCCGCGGGCGCCCCCGCTCCCGCTCCCGGCGGCACGGGCGGCACCGGCCGCAGCAGCGTCGTCGTGTCCTGCGGTGACTCCAGCGTCACGTACGGCCGGATGCGCAGCGGATCGAAGTCCTCCGCCGCCGCCACCTCCGCGGCCTGCGCCTCCGCTCGGGCGCAGGCGCAGCCCGGTCTGTGTAGACCGCATTCAGGACAGGCGTGTCCGGACATCGTTGGTTCCCTCCCCGGTTCAACTGCGAGCGATTATGCAGCCAGCCCACCCCGGTGGAGTGAACAGCTGTGCCCTTTCGCCACTCCTCCGCAGGCCATACCGGGGCAAAGCAACCAGGATGGAGCCGTACGGAGGGGGACGAACCCCCAGCGGCCCGGCCGGAGGAGACGCCCATGGCCCAGGAAGTACGCGCGCCGCGCGCCGGCGGCGACCCCCTGCCCGGGGAGGGCCAGAACCAGCGCACCGTCATCATCGCGATCGGCGCACTGCTGCTCGGCATGCTGCTCGCCGCGCTCGACCAGACCATCGTCTCCACCGCGCTGCCGACCATCGTCAGCGAACTCGGCGGCATGGAGCACCTCTCCTGGGTCGTCACCGCCTACATGCTGGCGTCGACCGCCGCCACGCCCCTGTGGGGGAAGCTGGGGGACCAGTACGGGCGCAAGAAGCTCTTCCAGAGCGCCATCGTCATCTTCCTGATCGGCTCCGCGCTCTGCGGCATCGCCCAGAACATGCCGCAGCTCATCGGCTTCCGCGCGCTCCAGGGCCTCGGCGGCGGCGGGCTCATGGTGCTGTCGATGGCGATCGTCGGCGACCTCGTCTCGCCCCGCGAACGCGGGCGCTACCAGGGCCTGTTCGGCGCGGTCTTCGGTGCGACCAGCGTGCTCGGGCCGCTGTTGGGCGGACTGTTCACCGAACACCTCTCCTGGCGCTGGGTGTTCTACATCAACCTGCCCGTCGGCATCGTCGCGCTCTTCGTCATCGCCGCCGTGCTGCACATCCCGGTCGGCGGCACCCGCCACACCATCGACTACCTCGGCACCTTCCTCATCGCCTCGGTCGCCACCTGCCTGGTCCTGGTGGCCTCCCTCGGCGGCACCACCTGGGCCTGGGGCTCGTCGCAGATCATCGGGCTCTCCGTCCTCGGCGTCGTCCTGCTCGTGTGGTTCGTGTACGTGGAGCGGCGGGCCGCCGAACCCGTGCTGCCGCTCAAGCTGTTCCGGATCCGGACCTTCAGCCTGGTCTCCGTGATCAGCTTCATCGTCGGCTTCGCGATGTTCGGCGCGATGACCTACCTGCCGACCTTCCTCCAGGTCGTGCAGGGCGTCAGCCCCACCATGTCCGGCGTCCACATGCTGCCCATGGTCCTCGGCATGCTGCTCACCTCGACCGCCTCCGGCCAGATCGTCTCCCGCACCGGCCGCTGGAAGGTCTTCCCGCTGGCCGGCACCGCCGTCACCGCCCTCGGCCTGCTCCTCCTGCACCGGCTGACGGAGACCAGCTCCACCTGGGAGATGAGCGTCTACTTCTTCGTCTTCGGCGCCGGACTCGGCCTCGTCATGCAGGTCCTGGTGCTCGTCGTGCAGAACGCCGTCTCCTACCAGGACCTCGGCGTCGCCACCTCGGGAGCCACCTTCTTCCGCTCGATCGGCGCCTCCTTCGGCGTCGCCATCTTCGGCACCGTCTTCACCAACCGCCTCACCGACAAACTGGAGGCGGCCCTCGCCGGGCAGCGGGTGCCACCCGGTGCCGGGGCGGCGCAGATCGCCGCCGACCCCCGGGCCATCGCCGCCCTCCCGCCGGAGCTGCGCCCCTCGGTGCTGCACGCGTACGCCACGTCCATCACCGACGTGTTCCTGTACGCGGCGCCGGTCGTCCTGATCGGCTTCGTCGTGGCCTGTTTCCTGAAGGAGGACCCGCTGCGGGCCTCGGTCACCGCGCCCGACACCAGCCAGACCCTCGCCTCCAACCCCGTGGAGCGCTCCTCGTACGACGAGTGCGCCCGCGCGCTGTCGCTGCTCGGCTCCCGCGAGGGGCGCAAGCACGTGTACGAGAAGATCACCGCGCGCGCCGGGCTGGACCTGCTGCCGGCCGCCAGCTGGCTGCTGCTGCGGGTCCGCCGGCACGGGACCGTGGAACCCTCACTGCTCGCCGACACCACCCCCGTACCGCTGCGGGCGATCACCGAGGCCGCCCGGCAGCTGGAGGAGCGGCGGCTGGTGGACCGCGAGGGGGTCCAGCTCGTGCTCACCGAGGACGGGGCGCAGACGGCGGTCCTGCTCGCCAAGGCGCGCGAGGACTCGCTGTCGGAGCTGCTCGGCGACTGGTGGGGGCCGGACCGCCCGACCGATCTGGTGCAGCTGGTCGAGGAGCTGACCGCCGAACTCGGCGGCTCGGACGGGGAGCGCCCCCGCTCGCCGGAGCCCCCGGGCGACCACCACGCCCCCTGAGGCGGGGCGCCGCATCCCGGAGCGCCGCCCCCAGGAGTGACCCGCCCGCGCCCTCCGGCGGTCAGAGCTCCTTGCCGTACCAGATCTCCATGTACGGCCCCGAGCAGTACGCCGGTATCTCCGCGTACCCGTGCCGTGTGTACAGCGCCCGCGCCTCCACCAGGTCGAGCCGGGTGTTGAGGACCGTCCGGCGGGCGCCGAGGTCGCGGGCCGCGTCCTCCAGGCCGTCCATCAGGGCGCCCGCGCCGCCCTTGCCCCGGAAGGCGTGCCGGAGGAACACCCGGGTCAGCTCGGCCCGTTCGGCGTCGAGCAGGAGCACTCCGCCGCAGGCCGCGGGGGTGCCGTCGTAGCGGCCCACGAGGAAGCGGCCGGTGGGCGGGGTGAGCTGCTCGACCCCGTCGCCGGCCAGCCCCTCGTCGATCTCCGCCTCGGTCGCCGGGCGCTTCCAGTACCGTCCCGCGACGTCGCCGTAGTAGGCGCGGCGCAGCGCGGTGGCGTCCGGGGTGTCGACGTGCTCGGGCGTGAAGATCCAGGTCATGCGCGCCATTGTGCGGCGCGCGGGGCCCGGGACGCAGCCGGGTTTCGCCGACCCGGCCGCGGGCTGTCGCGGGACCCCGGTTCAGTTCTTGGGGGACGCCGTCTGCACGACCTCGAAGGACCACAGGGTGGAGCCGGTCGCCGCGGGCTTCGGCCGCTCGGCCCCGCCCTCTCCGCCGGAGGTGCCCTGGTGGGCGGCCTTCATGGAGCCGTTCATCCAGTTCTGGAAGTCCTCCTCGCTGCGCCAGCGGGTGTAGACGAGGTAGGAGTCGGTCCCCTCCAGGGGGCGCAGCAGCTCGAACCACTCGAAGCCGTCCGAGCCCTCGACGGCCCCGGCGCGCGACGCGAAGCGCTTCTCCAGGACCTCGCGCTGCTCGGCCGGCACGGTCAGTACGTTGATCTTCACGATGCTCATGAAGGGCAGGATATGACCGGTTCCCCGGTCAGTCCGTCACGCGGGCGATCAGCAGCCCGTCGTGCCCCTTCGTGCCCACCGTCTGGAACGCGGTGGCGTCGAGCCGGGGCTCGCGGGCGATCAGGTCGAACATGGCGCGGATGCCGGTGATCGCCGGGTCGTCCGGGTGGGCGGTGGCGACCTTCCCGCCGCGCGCCACGTTGTCGACGACGATCAGCGAGCCGGGCCGGGAGAGCTTCAGGGCCCAGCCGACGTAGTGCGGGTTGTTGGCCTTGTCGGCGTCGACGAAGACCAGGTCGAAGGGGCCGGCGCCCTCCTCGGCCAGGACCGGCAGGGTGTCCAGGGCCGCGCCGGTGCGCACCTCGACGATCTCGTCGAGGCCCGCGCGGGCGAGGTTGGCGCGGGCCACGTCGGCGTGGACGGGGGAGTACTCCAGGCTGATCAGCCTGCCGTCGGCGGGCAGCCCGCGGGCCAGCCAGATGGTGCTGTAGCCGCCGAGGGTGCCGATCTCCAGGACCTTCCTCGCGCCCTGGACGCGGACCAGGAGGTTCAGCAGTTTGCCCTGGTTGGGGGCGACCGCGATCTCCGGCAGGCCGGCGGCCGTGGAGTCGGCGAGCGCGGCGGCGAGCGCCTCGTCGGCCGGGGCGAGCAGCTCGGTGAAGTAGTGGTCGACGGCGGTCCATTGATCCTGGTCGTTGCTCATGCGGCCGAACGTACACCGCCGTTCGCGCGCCGGGCCCGCACCGCCACGAGGACGCCCGCCACGGTCAGGAGGGCCGCCCCGCCGAGGGCGAGCAGCCAGGCCGGGACGCCGCCGAGGGTGAGCAGCCGGTCGGTGTAGTACACCGTGCGGTACGGGGTGTCGGCGGCGGCGCGGACGAGGGTGTGGTCGTCGTCGATCCGGGCGGGGACGGGGAAGCTCTGCTCGACCGCGGTGAGGAAGACCGGGGCGCGGCCGGTGAGTTCGGCGACGGCGCCGTCGGGCGCGTCGAGCGTCCCGGCGAAGGTGACGGCGGGCCGGTCGCCGCCGATGCGGTCCCGCGGCTCCATGCGGTGGCCGGAGAGCACGTACAGGTCGAGCGCCTGCGGGGTCCGCGCCAGCCGGGACAGGCGCATGGGGTAGACGGGGGTGTCGTTGGCGAAGGTGATCCGCAGCGGGTCGAGGGCGCCGCGCAGGGGTGCGCCGGCCTGTTCGGGGGCGAGGCGGACGGCGACGTACTCCCATCTCCGCTCGACGTACGGGCGCAGTTCGGCGGCGAGCCGGTCGGGGAGTTCGAAGCCGTTGCGGTGCAGCCAGTCGCCGAGCGCGTCGGGGTCGGTGGCGGTGAGGCGGGCCACGTCGAAGGGGCCGAGCCGTTCGCGGCCGACGACGCCGACGCCGGGGGCCCGGGCGGTGGGCGGCGCGGCTCCGGCGACGCCGTCGGTGTCGCCGGAGGAGAAGGGCCAGTCGCCGGAGCGGGGCCAGAAGTGGTCGCGGTCCCGGTAGGCGGGTGCGGTGAGCCGTTCCAGGGCGTCGAACAGGGCGGGGTCGCCGAGTCGGACGTCGGCGCGGTGCGGCACGGGCATGACCCAGGCGGCCTGGTCGGCGTCGCCGCGCACGGTGAAGCGCATGACGATCCGTTCGGTGCGGGTCCGCTCGTCCCAGTGCACGGCCGAGGTCTCGCGGTCGACGCCGATCCGGGCGCCGCGGCCCGGGATCATGGCGCCGCAGCCGCACGCGTAGGCCGGCGCGACGAGCGAGCCGGCCTGGAGCGCGAGCAGCGCGACGAGCATGGTGAGCAGTCTGGTGAACCGGTGATGGTGTGTCCCCCGCATGCCCGTTCGGACGTGCGGGTGGACCACCCGGTTCCGGCGGGCGCTCAGGCCACCCGGACCTGGAGCTCCTTGATGCCGTTCAGCCAGGCCGCCCGCAGTCGGCGGGGGTCGCCGGCGAGGGTCAGGTCGGGCAGTTCGTCGGCGAGTGCCTCGAAGATCAGCTCGATCTCCTTGATGGCGAGGGACTTGCCGAGGCAGAAGTGCGGTCCGCCGCCGCCGAAGCCGAGGTGCGGGTTGGGGTCGCGGCCGATGTCGAAGGTCTCGGGGTTCTCGAAGACCTCGGGGTCGTTGTTGGCGGAGGAGTAGAAGAGGCCGACCCGGTCGCCCTTGCGGATCTGCTGCCCGCCGAGCTCGGTGTCCTGGGTGGCGGTCCGCTGGAAGGAGACGACGGGGGTCGCCCAGCGGACGATCTCCTCGGCGGCGGTCGCGGGCCGCTCGCGCTTGTAGCGCTCCCACTGCTCGGGGTGGGTGAGGAAGGCGTGCATGCCGTGGCTGATGGCGTTGCGGGTGGTCTCGTTGCCGGCGACGGCGAGGAGCAGCACGAAGAAGCCGAACTCGTCGGAGGAGAGGTTGCCCTGTCCCTCGGCCGCGACGAGCTGGCTGACGATGTCCTGGGCGGGGCACTCCTTGCGGCTGGCGGCGAGGTTCATCGAGTAGCCGATGAGCTCCATCGCGGCCTCGGCGCCGATCTCCTCGGTGATGGCGTACTCGGGGTCGTCGTACGCGACCATCTTGTTCGACCAGTCGAAGATCCGGGCCCGGTCCTCCTGGGGTACGCCGATGAGTTCGGCGATGGCCTGGAGCGGCAGCTCGACGGCGACCTTGGTGACGAAGTCGAAGGTGCCGCCCTCGCCGGCCGCGGCCTTCGCCTCCTCGACGATGGAGCGGGCCCGGTCGCGCAGGGCGGTCTCCAGGCTCCGGACGGCGCGCGGGGTGAAGCCGCGCTGGACGATCTGGCGGACCCGGCTGTGCTCGGGCGGGTCCATGTTGAGCATGATCAGCTTCTGGACCTCGATCTGGTCCCGCGAGATGTGCTCGTTGAAGCGGATGACGGCGGTGTTCTCGTTGGAGGAGAACAGCTCGGGGTGGGTGGAGACGTACCTGACGTCGGCGTGCCGGGTCACCGCCCAGTAGCCGTCGTCGGCGAAGCCGGTGAGGCCGGGGGTCTGGGCGCACCACCAGACGGGCGCGGTCTGCCGCAGCTGGGCGAACTCCGGATGGGGTATCCGGTCCTGGAGCAGATCGGGGTCGGTGGCGTCGAACCCTTCGGAGAGGTGAGGGCACGGCATCGGCAACACGTCCTTGTCTGATCCTGTCAGTCCATTGTCTGACGGCCCATCAGAAGTTGCCGGGAAAGGTAGTAACGAGTTCTACAAGAGGCAAGGCATGGCGCGGGAACTGTTGCGTTCCGGACCCTTGCGTACCCGCGGTAGCAGTCATAAGACTGCACTCAGAACTAGAACGCGTACCAGTTCCGGATGTGAGCCCGCACCGGGGTGCCGGGACACCCCGGGCGGGCGAGGAGAGGACGAGCTCATGGCCGCGGAACCCGTCATCGTCGAAGCCGTACGCACCCCCATCGGCAAGCGCGGAGGCGCGCTCGCCAACCTGCACCCCGCCTACCTCCTCGGCGAGACCTACCGTGAGCTCCTCGGACGCACCGGCATCCACGCCGACTGCGTCGAGCAGATCGTCGGCGGCACGGTCACCCACGCCGGCGAGCAGTCCATGAACCCCGCCCGCACCGCCTGGCTCACCATGGGCCTCCCGTACGAGACCGCCGCCACCACCGTCGACTGCCAGTGCGGCTCCTCGCAGCAGGCCAGCCACATGGTCGCCAACATGGTCGCGGCCGGCGCCATCGACATCGGCATCAGCTGCGGCGTCGAGGCGATGTCCCGCGTCCCGCTCGGCTCCGGCTCCAAGCACGGCCCCGGCAAGCCCTGGCCGGACGAGTGGAACGTCGACCTGCCCAACCAGTTCGAGGCGGCCGAGCGCATCGCCCGCCGCCGCGGCCTCACCCGCGAGCGGGTCGACTCCCTCGGCCTGCTCTCCCAGGAGCGGGCCGCCGTCGCCTGGTCCGAGGAGCGGTTCAAGCGCGAGACCTTCGCCGTCCAGGTCCCGACCACCGAGGAGGAGCAGGCCGCCGGCCACGGCATGTGGCGGCTCGTCGACCGCGACGAGGGCCTGCGCGACACCAGCATGGAGGGCCTCGGCCGGCTCAAGCCCGTCATGCCGACCGCCGTCCACACCGCCGGCAACTCCTCGCAGATCTCCGACGGCGCCTCCGCGATCATGTGGGCCTCCAAGCGCATGGCCCGCGCCCTCAAACTGCGCCCGCGCGCCCGGATCGTCGCCCAGGCCCTGGTCGGCGCCGACCCGCACTACCACCTCGACGGCCCCGTCGACGCGACCCGCGCGGTGCTCGGCAAGGCCGGGATGTCCCTCAAGGACATCGACCTCGTCGAGATCAACGAGGCCTTCGCCTCGGTCGTGCTCAGCTGGGCGCAGGTCTTCGACCAGGACCTGGGGAAGGTCAACGTCAACGGCGGCGCCATCGCGCTGGGCCACCCCGTCGGCGCCACCGGCGCCCGGCTCATCGCCACCGCCCTGCACGAGCTGGAACGCACCGACAAGGAGTTCGCCCTGATCACCATGTGCGCGGGCGGCGCGCTCGCCACCGGGACGATCATCCAGCGCCTGTGACCGGCTGACCGCACCCCGGAAACGCCGCAGGCCCCGCCCCTCCGTGCGGAGGGCGGGGCCTTGCGGGTCTGCGCGGTGCGGCGTGGTGACTCTTAGTACCAGCCGTGCGACTGCCAGAAGTTCCAGGCGCCGTTCGGGGAACCGTAGCGCTCGTTCATGTAGTCCAGACCCCACTTGATCTGCGTGGCGGGGTTGGTCTTCCAGTCGGAACCGGCCGAGGACATCTTCGAGCCGGGCAGGGCCTGGACCAGGCCGTAGGCGCCGCTGGAGGAGTTGGTGGCGGTGTGGTTCCAGCCGGACTCGTGCTCGACGATCTTGCTGAAGGACGCGTACTGGGCCGCCGGGACGATCTGCCGGGCAAGCTCCTGGGGGGTGGCGGCGGAAGCCGTACCCGTCGTGCCGAGCACCGCACCGGAGGCGCCGAGCAGCACCGCGGCCGAAACGGCGAAGGTCTTCTTGCGGGAGTTGGCACGAGTGGCGATCGAGCGGAACAAAACGTCATTCCTAACGTCGGGGACTTGGGCCGCGCCAGGGGTTTCGGCATGCCGGAACCAGAGCCCGGGAGACCCGGGGACTGGGGGGAACCGGCCGGCCGTGCCGTTGCGATGAGCACCGGCTGCCTGGCGACGTCCACCAGAGAAGCAAACCCCGGACGGCGGCGCAATCACCCCCAGTACGAGGAAGGTTCGGACCTCGCCCACAGGTCCCGGCGCGAGCTCTGCCCCCTTTCCGCAGGTAGAACCCGCGTATGGGGGCATTTGACCCACCCTGAACCCTCTACTATTTCCCGTCGTACGTGACGTGGGTCCTATGAGGCGCCTCACCCGCCAGGGCCCTCTCCGGGGCCTCGAATGTGACCTGGGCCTCGAAGTTCGCCCGCCGCGTGGCCCGCCGGAGCGCCTTCAGGAGGGTGCCGCCGACGGTCAGCGTCAGCACCACGGTGAGGACGGCCCGCCCGAGGTCCCAGCCGACGGAGGTCGCGACCACGTACGCCAGGAACCGGACCAGGTTCTCGTGCACCGGCGCCCCCGGCTCGAACGAGATGCCGTGCGCCAGGCCGCCGACCGTCACCCAGCCGTACAGATTGGTGACCGTGCCGTACGCGAAGGCCGCCACGAAGCCGTACGCGGAGAGCATCAGCAGCTCGCCCCGCCCCCGCACCCGCCCCGGCAGCAGCCCCGCGCCCATCGAGAACCAGCCCATCGCCAGCATCTGCGTCGGCATCCACGGCCCCACCCCGCCCGTGAGCAGGGCCGACGCGAACATCGTGACCGCGCCCAGCACGAAGCCGAAGCCCGGCCCCAGCACCCGGCCGCTCAGCACCATCAGGAAGAACATCGGCTCCAGACCGGCCGTCCCCGCCCCCAGCGGGCGCAGCGCCGCCCCCACGGCCGCCAGCACGCCCAGCATCGCCACCGCCTTCGCGTCCATCCCGCAGTCCGCGATCGTCGCCACCACGACCGCGATGAGCAGCGGCAGCAGCAGGGCGAAGAACCACGGGGCGTCGGCGGCGTGGTCGGTCAGCGCCGAGCCCCGGGCGGCGAACAGCGGCCAGCCGACCGCGATCAGCCCGACGACGGACACCAGGACCAGGGCGACGACCGAACGGGCGCCCAGCCGGATCGGCCGCGCGCTCACAGCGCCGCCTCCACCTGTTCGACGGTGAGCCACGGCTGGGGCGCGAGGACCTTCGCGACCTGCGGCGAGAACGCGGGCGAGGACACCACGACCTCGGCCGTCGGGCCGTCCGCGACCACCTCGCCGCCCGCCACGATCACCACCCGGTGCGCCAGCTCCGCCGCCAGCTCCACGTCGTGCGTGGCCAGCACGATCGCGTGCCCCTCGGCCGCGAGCCCGCGCAGCCGCGCCACCAGACGCGCCTTCGCCGCGTAGTCCAGACCGCGGGTCGGCTCGTCGAGCAGCAGCAGCGGCGGGCGGGCCGTCAGCACCACGGAGAGCGCGAGCGTCAGCCGCTGCCCCTCCGACAGGTCCCGCGGATGCGTCCCGTCCGCGACGCCCGGCAGCAGCTCCGACACCAGCGCCCGGCAGCTCCCCGGCGCCGCGCCCGCGTCCGTGTCGGCGGCGGCGCACTCGGCGGCCACCGTGTCCGCGAACAGCAGGTCCCGCGGCTCCTGCGGGACGAGCCCCACCTGCCGGATCAGGGCCCGCGGGTCCGTGGCGTGCGGGGTGAGCCCGGCGACCCGGACGCTGCCGGAAGCCGGCGCGATCATCCCGACGAGCGTCCCGAGCAGCGTCGACTTCCCCGCCCCGTTCCGCCCCATCAGCGCCACGGTCTCGCCGGCGGCGACCTGGAGCGTCACCTGCCGCAGGGCCTCGACGCGGCCGCGGCGGACGGCGAGGCGGTCGATGTCGACGAGGGGCAGGCCGGGGGCGACGGGGGCGGGGCGGGCGCGCCGCCGCCGGAAGAGGGAGAGTCCCCCACCCCGCCCCTTCCCGAAACCGGGGGCCTGCCCCCGGGCCCCCGTACGGCCTGCGGCCGTGCCCTCAAGCGCCGGGCGGGCTGGGAAATCCAGCCCCGCCGCAGGCGCCCCCGGGGCTCCGCCCCCGGACCCCCGCGCCTCAAGCGCCGGCGGGGCTGCAATTTCAGCCCGTCCGGCGTTTGAGGACCGGGGTCCGGGGCGGAGCCCCGAAAGCGGGGCCCGGGGCGGAGCCCCGGTTCGGGAAGGGGCGGGGTGGGGAGCAGGGCCCGCCGCAGGCGCCTCGGGCTCGCGGCCCGGCCCTGGGGCTCCGCCCCCGGACCCCCGCGCCTCAAACGCCGGCGGGGCTGGATGTGCCCCCGCCAACCGCTCCCGCAGCGCCCCCGCCGCCCGTCGCGCGTCCCGTACCGACAGCGGCAGCGGGTCCCACCCGGCCAGCCGCCCCAGCGCGACCACCGGCGGGTGGACCGGCGAGACGGCCATGAGGTCGGCGGGGGCGCCGAGGACGCCGTCGGGGAGGAGGAGGACCTGGTCGGCGTACTGGACGACCCGCTCCAGGCGGTGCTCCGCCATGAGGACGGTCGTGCCGAGGTCGTGGACGAGCCGCTGGAGCACGGCGAGGACGTCCTCCGCGGCCGACGGGTCGAGCGCGGAGGTCGGCTCGTCGAGGACGAGGACCTTGGGGTGCGGGGTGAGCACGGAGCCGATCGCGACGCGCTGCTGCTGCCCGCCGGAGAGCGTGGCGATGGGCCGGTCGCGGAGTTCGTTCAGGCCCAGCAGGTCCAGGACCTCCTCGACCCGCCGCCGCATGACGGCGGGGGCGAGGCCCAGGGACTCCATGCCGTAGGCCAGCTCGTCCTCGACGGTGTCGGTGACGAAGTGGGCGAGCGGGTCCTGCCCGACCGTGCCGACCAGGTCGGCGAGCTCGCGGGGCGGATGGGTGCGGGTGTCGCGCCCGTCGACGGTGACCCGGCCGCGCAGGGTCCCGCCGGTGAAGTGGGGGACGAGCCCGGACACCGCGTTCAGGAGGGTCGACTTGCCGACCCCCGAGGGACCGACGAGCAGCACGAGCTCGCCCTCGGGCACGGTCAGGTCGAGCCCGCTCAGGGTGGGCGCGGCGGCGGCGTCGTAGGTCACCGACACGTTCTCGAAGCGGATCATCGGGAGGTCTCCTTCGGAACGGGGGCCACGAAGGCGGGGAGCAGGCCGAGCAGCACGGACACGGCGGGCCACAGCGGCAGCTCGGGCGCCCGGAGGGGGACGACGCCGGGGCGGAGCGCCTCGGGGTCGGCCGACGCCGCCCAGATCATCGCGACGGC
This sequence comes from Streptomyces sp. NPDC093111, assembly GCF_040683955.1. Lineage (NCBI taxonomy): Bacteria > Bacillati > Actinomycetota > Actinomycetes > Kitasatosporales > Streptomycetaceae > Streptomyces > Streptomyces sp. NPDC093111. The sequence goes on along the minus strand of NZ_JBFBNW010000012.1, from coordinate 82,877 downwards.
GACGGCGATGCCGGAGGCGGCGACCAGCCAGGCCCGGACGCCCCAGCGGTCGGGCCGGTAGCGGGTCCTGGCGGCCCGCCGCCCGCCGAGCCGCAGCCCCGCGACGGCCGCGAGGAGCCCGGCGGCGAGCAGCGGCAGCCCGTACCCGGCGCCCTGCGCGGCGAGCAGCCCGTACGATCCGGCGCACACGCCGAGCAGCCCGCCGAGGGTGAGGACGGCGGTGGTGCGCCGTACGGCGGGCGGTACCCGGGCGGTCCGGCCGTAGCCGCGCGCGTCCATGGAGGCGGCCACGGCCACCGAGCGTTCGAGGGCGCCCTCCAGGACCGGAAGGCCGATCTGGAGCAGGGCCCGCACCCCGCCGGTGGGGCGGCCGCGCAGCCGCCGGGCGGTGCGCAGCCGGACGACGTCGGCGACCATGTTCGGCGCGAAGGTCATCGCGACGACGACGGCGACCCCCACCTCGTACAGCGCGCCCGGCAGCGACTTGAGCAGCCGCGCCGGGTTGGCGAGCGCGTTCGCCGCGCCCACGCAGATGAGCAGGGTCGCCAGTTTCAGCCCGTCGTACAGGGCGAAGACGAGTTGTTCGGCGGTGACCCGGCCGCCGATCCGGACGCCCTGGGCCCAGTCGGGCAGCGGCACCTCGGGCAGCGTGAACAGCAGCCGCTCGCCGGGGATCGGCGAGCCGAGGACCAGCGAGAACACCAGGCGCAGGGCGACGACGAACAGGCCCAGCTTGACGAAGGCGCCGTACGAGCGGGCCCAGGGCGCGTCGGTGCGGCGGGCCGCGACGACGTAGCCCGCGACGCCGACGATCAGGCCGAGGAGCAGCGGGTTGGTGGTGCGGGAGGCGGCCACGGCGAGGCCGAGCGCCCAGAGCCACCAGGCTCCGGGGTGCAGGGCGTTCGAGCGGTTCGCCTCGGGGGCGCGCAGCCGGTTCGGGCGGGTCATCCGCGGCGGCGGCGGGCCTGCCAGACGCCGGCGATGCCGAGGAGCAGCACGGCGGCGCCGCCCGTCACGAGCCCGAAGGAGGGGCCGCCGGAGTCCCCGGGGGCGGCGTCGAGTGTCCCGGACGGCTGTGCGGCGGGCCGGGACGCGGCGGCGTCCGGGGTGGCCGCGACCTGTTCGCCGCAGCCCTTCGCCGGGTAGCCGGCGATGCCGCAGAGCAGGGCGTTGGTGTCGTACCGCAGCGGTTTGGCGACCGCGGCGAGCACCTCGGCGGCGGTGGCGTCCTCGCGGACCTGGGGGCAGCCGACCTTGAGCGCCTTCGCCGGCGGGGTCTCGCCGGGCGGGGCGTCGAGGGGGCCGCCGAAGTCGATGACGACCGCGATCCGCTTGCTGCCGTCGGCCTTCTCCGCCTTCTTCACGTCCCCGCATATCTGCCCGAACGCGGGCGCGGCGGAGGGCTTCGAGGCGTCGGCGGAGTCCTTGCTGACGGCGAAGCGGAAGCCGATGACGTCGCCGTCGGCGGGCCGGGCGGTCGCCGGGCCCTGGGTGGCGTAGGCCCAGCCGCCGTCCTTGCCCCCGGCCTCCCAGAAGGACCAGTAGCGGTAGCCGGCGGCCTGGGCGGGCGCGGCGGCCAGCAGCATCAGGAGGCCGGCCGCGCCACCGGCGAGACCGGTGCGGGCCCTCACTTCTTGCGGCCGCTCAGGAGGAAGCCGACACCGACGCCGACGACCATGCCGATGCCGATGATCCACCACAGGTCGAAGCCGGACTCGTCGTCGTCGGCGGTGGTGGACGCCTGCGAGTTGTCCGGCGCCTTGGGGGCGGGCCCGGTGGCGTTCAGCTGCTCCAGGAGGTCGGCGCTGCCGAAGCTGCGCGGGTCGGTGTCCATGGCGTGCGCGGCGAAGACCAGCTGGGCGTAGGCGGCGGGGCCGCTGGTCGCGGCCCACTGGGGGGAGTTCTTCTCCAGCCAGGCCAGGGCGCCGGCGGCTTCCTTCTTCGCGCCGGCCGCGGCGAGCGCGACGACGGCGTCGGCGGTGTTGCCGTAGTCGGGGAGCTCGGCGGTCTCGGAGGCGCCGGGCATCGGCGGGACGGTGAGGTGGCCGGTCTTGGCGAGCTGGGCGGCGAGGTAGGAGGCGCCGTTGAGCGCGGCCCGGTCGGCGGTCGGCTTCGGCAGGTCCTTGCAGACGGGGGGCTGCTCGGGCTGGGTGCCGCGGGCGGTGATGCTCTTGCCGAGTCCGCCGAGGGTGGCGGCGGCGGTGGCGTCGGCGTTCGCGAACAGCTTGCCGGCCTTGTCGGGCTGGTAGGCGAAGGCGCCGGCGCCTTCCTTGTCCGTGCAGGGCAGGGCGAAGGTGAGGAGGGCGTCGTACGGGTTCCTGCCGTCGGCGGACCTCACGTCGCCGGGGCGCTCGCCGGCGGCGACGAAGGCGCTGATGACGACGGAGGTGGAGTTGGCGTCGCTGGGCCCGCCGGGGACGTAGCTCCAGCCGCCGTCCTTGTTCTGCACGCTCTTGAGCCAGGCGGTGCCCGCCTTGGCGGCCTTCTCGGCCTTCTCGGGGGCGTGGGACTGGCGCCGGACGGCGGCGAGGGCCTGCACGGCGGCGGCGGTGGCGTTGCTGTCGAGCATCGTCTTGGCGTCGCAGGGCTTGGCCGGGTCGGGGCGGTACGAGGCGAAGGCGCCGGAGTCGCACTGCTGGCCGAGCAGCCAGTCGACGGCCTGGTCGGCGGGCTGGATGCCGGAGGTGCGCTGGGCGAGGAAGGCCAGCGACTGGCGCCAGACGCCGTCGTAGGTCGGGTCGCTCGTGCCGTACAGGCCGGCGGGGATCTTCGCGGGCGTCGGCGTCGGCGAGGGTGCGGCGGCGGCCACTCCGGCGGCGGTGGTGCTGAGCACGGCACCGGCCGCGAGTGCGGCGGCGACACGGCGAACGCTGATCATGGGTCCCTCTCCTGCGGGCACCGGACACCAGCACCCGGGGAGCCGGCCTCCGGCGCCGTATTCCTCGACGGTGCCGGCGCTCACGTCCCGTACCGGGCATTCCGACTCGCCACCTGGAGGTGGCTCACGGCTGCGGGTCAGTGCCGGATTCCCACCGGCTTCCCCCTGTACGGGCATGACGACGACCGCCCACTCTACCGGCCGCGCCGGCCCGGCCCGGGGCGCCGTGGGTCACACCGGGAGCGTGGACGGGTGGCTCAGACCGCCTGGTAGGCCACCGGGTCGGTGCCGGGGACGGACTCGGCGCGGCCCAGTTTCACCAGGCGCCGGAGGTGGGCCTCGGCCTCGCTGACGGCGATGTTGCGGGAGCCGTGCGGGATGAGCTCCCAGGGGCGGTTCCACTCCATGCGTTCGGCGAGCTGCCAGGGGGTGAGGGGGGTGGCGAGGAGGGCGTGCAGTCCGGCGAGGCGTTCCTCGTGGTGGTCGAGGAGCTCGCGGACCCGGCGGGCGGCGTCGGGGAAGGCGTACTGGTGGGCGGGGAGGACTTCGGCGACGCCGAGCCGGCCGATGCGTTCGAGGGAGTCGAGGTAGTCGCCGAGGGGGTCGGCGGCGGTGGCCTCGTCGGGGTCCTCGTACAGGCCGATGTGCGGGCTGATCCCGGGCAGCAGGTGGTCGCCGGAGAAGAGCCGGCCGTGGCCGGGCAGCCCGGCCGGGTGGGCCTCCTCCAGGTGGAGGCAGACGTGGCCGGGGGTGTGGCCGGGGGTCCAGACGGCGCGCAGCCTGCGGCCGGCGAGGTCGAGCAGTTCGCCGGGGACGATCTCCCGGTCGGGCAGGGCGGAGGAGAGGCCGGGCAGGGTGCGCAGCCGGCCGGCCGCGCGGGCGGCGAGCAGCGGGGCGGTGTGCTCCTCGGGGGCGCCGACGGCGGCCAGTTTGCGGGCCAGGTAGTCGAGCCAGCTGCCGGGTTCGGCGCTGCTGGTGCGGCGGACGACGGCGATGTCGGCGGCGTGCATGGCGATCCAGGCGCCGGACTCCTCCCGGACCCGGCCGGAGAGGCCGTGGTGGTCGGGGTGGTGGTGGGTGACGACGACCCCGTGGACGTCCTGGATGCCGATGCCCAGCACGCCGAGTCCGGTGGTGAGTTCGTGCCAGGAGGCGGGGTCGTCCCAGCCGGTGTCGACGAGGACGGGCCCGCGGTCGGTGTCGAGGACGTGCACGAGGGTGTGACCGAGGGGGTTGTCGGGGATGGGCACCCGCAGCGACCAGACGCCTCCGCCGTGCTCGGTCACCTGGTCGGTCGGCTGCGTCATGAGCGCCCTCGTCTCTGCGTGCCGGTACGGCTTGTCGCAGCACTATAACGAGAACTGACGCAGCGTCAGAATAGTGGGGGAGGGAGGAATGGCGCGAGGGGGTGGATCAGTCGATCCGCTGGCACACCGGCACGGGCAGCCGCGGCGACCAGGTCTGGGTGGTGCGGTCGAAGGCGCGGGCGTAGCCGTTGTTGCCGGGGGCGCAGGGTGAACTGATCGTGGTCTCCACGTAGATCGCGCCGCCGGGGGTGATGGGGTGCGTCCGTGCGATGACCGTCTGGCGGAACATGATCGTGCCGTTGTTGAGCTTGACGTAGAGGGTGACCGGGCCGTCGACGGTGAAGTTGCCGCCGCCGATCTTCAGGTGCCCGTTGAAGGTGTACTGGAAGAGGAAGGAGTCGGGCGCCTTCGTGACGACGGAGACGCTCTCGGGTGCGGGCTGCGCGGCCGGCGCGGGCGCCGCCGAGGCGGTCGTCGGCACGAGCAGGGCGACCGCGGCGACGGACGAGACCGCGGCGGCCGTCAGGCGCCGGGCCCGGTGCGGATGTGAGCGCGCGAGGGTACGCATGGTGCTCCTCCGGGGCGTGGGGGGAGGGTGACGTCGGCGGCCGGAGCGCGTGCGCGGCCGCGGGTTCTTCCGCTCCGTCTCAAATTCTAGACCGGCGGGCCCCGGCATGCCCGCCGTCCCGAGTCTGGCCAAGCAGAACTAGAACTGGTATCAGTTCTGAAACACAGTCAGATATCGGCGATCAGATATCGGCATCGGCGCGTGGTTCCGGGAGGCAGTCGGTCATGACCGAGCTTGTGGAGCACGGAAAACTGTTCATCGGCGGCGAGTTGACCGACCCGCTCGGCAGCGAGGTCATCGAGGTCGTCTCCCCCCATACCGAGGAGGTCATCGGCCGCGTCCCGCATGCCGCCGAGGCCGATGTGGACCGGGCCGTCGCCGCCGCCCGCCGGGCCTTCGACGCGGGGCCCTGGCCGCGGATGACGCTGGAGGAGCGGATCGAGGTCGTCGGGCGGATCAAGGACGCCATCGCGGTCCGGCACGAGGAGATCGCCCGCTCGATCAGCGCGCAGAACGGCTCCCCGTACTCCTGGTCCGTCCTCGCCCAGGCGCTCGGCGCGATGATGGTGTGGGACTCGGCGATCACCGTGGCCCGCTCCTACGCGTACGAGGAGCGGCGCGCCGGGGTCCTCGGCCCGCTGCTGGTGCGGCGCGAGCCGGTCGGGGTGGTCGCGGCGGTCGTGCCGTGGAACGTGCCGCAGTTCACCGCCGCCGCCAAGCTGGGGCCCGCGCTGCTGGCCGGCTGCACCGTGATCCTCAAGCCCTCGCCGGAGTCGCCCCTCGACTCGTACATCCTCGGCGAGATCGCGGCCGAGGCCGGGCTGCCGGAGGGCGTGCTCTCGATCCTGCCGGCCGACCGCGAGGTCAGCGAGTACCTGGTGGCGCACCCCGGCGTCGACAAGGTGTCCTTCACCGGCTCGGTCGCGGCGGGCAAGCGCGTGATGGAGGTCGCCGCGCGCAACCTCACCCGCGTCACCCTCGAACTCGGCGGCAAGTCCGCCGCCGTGATCCTGCCCGACGCCGACCTCGACGCGGCCGTCGCCGGGATCGTCCCCGCCGCCTGGATGAACAACGGGCAGGCCTGCGTGGCCCAGACCCGCATCCTCGCGCCGCGCGCCCGCTACGAGGAGATCGCCGAGGCGTTCGCCGCGGCGGCCGGCGCGCTCGTGGTCGGCGACCCGCTCGACCCCGCCACCCAGGTCGGCCCGCTCGTCGCCCGCCGCCAGCAGCAGCGCTCCCTCGACTACATCTCCATCGGCCAGGCCGAGGGCGCCAAGGTCCTGACCGGCGGCGGACGTCCGGCCGGCCTGGAGCGCGGCTGGTACGTCGAGCCGACCCTCTTCGGCGGCGTCGACAACTCCATGCGGATCGCCCGCGAGGAGATCTTCGGCCCGGTCATCTGCCTCCTGCCGTACGGGGACGAGGACGAGGCCCTGCGGGTCGCGAACGACTCCGACTACGGCCTCAGCGGCAGCGTGTGGACCGGCGACGTCGAGCACGGCGTCGACTTCGCCCGCCGGGTCCGCACCGGCACCTTCAACGTCAACACCTTCAGCCTCGACATGCTCGGCCCCTTCGGCGGCTACAAGAACTCCGGCGTCGGCCGCGAGTTCGGGCCCGAGGGCCTGGGGGAGTACCTGGAGCACAAGATGATCCACCTGCCGGCGGGCTACGAGGGGCCCGGTGGCGCGTGATGGGCGACCGCTGGCACGTCGAGGTCGACCGCACGGTCTGCATCGGCTCGGGCATGTGCGTCAACCACGCCCCCCAGGGCTTCCGTCTGGACACCGCCCGCCAGTCCCACCCGCGCGAGGGCGAACTCGACGCCAACGAACGGGTCCTGGCGGCGGCGGAAGGCTGCCCGGTTGAGGCCATCTCGATCACCCTGGTGGACGGTGGGGAGCCGGTATTCCCTCCCGAGGACTAGGCGCCGCGCGGCACACCGGCCGGGCCCCGGGCTTCCGGGGGCCGGCCCCCGGTCCGGTCCGCCCCCGCCGTTCCCACGTGCAAAACTACTCCTTTGATCACGGGGGCAACGGGCCCTCGTGCACGGGGAATCGGGAGAGTCGTGCGCAAGGCGAGGTGGGTGGCCGGGTCGGTGGCCGCCGGTGTGGTGCTGCTGGTCGCGGGGTGCAGTGGGCAGGGCGGCGACGCCGGCAAGGGGGCGCCGGGCAAGGGGGGTTCGGGGGCCACGGCGGCTCCGTCTGCCCCGTCGGCCGAGGGAGGTCTGTCGGCCGCCGCGGTGAAGAAGGAGATCGAGGCCGCCGCCACGGCCGCGGGCTTCACCCAGGACGCGACCGGCGACGACGTGCCGCCCGGCCTGGAGAACTGCATGGTCTCCTGGTCGCCCGACACCGAGAAGGCCGTGAACCCCAAGAAGTCCTACACGGACACGCTGGACGCGCTCGGCAAGGGCGGCTGGAAGGAGGGGCAGGGCATCGACCAGGGCGAGTCCAGGATCGTGCCCCTCACCAAGAGCCGGTGGAAGCTGAAGGCCAGCGAGCACACCATGGGCGAGTTCAAGATGGTGATGTTCATCGCCAGCGACACGTCTCCCGCGTGCGAGGAGCTGTTCAAGGCCGACGTCGAGAAGAGCAGGACGCAGGGCAAGAAGGCCTGACCCCCCGGGGGTCAGCCGCGCCCGGGGGCCTCGCCGGCCCCCGGCGCGGTCAGGTCGATCAGCCGGCAGACCGTCTCGATGTCGATCTTCACCTGTGCGATCGAGGCGCGCCCCGAAAGCCAGGTGATCAGCGCCGAGTGCCAGGTGTGCTCGATCACCCGCACCGCCGAGAGCTGCGAGGGCGTCGGGTGCTCGGTCCCCATGGCGTCCAGGATGATCGCCGTGGTCAGCCGGGACACCGTGTCGACCTCGGGGCTCACGCTCCGGTCCGCGAAGGTCAGCGCGCGGACCATCGCGTCCGCGAGCTGCGGTTCGCGCTGGAGCGCCCGGAAGGCCCGCATCAGGGTTTCGGCCACCCTCTGGGCCGGGTCCGCGCCCGCCGGGGGACGCTTGCGGAGCGTGGTGTGCATGTGCTGGAGCTGGTCCTGCATGGTGGCGACCAGCAGATGGATCTTGGAGGGGAAGTAGCGGTAGAGGGTGCCGAGCGCGACGCCGGCCGCCTCCGCCACCTCCCGCATCTGCACGGCCTCGAACCCGCCCCGCCCGGCGAGCTGCGCGCTCGCGGTGAGGATGCGCCGTCGGCGCGCCTCCTGGCGCTCCGTCAGAGGCGGCGACGACGGTCTGTCTTCCACGGTCATGAGGCCCCGTTCCGTGCGGTGAAGGAGCGACAGTATCGCGGGGCTCCGGCCGTGGCGCGAATCACCTGATCCGGCTTCTCACGGCGGAGCTACCAGCCGGTAGATTCTGTGCTCCTTGAAGGATCAAGAAGATCAAGCCAGAAGATCATGAACGATCAAGTCTGTAACTTGTTCTAGATTAGCGCGGGCGGTTACGCTCCCGCGAAATACACGCTCGAAGGGGGTCGCACATGACCGCGGAGGCCATAGAGGCAAGCCCCCGGCAGGGTGTCACGCCGGGCGGTGACGGTCCGTTGCGGATCGCTCTCCTCACGTACAAGGGGAACCCGTTCTGCGGCGGCCAGGGCGTCTACGTCCGGCACCTGTCCCGCGAGCTCGCCCGGCTCGGCCACAGCGTCGAGGTGCTCGGCTCCCAGCCGTACCCCACGCTCGACGAGGGCGTCCCGCTCACCGAGATCGCCAGCCTCGACCTCTACCGCCAGCCCGACCCGTTCCGCACCCCGAAGCGCGACGAGTACCGGGACTGGATCGACGGTCTGGAGGTCGCCACCATGTGGACCGGCGGCTTCCCGGAGCCGCTGACCTTCTCGCTGCGCGCCCGCCGCGCCCTCGCCGCCCGCCGCGGCGACTTCGACGTCATCCACGACAACCAGACCCTCGGGTACGGACTCCTCGGCGGCCCGCGCGCCCTCGGCGCCCCGCTGGTGACCACGATCCACCACCCGATCACCGTCGACCGGCAACTGGAGCTCGACGCCGCCGCCGACTGGAAGCGCCGCGCCTCCGTCCGCCGCTGGTACGCCTTCACCCGCATGCAGAAGCGCGTCGCCCGCCGGCTGCCCTCCGTCCTCACCGTCTCCGGCACCTCCCGCCAGGAGATCGTCGAACACCTCGGCGTCCGCGAGGACCGCATCGGCGTGGTCCACATCGGCGCCGACACCGACCTCTGGTCGCCCGACCCGTCCGTCGCCGAGATCCCCGGCCGGATCGTCACCACCTCCAGCGCCGACGTCCCGCTCAAGGGCCTGGTCCACCTGATCGAGGCGCTCGCCAAGCTGCGCACCGAGCGCCCGGACGCCCACCTCGTCGTCGTCGGCAAGCGCGCCGAGGACGGACCGGTCGCCCAGGCCATCGAGCGGTACGGCCTGGAGGGCGCCGTCGAGTTCGTCAAGGGCGTCACCGACGCCGAGCTCGTCGACCTCTACCGCTCCGCCCGGGTCGCCTGCGTCCCGTCCCTGTACGAGGGCTTCTCGCTGCCCGCCGCCGAGGCCATGGCCACCGGCACCCCCCTGGTCGCCACCACCGGCGGCGCGATCCCCGAGGTCGCGGGAGCCGACGGCGAGACCTGCCTGGCGGTCCCCCCGGGCGACGCGGGCGCGCTCGCCGCGGCCCTCGGCCGGGTCCTCGCCGATCCGGACCTCGGCGCCCGGCTCGGCGCGGCGGGCCGCGAGCGGGTCCTCCAGCGCTTCACCTGGGCGCGGGCCGCCCAGGGCACGGCCGAGCTGTACCGTGCGGCGATCGCCGCGCAGGGCGCGCAGGCCTCCCTCCACCGCGAAAGCAGGAACCCGTGCTGACCGTCGACTTCACCCGCTTCCCGCTCGCCCCCGGCGACCGCGTGCTCGACCTGGGCTGTGGCGGCGGCCGGCACGCCTTCGAGTGCTACCGGCGCGGCGCCCAGGTGGTGGCCCTCGACCAGAACGCCGAGGAGATCCGCGAGGTCGCCAAGTGGTTCGCGGCGATGAAGGAGGCCGGCGAGGCCCCGGCCGGCGCGAGCGCCACCGCGATGGAGGGGGACGCGCTCAACCTGCCGTTCCCCGACGAGTCCTTCGACGTCGTCATCATCTCCGAGGTCATGGAGCACATCCCGGACGACAAGGGCGTCCTCGCCGAGATGGTCCGGGTCCTCAAGCCGGGCGGCCGGATCGCCGTCACCGTCCCCCGCTACGGCCCCGAGAAGGTCTGCTGGGCGCTCTCCGACGCGTACCACGAGGTCGAGGGCGGCCACATCCGCATCTACAAGGCCGACGAGCTGCTCGCCAAGATGCGCCAGGCCGGCCTCAGGCCGTACGGCACCCACCACGCGCACGCCCTGCACGCCCCGTACTGGTGGCTGAAGTGCGCCTTCGGCGTCGACAACGACAAGGCGCTGCCGGTGAAGGCGTACCACAAGCTGCTGGTCTGGGACATCATGAAGAAGCCCGCCGTGACCCGGGTCGCCGAGCAGCTGCTCAACCCGGTCGTCGGCAAGAGCTTCGTGGCCTACGCGACCAAGCCCCACCTTCCCGTGGACGCCGCCAAGTGACCTCTCCCGAGCGGATGGCGCAGCACCTCGTCCTGCCGGGCGTGCTGACCGCCGAGGAGGCCGCCGAGACGGTGGCCCGCATCCTCGAGACGCAGCGCGAGGACGGCGCCATACCCTGGTTCCGCGGGCACCACCTGGACCCGTGGGACCACACCGAGGCCGCCATGGCCCTGGACACCGCCGGCGAGCACGAGGCCGCGGCCCGCGCCTACGCGTGGCTGGCCCGGCACCAGAACGCCGACGGCTCCTGGTACGCGGCCTACCGCGACGGCGACCCCGAGGACGTCACCGACCGCGGCCTGGAGTCCAACTTCGTCGCGTACGTCGCCGTCGGCGTCTGGCACCACTACCTGTCGACCGGCGACGACGTCTTCCTCGACCGCATGTGGCCGGTGGTCCAGGCGGCCGTCGGGTTCGTCCTGGGGCTCCAGCGGCCGGGCGGCGAGATCGGCTGGAAGCGCGAGGCCGACGGCACCCCCGTCGACGAGGCGCTGCTCACCGGCAGCTCCTCGATCCACCAGGCGCTGCGCTGCGCCCTGGCCATCGCCGACGAGCGCGAGGAGCCGCAGCCCGACTGGGAGCTGGCGGCCGGCGCGCTCGGCCACGCGATCCGCAGCCACCCGGAGCGGTTCCTCGACAAGTCCCGCTACTCGATGGACTGGTACTACCCGGTCCTCGGCGGCGCGGTGACCGGGGCGGAGGCCAAGGAGCGGATCGACGAGCGGTGGGACGACTTCGTCGTGCCGGGCCTCGGGGTGCGCTGCGTGCTGCCCAACCCGTGGGTGACCGGCGGCGAGAGCTGTGAACTGGCCCTGACCCTCTGGGCGATGGGGGAGTCGGACCGGGCCCTGGAGATCCTCCAGTCCATCCGGCACCTGCGGGCCGCCGGCGGCGACTACTGGACGGGGTACGTCTTCGAGGGCGACCGCGCGGTCTGGCCGGAGGAGCAGACCACCTGGACCTCCGGTTCGCTGCTGCTCGCGGTGGCGGCGCTCGGCGGCGACGAGGCCACGGTCGCGGTCTTCGGCGGTGAGCGGCTGCCGCGCGGGCTGGAGCCCGACTGCTGCGGCTGACCGCCTCGTTGATCCATGCGCGATGCATGTAAAACCGGTTGTTCGACCGGCTCTAGTATGTCCACGTCCATGACTGGCATGGGCATGCATATCGGGGGGAATCGGTCACAATGGACCGTGCGGGGTCGGTCACGGACCTTGCTGGCGAGCTGCTCGCGCTGAAGAAGGCGTCGGGGTGCAGCTTCGCCCAGCTCAGCGAGAAGACCCACTACGCCAAGTCGTCGTGGGAACGGTGGGTCAACGGCAAGCAGTTCCCGCCGCGCGACGCGGTCGAGAGCCTCGCGAAGCTGTGCGAGGCCGACCCGGCGCCGCTGCTCGCCCTCTGGGACGAGGAGGAGGCCCGGCGCGGGGCGCCGGAGGCCGAACCCGACGGGGCGGACGCCCCGGACGAGGCCGCGCCGCCCAGGAGCCGCCGCACCCTGTGGATCTCGCTCGTCCTCGCCGTCCTCCTGGTGGCGGGCGCGGGCGGGTACGCGGCCTTCACCCTCTCCGGCTCCGACGAGCCGCCGGTCAAGCCCAAGCCCGCGGTGAAGGTCGCGGGCCCGGCCACCGGCTGCACCCTCACCAAGTGCGAGGGCCGGGACCCGAAGAAGATGAACTGCGGCGCCGACGCGGTCACCGTCCGCACCGGCTCCATCCCCAAGGACCTCGTCATCGAGCTCCGCTACAGCCGCGCCTGCAAGGCCGCCTGGGGCCGCATCTCCTTCGCCGAGGTCGGCGCCACCGTCGTCGTCAACAACTCCGACGGCGCCGCCCAGGCCGACGTCGTCCACTTCGACCGGGACGTCTACACCCCGCTGATCGCGGCCCCGGACGACGGCTCCGTCTTCGTCTGCGCCGCCCTGCCGAAGAAGAACGGCAAGGACAGCGTGCCCACCTGCACCGGCCGCTTCATCCCGAGCGCGGAGTCCCACCAGCCCTGACGGGCGCCGGGGGTCTCAGGCCGTGCCCGCGAGCACCTCGCGGGAGGTCTTGTCCTGCCGGGCCAGCAGCGCCGTCCAGTCCTTCACCACGGCCGGGTTGGCGTCCAGCCACCGCTGCTGGACGGCGGCGAGCCGGGTGTACGCGGTGGTCAGGTAGCCGGTCTCGCTCTTGCAGCGCAGATCGGCCTTCAGGATGCCGTCGGACGGGGCCTTGGCCGGCCCCAGCGGGTCGCGCTGCCCCGGGAAACCGGCCCGCTCCATGCACTGCCGCCAGCGTCCGGTGGCGTTCCGGAACGCCGGGTCCTTCTCCACGTCCGCACGCGCCTGCTCCTGCGCCTCGAAGAGCATGATCCGCACCTGGAGCCAGCGCATCCGGCCGTCGCCCAGGACGCGCTTCTCGGCGTCGGCGAGGCAGCCGTCGCCGGGCCTGGACACCTTCATCCCCTTCGTGCCCTGGGCCGTCACCCGCTTGTCCGCGTCGCCGAAGAGCGCCTTCGCGTACGCGGGGGAGGCCTCCGGACTGCCGGGCTTCGGCGGCTTCTCGCCGGGTGGCCGCCGGGCGGGCGGGGCCGCGGAAGGGGCGGTCTCCAGGCCGAAGGGACGGGGCAGCTCGGCCGTGTCCTTGCCGGCGCGGGCCGCCGGGGTGGCGGGCGGGGCGTAGCGGAAGCCCCGCCGGGCCATGCAGTCGATGGCGTACCGCCGCTGCGCCTCGGCACCGCGGTAGTGGACGTCGGTCCAGGCGAAGACGCGGTCGGTGACGGGCGGCAGCCGGTGCAGCCGCTCCAGGGCCTCCGCCGAGGCGAGGGTCCCGTCGGACGGCGCCGGCGCCGCTTCGGAGGCCGAGGTCAGCATCGTTCCCCCGACGACGGCGGCTCCGCCCGCGAGAACGGCGGTGAGGGCGAGCAGGGCGCGGCGGCCCGGCCGGTGCATGGTGGCGGTTGCCTTTCGTCGGTGCGCGGAGGAAAAGGGTGGGGCCCGGTGCACCCCTGTAGCACCGGGCCCCGTTCACGCGCGGGGCGTGTGGATCAGAAGCAGCGGATCGTCGTCGACGGGCGCAGCTCCAGCGAGCTGGCCGCGTTGCGCTGCCCGTCCGAGAGCTGCGAACCGAAGACCTCGCTGCCCGGGTTCACGCAGAAGAGCAGGCCGCCGCCGTAGTTGATGTCGCGGTAGTAGTGGCTCTCGTAGCCGCCGGTGCTGGAGTTGCTCGCCGACCAGAGGGCGTCGTTCACGTTCTGGCCGTAGCCGCCCGTGCCCGGGTTCTTGTCGAACGTGTCGTCCGTGAAGTTCCGGTCGCTGTTGTAGAAGTCGTGCGCCGCGCTGTCGCCCAGGTTGCCCCAGTAGACGCAGTGGTAGCCGGCGCCGCACATGTAGCCGGCCGACGCCTGGGTCGCGGCGGCGACGCCGCCGCCGACGAGAAGTGCGGTGGTCGCGGCGACGGCCGCGGCCTTCCTGCGGAGCCCCGTGGTCATGCGCATGAAAGTCGATCCTTCTGTTCGTCGTCGCGTACGCAACCGCACGCGGGCGTCAGACTCGCACCCGCCGCCCGGCCCCGTATTGGAAAAAACCGCCGCGTCGGATTCGGTGCCGCTCAGCCCGCGATCCAGGCGCTCGACGTCCCCCGGTCCGCGAGGAAGCGGCCCGGCGGCAGGCCGGTCAGCGCCTTGAAGTCGCGGCTGAGGTGGGCCTGGTCGTAGTAGCCGCAGCGGACGGCCGTCTCGGCGGGCCGGTCGCCCGCCGACAGCAGCCCGATCGCCCGGTTCAGGCGCAGGATCCGGGCCAGCCGCTTGGGGCCGAGCCCGATCTGCTCACGGAACCGCGTCTCCAGGTGCCGCTGGCTCCACCCCGTGGCCGCCGCCACCTCACGGATCTGGAGGGCCCCCGCGGACCGCTCCAGGAGCCGCCATGCCTCCAGGACGGCCGGCGCGGGCCCGGTGTCGCCCGCCGCGTCCGCCTCCGCCGACCAGCGCAGCAGCGTCTCGTCGAGCAGCGCGAACCGCTCGGCCCAGCCCGGGGCCTCCGCCAGCGCCTCGGCCAGGCCGCGGGCCCGGGCGCCGACGACGTCCGCCGGGTCGGCCAGCGTGTCGGTCAGCTCCGCGAGCGCGGTGTCGCCGAAGAAGCGGCGCGCCGCCCATGGCGCCAGGGCCAGCTCCACGCCCTGTACGTCCCCGCCGTGCCCGAGCACCCGCGCCCGGGTGTGCAGCCCCGACACGAGGGACGTGTGCCGTCCCGCGTCCCGGACCCGCAGCTCGCCGCCGAAGCCGATGAGCAGCGACACCCGCCCGCTCGGCACGACGAGACGTTCCTGCGGCACCCCCGCCGTCGACCGGAATCCCCGGTACGTACCGATCCCCCTGCCGAGCCGGGCGTCCGGCGCCCGGTAGAACCACTGACACCGACCGCCCCCCGTGCACACACGGCGACTCACCATCGGACTTCCGTACCTCCCCCGCCCGGAACCGTCCCGGGCCGGTGATCCACTCTCCGATCGCCCGGCGGGCCGGGCCAGGGGCGACGGCGTCCCAGGGACACGATGGGACGTCCCAAGGCTCTGACCTGCGGGGATGTCGGGAGGAAGGGATGTCGGCCACCGTGTTTGAGCAGCGGTGGAACCCGTACGGCGTCACCCCGGTGGCGCACCCCGGGGCCCCGGGCGAGGCTGGGGCCTGCCCGGCGGATCAGTCCCGGCGCCACAGCCCCCACGGAGGTTCCACGTGCCCAGCCTCGTCCGCGCGCGGCGCGCCGTCGTCGCGCTCTTCCTCTCCGGCGCGCTGCTCGTCACCACCGCGGCCTGCGGTGGTGACGGCTCGCAGTCCATGACCACCAGCGCCGACTCGACGCCGACGAGCTCGGCGAGCTTCGAGCAGCAGAAGCTGGCCAAGACCCGGTTCGTGGCCAACGCGGGCCTGGCGGCGGGTGCCACGTACCAGTGGATCGTGAAGCCGTACCGGGCGGGCAAGTTCAAGAAGGGCGCGGACGGGCGCACCTTCGCCCTCGTGAAGGCGGGTCTGGCGGGCGCCTTCACCTACAACCGGCTCAAGGCGGCGCTGAACAACGCCAAGGGCGACCCGTTGCTGTCCAAGGCGGTGGCGCCGCTGAGCGCCGGCATCGAGTCGCTGAAGGAGCTCGGGACGAAGCTGCGCAAGGGCGAGGCGACCGACGGGGACATCGGCTCCTTCGACAGCATCATCAACAAGGTGAAGGAGGCGGGGAAGAGCGCGGGCGCCGAGGTCGTCGACAAGGTGCCCAGCACCTCCCAGCTGAGCGGCGGCTGACCGGCTGACCCGGCGGACCGGCTGACCCGGCGGACCGGCTGACCCGGCGGACCGGCTGACCCGGCGGACCGCCTGACCCGGCGGACCGCCTGACCGGCGGACGGCCGCCGGCCGCGCTAGGCGGTGAGCTCCGCGAGGACGCGGAGCGTGGCGGGGTCCGGTGCCGTGACCAGGAGGTCGGTGACCGGGCCCTTGCGCCAGGCGGCGAGCCGTTCGGCGATCCGCTCGCGCGGCCCGACCAGGGAGATCTCGTCGGCGAAGGCGTCCGGCACGGCGAGCACGGCCTCCTGGCGCCGCCCGGCCGCGAACAGCTCCTGGATGTGCCGGGCCTCCGCCTCGTACCCCATGCGTCCCATCAGGTCGGCGTGGAAGTTGCGGGCCGCGTGCCCCATGCCGCCGATGTAGAAGCCGAGCATGGCCTTGACGGGCAGCAGGCCCTCGGCGACGTCGGCGCAGACCTGGGCGCGGACCATCGGGGCGACCATGAAGCCGTCCCGGAGGCGCTCGGGGAGCGGGTAGACCTCGGCCCAGCGGCCGGGCGACCAGTACAGCGGCAGCCAGCCGTCGGCGATCTCGGTGGTCTGGGCGATGTTCTTGGGGCCCTCGGCGCCGAGCAGGACGGGCAGCCCCGGCCGGAGCGGGTGGGTGATCGGCTTCAGCGGCTTGCCGAGCCCGGTGCCGTCGGCGCCCGCGTACGGGTGGGAGTGGTAGCGCCCGTCGAGCCGTACGGGCCCCTCGCGCCGCAGCACCTGCCGGATCACGTCCACGTACTCGCGGGTCGCGGTGAGCGGCGAGCGCGGGAAGGGGCGCCCGTACCAGCCCTCGACGACCTGCGGTCCGGAGAGCCCGAGCCCGAGCATCATCCGGCCGCCGGAGAGGTGGTCCAGGGTGAGCGCGTGCATGGCGGTGGCGGTGGGGGTGCGGGCGGCCATCTGCGCGACGGCGGTGCCGAGCCCGATGCGGCTGGTGTGGGCGGCGATCCAGGTGAGCGCGGTGAAGGCGTCGGAGCCCCAGGCCTCGGCGGTCCACACCGAGTGGTAGCCGAGCCGCTCGGCCTCGCGGGCCAGTTCGAGGTGGGTGGCGGAGGGGCCGCGGCCCCAGTAGCCGAGGGCGAGTCCAAGGCGCATGACGGCCAGCCTTCCTGACGCATCGTCAGATCGTTGGGTCGGCCTGGACTGTACGACAACGGCCCCCCGCCCGGAAGGGCGAGGGGCCGTGGCGGGATTCTCCCGGGCGCGGACCGGCGGACTAGCCGCGCTGGATGCCGGTGGTGTCCTGGAGGACGCCACGGCGCCCGTCCTGCGTCTGCGCGACCAGGGCCTGGCCGCGCTGCTCGACCGCGAGGTACCAGGTGCCGGGCGCCAGCTCGGCGATCGGTGCCTGCGAGCCGTCCTCCGCGTACAGCGGGCGGGCCACCGGCACGGCGAACCAGAACGCGGCGAAGTCGGCGGCGGGCGCCGGAGCGGCGGCCTGCTGCGGCTGGGGCTGCGGGGCCTGCGGCTGCGGGGCCTGGTGCTGCTGCGCCTGCGGCTGGCCGCCGAAGGGCTGGCCGCCGAGCGACGGGTCGGGCTGGCCGCCGTACGGCGGCTGCGGGGCACCCGGGTAGCCGTAGCCGCCGGGGACGCCCTGCTGGGCGCCGGGCTGCATGCCGTACGGCTGCGGGGTCTGCGGCTTCGGGGCGCCGAGCAGCGGGCCGCCGAGGGCCGGGACCAGCGGGGCCGCGACGGCCGCACCGGCCACCACGAGCGCGGCGATCAGGCCGAGGATGAGGCCGGCGCCGGCGTTGTCCGACTCGAAGACCCACATCAGCAGGGTCCAGGCGGAGGCGATGCCGAACGCGGCACCGACCTGGCCGAGCTCCAGACCGGCCACCTTGCGCGGCTGCGGCAGCGCGCGCGAGAGGACCACCAGCGCGGCACCGGCGATGCCGAGGAAGAAGGAGCCCCAGCCGATCGGCGACACCTCCCACGAGTTCGGGAGGTCGACCTTGTCGCAGATCGCGGCGCTCGCGTCGCATCCGGAGATGCTGAGGAACGAGGCGATGAACAGCAGCACCGCTGCACCGATCAGCACGCCGTCGCCTCGGGTGAGGGAGCGGATATTCACGTATGAGTCCTTCGTCGGGTCGTCTCGTCGGGGTGGCGCTGGATCACGGGGGCGGCCCCATCGTACGGAGCATCGTACGGAGGGAATCTATCGTCCGTCCGCCGGGACACCTGTGCTACCCCTTGAGGTAGGCCCCGATGCCGTCCGCGATCCCCTGCGCGGCCTTCTGGCGCCACGCGGCCTCGGTCAGCAGCGCGGCGTCCTTCGGATCACGCATATTGCCGCATTCGATGAACACCTTGGGGACGGTCGACAGATTGAGCCCCCCGAGATCCTTCCGCACATCCAACCCGGTACCGGAACCGATGTAGTTGGCGGGGCGGGTGCCGGTCGCGCGCCCGAACTGCGTGACCAGCCGCTCGCCCAGGACCCGCGAGGGCCCCACGATCTTCGTGGTGTCCGCGCCGCCCTCCTGCACCCGCGCGGGCAGGATCACGTGGAAACCCCGGTTCCCGACGGCCGAGCCGTCCGCGTGCACCGACACGACCGCGTCGGCCCCGGCGGCGTTCCCGATCCGGGCCCGCTCGTCGATGCAGGGCCCGTAGGGGCGGTCGGCGTCGTGGACGAGGACGACCTTCGCGCCCCGCGCCTTGAGGAGATCGCGCAGACGGTGTGAAACATCCAGGGTGAACGTGGCCTCGGTGTAGCCGCCGTTCGTGGAGGTCCCCGTGGTGTCGCACTCCTTGCGGTTCATCCCGATATTGACCTTCTTGTTGATTTCCGTGGAATGACGGAAATTGCCGGGATTGTGGCCGGGGTCGATCACGATCGTCCGCCCGGCGAGCGGCAGCCCGCGCGGCGGGCCGGCCGGGATCGCCCCGGTCGCGGGCCCGGTCGCCGGTCCGGCGGCGGGTGCGGTGGCGGTTTCGGCAGCCCCGGCCGCCTCGGTACGGGGGGAGGACTGCGAGGGCGTCTGCGTCACCGACTCGGCGGCGCCCCCGCACCCGGCGAGGGCGGCGCAGGCGGCGAGGGCCAGGGGAAGGGCGAGGAGTTTCCGGGCGTACGGCACCCCGCGACTGTAGGCGTTCCGGCACGGGATTGCGCGTTCCGCTGGACGTGTGTGGGGGGAGGGTGAAGGGTATGTGGGGGGCACCGCAGTAACGACCACAGAGGGGGAACCTGTGGCGGGGGAAGACAACGACCACAGCAGCGCGGCCGAGGGCCACGGCGCGAACGATCCACGGGGCGGACAGCCGTCGCCCTGGGAGTGGACCGGACCGGGGGCGGGGCAGCCATTAGGGCCGCCGCCGTCGCCGCAGCCGCCGGGAGCACCCCAGGACCCGCGCCTCCAGACCGGCCCGTACGGGCAGCCGCCGGCGCCTCCGGGACCGCCGCCGGTGATGACCGCGGCGCCACCGCCGCCGCCCGGGCCGCCGCCCGGCCCGCCGAATCCCGCGCAGGCCGCCGCCGTCGCCCTGCTCAACCTCTCCGGACTGGGCCTCGGCTACGCCCTGCTCCGGCACTGGAAGTCCGCCGCCCTCTGCTGGGCCGCCACCGTGGCCCTGCTCGTGGTCGCCCTGCCGGCCGACCCGGACGGCATCCCCCTCGGCGTGCTCGTCGTGTACGGCGTCTTCCTCCTGGCCGTCGCCGCCGACGGGGCCCGCCGCGGACTGCGCGCCACCCCCGCCGCCCTGGAGGCCCCCGGCCGCCGGGTGCTCGTCCTGCCCGTCGCGATCGCCCTCCTGGTCGTCGTCCCCGGAGGCGGCACCTTCGCCTACGGGGCGGCCCGCGACGAGGCGATCGAGCAGCGGCTCCTGGACACGCTGAACACCGCCGACGGGCTGGTGAAGCGGGTCGAGGGCCAGTCCTTCACCAGCGTCGAGGTGACCTACAACTCGGTCCTGGCGACCTACCGGGACATCGCCGCGCAGCACCCCGGCTCGCGCGCCGCGAAGCTGGTCCCGGACCGGCTCACCGCCTACTACACCTCGGTCTCCGCGCCGTACGCGAAGAAGGACTACTGCGCGGCCGTCCCCGGCCTCAAGCACCTGCGCGCGCTGCCCGACAAGATCGACCGCGGACTCCTCGGCGGCCTGGTCGGCAAGGCCGACGAGCCGCTGGCCGAGTCCTGGTTCCAGTGCGGCACCACCACGATCGGCTCCGCCGGCCAGGAGACCAGCTCCGCGAACTACCTCAACGACCTGATGAAGACCTTCCCGCAGTCCCCCTACACGCAGAAGGTCGAGCCCGCCCTCCGCGAGGGCCTGCGCACCCGCGAGAAGGCGCTCGGCGTCGCGCCCTGCGACGGCCTCCTGGAGATCCGCCGCTTCCGTAACACGGTCGACCTGCTGCCGAGCGAGACCTACGCGGGCCTCTCGACGGACACCAAGCGGGTCATCCAGCGCGGCGACTTCGGCTGCGGTCTCGACCGCTTCAAGAAGAAGGAGTTCAGCGAGGCGGCCACGGCCATGACCGACTACGCCAAGACCTACCCGGACAGCCCGCAGACCGCCCAGGCGCGCAACATCGCCATCGCCGCCGAGATCGCCGAGGAGACCCCGGCGGCCGGCAACAAGGTGCCCTCCGGCGCCACCGTCGACGGCTCCGGCATGGTCATGGTCATCAGCAACGACGGCCCCGGCGAGGTCGAACTCCTCTACACCGGCCCGGTCACCGGCCGCCTCACCATCCCGTCCTGCGCCAAGTGCACCAGCTACCCGACCCTCCTGGTGCCGGTCGGCGGCAAGATCAAGCCGTGCTCGGGCCCCTCGTCCAAGTACCCGAAGCGGACCCTGACGCTGCCTCCGGGCAACTACCAGATGCTCCAGAAGCGGGTGGGCACGGGCACGTCGGCGGGCATGAAGAAGCCCAGCAACGCCAAGATCGAGTCCGGCTACAGCTACACCAACTGCCTGTACGTGACCTCGGGGCTCTGAGCATCCCGGAAAGGTCACCGAGCGTCTCCAGAGCCGGGCCCCGCGATTGCGGGGCCCGGCTCACGCGCGGACAGCGGCGCTGTCTACGCCCGCTCGCTCGGTTCCGGCCGCTCCGCCTCCGCTCCCGTGACCCGCTGATGGGGAACCGTCGGCCGGCGCCACGACGGGCGGCCCCACGACGGGCGCCGCCGGTCGAGGCTCTGGCGCTGTGAACCGGCCACGCCGAGCAGGGAGACGGCGTACCAGATCATCACCCCCGCACCCCATCCGCCGAAGGCGTCCCAGGCGAGGACCACGCTCGGCACCAACAGGCACACATAGGCGAACCGGAGCCGCCATTTGTGGAAGGTCAGCGAGGAGACGTCCAGCCGGATGCTGTACTCGCTGATGATGATCCAGTCGTCGATGAAGAACGCGAACACATAGGCCAGCCCCGTCATCCAGAGGCCGTCGAGACCGTGCCCCCGGAGCAGCCACATGATGGTGAGGGCGGCGAGGAAGACGCCGCCCTGGGCGTTGGTCATGTTGAGCTGACGCAGTTTCCGCCAGAGCTCCACCGTGGTGCCGCTGTGCGCGTAGAGCGTGCGCAGGAAGCCGATGTGCCGCATCAGCACGGTCACTCCGACGGCCACGGTGGTGAGCTGGAGGATCAGCGAGCCGCTCGCCAGCTGCTCCGCGAGCCTGTTCAGGGTCGCCCGCCGGTCGGTGAAGACCAGCGGCAGCCACTCCCCGACCGAGGCGACCGACCCGCTGAGCGCCATCACGCAACAGGTGACCGCCAGGGCCAGGTTCGTGGCGCCCTGCCCGAAGCTGGTGCTGAGCGCGTGCGAGTGTTCCGAGAACAGGTCCCGGACGCGCCGGACCTCGAAGGGGAGCTGACCGGCCGCTTGCCGTGCCTCCGCCCGCGTGCTGCCCACGGCCGACGCGAGGACCGCCAGCACGAAGGTGGCGACGCCTGCGACGGCCGCCGCGCGAATGACCGGATCGTCGAGCAACTGCACCTGGGACCTCTTACGCACGGGGCCGCTGAAGGGGCCGATCGGGGGCGAGGGGCGCCATCATGGCAGCGGAAGAGGACGGGCGAAGGCGGTTTCGGCGCATTCGCCCGTACGAATTCGGGGGGCCGTTTCCGGCCCGCCCCGCCCCCTCGCGCCTCAGCCCCGCCGGCGCAGCACCCGCATCGAGTCGGTGACCGAGACCTCCTCGAAGTCGCCCGACCCGATCGCCCGCAGATAGATCCGGTACGGGGCCTGGCCGCCGTCCTCCGGGTTCGGGAAGACGTCGTGGATGACGAGCGTGCCACCGGGCGCGACCTTGGGCGCCCACCCCTCGTAGTCGGCCGTGGCGTGCTCGTCGGTGTGCCCGCCGTCCACGAACACGAAGCCGAGCTGCCCGCCCCACACCTTCGCG
Source organism: Streptomyces sp. NPDC093111 (assembly GCF_040683955.1). Lineage (NCBI taxonomy): Bacteria > Bacillati > Actinomycetota > Actinomycetes > Kitasatosporales > Streptomycetaceae > Streptomyces > Streptomyces sp. NPDC093111. The sequence goes on along the minus strand of NZ_JBFBNW010000012.1, from coordinate 60,904 downwards.
ACCTGCGGCGAACGCCCGACCACCGCGATCACGTACTCCTCCAGGCCCGCCTTGCGCAGCGTCCGGCGGAAGGTCGGCAGCGTGTCCATCGCCCCGACCTCCGGGTCCACGACGGTCGGGTCGTGGTACTCCCACCCCGGCTGCTGCTCCTCGCTGCCCCGGTGGTGGTCCACGGTCACCGCGACCGTCCCGGCCGCCCGCGCGACGTCCGCGAGCAGGATCGTCGACCGCCCGCAGTACGTCCCGACCTCCAGCAGCGGCAGCCCGAGCTCCGCCGCCCCGGCCGCCGCCGCGTACAGCGCGAGCCCTTCCTTGACCGGCATGAAGCCCTTCGCGGCCTCGAAGGCGGCGAGGATCTCGGGGGTGGGCTCGGCGGCGACCATGGTCGGCTCCTCCTACTGGCGGGTACGCGCTTACGGGCGCCCATGCTGCCCTACCCGTCGCACTCGAACCACACCGTCTTCCCGTCGGGCCCCTCCATGACCCCCCACCGGTCCGTCACGGCCTCCACCAGGGCCAGCCCCCGCCCGCCCTCGTCGAGCGGCCCCGCCGCCTTCGCCACGAGCGGCCCCGGCACCCCGTCGGCCACCTCCACCCGCAGCCCGTGCGGCTCCCGCAGCAGCAGCACCGTGCACCGGCGGCCCGGCACGTGCCGCACGACGTTCGCGACGAGCTCGGTGAGCGCGAGCTCACCGGAATCGGACAGCCGGTCGAGTCCCCAACGCGTGAGGAACATGCGCAGGATGCGACGCATGTGACCGGCCGAGTGCTCACCCACGGTGAAGCCCATCCGGTAGCTCGCTTCAAGCTCCGCAGGGTAGAGGTCTGTTACGTGATTCATGCCACCAGATTGGAGCCGCATCACTACGCTCGGCTACGGACTGGACCTAACGCTTGCATGCGTAAGTTTGGGGGTGACCTCGCCGTGGCCAACATCCGTAACCTCGATCCCAGCGCCTCGCCGCTGGACTACTACGGCTCGGAATTACGCCGGTTGAGGGAGGAGGCGAAGCTCAGCCAGGATCAGTTGGGCGACATCCTGTTCTGCACGGGCTCGCTGATCGGGCAGGTCGAGACGGCGAAGAAGCTGCCGACGAGACAGTTCTCGGAACGGCTGGACGCGGCGCTGATGACGGGCGGGCTGTTCAGCCGGCTGATCGGCCTTGTGCTGAAGAGCCAGCTCCCGAACTGGTTCCAGCCGTACGCGGAGATGGAAGCGAAGGCGACGTACATCTCGACCTTCCAATCTCAACTGGTCTACGGGTTGCTTCAGACCCCGGCCTACGCCCGGGCGGTTCTGGGCGCGCGGACGGAAGCGGACGTCGAGGGCAAGCTCGCCGCGCGAATGGAGCGCCAACGCATCCTGGACCGCGAGTCCCCGCCGCTGCTCTGGGTCGTGCTGTCCGAGGCGGTGCTGAGGCAGGAGCTCGGCGGTCGTGACGTCATGCGAGAGCAACTCGCCCACCTGTTGGCCATACAGGAGCGGGAATGGGCGAAGATCCAGATCTTGCCCTTCCGGGCGGGTGCGCACGCGGGGATGCTGGGTTCGTTCACACTCCTACGCTTCGACGACGACCCTGACCTCGTGTACACAGAGGACTTCTTCCGGGGGCACATGACCGCCGATCCGGCCGCCTTCAAGGAAGGGTCGCTCCGTTACGATCACTTGAGGGCCGCTGCCCTCTCGGTGGAGGAATCGGCCGCACTGATCGCCCGTGTGATGGAGGAACAGTATGGGGACCAACCTGAACCTGACGGGCGCGGAATGGCGTAAGTCCTCGTTCAGTGGCGACACTGGCGGCGAATGCGTCGAGTGCGCCCCCCTCGGCACCGCCGCCTGGCATAAGTCCTCCTACAGCGCCGACAACGGAGGCGACTGCATCGAGGTCGCCGATCTCTCCGCGCACGTCGCCGTCCGGGACTCCAAGAACCCCGCCGGCCCCGCCTTCCTCGCCACGCCGGCGGCCTTCACGGTCTTCGTGACGGCCGCCGCCGAGGGGCGCATCGGGCGCTGAGGCGCGCGGCTCTACGCGCCGGTGCTCGTCAGCACCGCGCGCAGGCGCAGGATGCCCGCCTTCCACTCCTCCCCGTCGGACTCCTCCCACAGTTCGAGCAGCTCGGAGTCCTCGCCGAGGACGCGGTCGAGCGCGGCGACGGCGAGGGGGCGGAGGGCGTCCGGGAGGGGCGGTATGGCCTGCTTCGGGCCGTACGCGGTGGTGACGGGCTCGCCGCCGGGGCACTGCGCGGCGACGAGGGCCGCGGAGGCCACGGCCTTGACGGCGAGGTAGTCGTCCAGGAAGTCGTCGCCGTTCTCGGTGACCTCGCGGAAGGCGACGAGGAGGACGCCCGCCTTGTCGTCCGCGGCGGCCTCGTCGATCTGGTACGAGAAGTCGGCGGCCGTGTCGTTGTCGAAGGGGCCGATGTCCCAGGTGCCCATGGCGTACTCGCTCACTCGCTCGGTGCCGGCGGTCCCGGCTGCTGTTCCACACCTTGGCACCCGCCACTGACAACGCCCCCGGAGTGACGGGACTCTCGCCAATCGAGCACGTATCTGACCTTCCGTCAGATTGGAACGTGTTCTAGTCTGCCGTGCCATGGGCATCGCCATCACGCACGAACAGCGGGAGCTCGCCCGATCCGTCCGCGGCTGGCTCACCCGCGCCGTACCGCCCGAGGACGTACGCAAGCACCTGGACGCGCCAGGGGGCGCGACGGGCAGGCCGGCGTACTGGGACGGGGCAGCGGCGCAGGGGCTCCTCGGCATCCACCTCCCCGAGGGGTGCGAGGGCGGGGGCGGCGGGGATCTCGTCGACCTCGCGGTGGTCCTGGAGGAGGCGGGGCGGGCGCTGCTGCCGGGCCCGTACCTCCCGACCGTCCTCGCCGCCGAACTGCTGCACCGGGCCGGGCGGGGGGAGGACGCCGGGGCGCTCGCCACGGGGGAGCGCACCGGGGCGGTGGCGCTGGGGCCGGGCACGCTGACGGCCGCGCCGGCGCTCGAAGCCGACGGGTTCGTGCTCGACGGGGTCGCCCCGCCGGTGCTCGGCGCGGCGCAGGCGGACCTGCTGATCCTGCCCGCGCGGGGGCCGCACGGGACGGTCTGGCTCGCGGTGGACGCGGACACCCTCGACGTACGGCCGCACGAGAGCGCAGACCCCACCCGGCCGACGGCCGAGGTCGCGGCCGACGGGGTGCAGGTGCCCGCGAGTCGGATCGTGGGGGGCGTGGACCAGGCGCTGGTCACCGACCTGGCCGCCGTGTTCTTCGCCGCCGACGCCTGCGGGACGGCGGCCCGGGTCCTCGACATCGCCGCCGAACACGCCCGGACGCGCGTGCAGTTCGGGAAGCCGATCGGACAGTTCCAGGGGGTGAAACACCTCTGCGCCGACATGCTCGTACGGCTGGAACAGGCGCGGGCGCTGACCTGGGACGCGGCGCGCGCCGCGCGGGAGGACGCGACCGACGTGCGGGGGCTGACCGCGGCGCTCGCGGCGGGGGCGGCGCTCGACACCGCGTACGGTCTGGCGAAGGACTGCATCCAGATCCTCGGCGGCATCGGCTTCACCTGGGAGCACGACGCCCACCTGTACCTGCGCCGCGCGCTCGTCGCCCGCCAGCTCCTCGGCTCCGGCGACACCCACCGGCTGGCCGCCGTACGGCACGCGACCGCCGGCACCCGGCGCGAACTGCGCCTGGAACTCCCGCCGGAGGCCGAGGCGTTCCGGGCCGAGGCCAGGGAGGCGCTGGCGCCGGCCGTCGGGCTCGACCCGCGCGCGGCCCGGCGGGCCCTCGCGGGCACCGGATACGCGGCCCCGCACCTGCCGGAGCCGTACGGGCTGGGCGCGGGCCCGGTGCGACAGCTCGCCGTACAACGGGAGATGGAGGCGGCCGGGGTGCGGCTCAGCCCCCTCTCCATCGCCACCTGGGTGATCCCGTCCCTCCTCGCGTACGGCACCCCCGCCCAGCAGGACCGGCACCTGGCGCCCACCCTGCGCGGCGAACAGCAGTGGTGCCAGCTGTTCTCCGAGCCCGAGGCCGGATCGGACCTGGCCTCCCTCCGTACGAAGGCGGAACGGACGGAGGACGGGCGGGGCTGGCGGATCAACGGCCAGAAGGTGTGGACGAGCGCCGCCCAGTGGGCCGACTACGGCATCCTGCTGGCCCGCACCGACCCCGACGCGCCCAAGCACAAGGGGCTCACGTACTTCGTCGTCGACATGCGGAACACCCCCGGCATCGACATCAGACCGCTGAAGGAGATCACCGGGGAGTCGCTCTTCAACGAGGTGTGGTTCGACGACGCGGTGCTGCCCGCGGAGGCGGTCGTCGGGGAGGTCGGCGGCGGCTGGCAGGTCGCCCGCAACACCCTCGGCAACGAGCGGGTCCACATGGCCGACCAGGTCGCCTTCGACACCGGACTCGAAGCGCTCATCGGACGGGCGGGCGACGAGGACGGCGTCGTACGGGCCCGGATCGGGGCGCTCGTCGCCGAGGCGCACGCCCTGGCCTGCATCGGGCTGCGCACCACCCTGCTCCAGGTGTCCGGTCTCGAACCCGGCCCGGGGGCCAGCGTCCGCAAGCTCGTCCAGACCGTCCACCAGCAGAAACTGGCCGAACTCACCCTCGAACTCCTGGGCGCGCGCGGCGCGTTGCGGGAGGGGCCGGGGGAGCGGGCCGTGCACGGGCTGCTGATGTCGCGCTGCCTGACCATCGCGGGCGGCACGACCCAGGTGCAGCTGAACGTCGTCGCCGAGCGCCTGCTCGGCCTGCCGCGAGACTGAGAGAGACTGAGGGAGTGGCTTCGATGAAGTCGTACATCGTCGGTGTGGGCATGACGAAGTTCGAGAAGCCGGAGACCCGGGACTGGCAGTACTGGGACATGGCGAAGGAGGCCGGCACCGCCGCCCTGAACGACGCCGGCATCCCGTACGGCCTGGTGGAACAGGTCCCGGTCGGCTACTGCTTCCAGGCGTCGACGGCGGGACAGCGCGCGGTCTACGAACTCGGCCTGACCGGCGTCCCCGTCTACAACGTCAACAACAACTGCGCGACCGGCTCGACCGCCCTGATGATGGCGCGGCAGCTGGTCGAGGGCGGCATCGCCGACTGCGTGCTGGCGCTGGGCTTCGAGAAGATGGCGCGCGGCGCGCTGGGCGGCGGCTCGGACGGCGGCGACTTCAAGACCTCGCCGGTGGCCCGCCACTACGGGATCATGGCGGCCGGGCACGGCTTCGAGATGTCCCCGCCCACCGCCCAGATCTTCGGCGACGCGGCGCGCGAGCACATGGAGCGGTACGGCACGACGGAGGCCCAGCTGGCGGCGGTGGCCGCCAAGAACCACGAGCACTCCTCGCGCAACCCCAACGCGCAGTTCCAGGACGTGTACACGGTCGAGGAGATCCTCGCCGCGAAGACCATCCACCGCCCGCTGACCAAGCTCCAGTGCTCGCCGACCTCGGACGGCGCGGCGGCGGCCGTGGTCGTCTCCGAACGCTTCGTGGCGGAGCACGGCCTGCGCGACCGGGCGGTGGAGATCGTCGCCCAGGCCATGACCACCGACACGGAGGAGTCCTTCGCCTCCGGCACCTGCATCGACGTCGTCGGCCGCCCCATGTCGAGGGCGGCGGCACGGCAGGTCTACGAGGCGTCCGGCCTGGGCATCGAGGACATCGACGTCATCGAACTCCACGACTGCTTCTCCATCAACGAGCTCCTGACCTACGAGGCGCTGGGCATGTGCGAGGAGGGCGCCTCCGGCAAACTCGTCGAATCGGGCGCGACGACGTACGGCGGCCGCTGGGTGGTCAACCCCTCCGGCGGCCTCATCTCCAAAGGCCACCCGCTGGGCGCGACGGGCCTGGCCCAGGCGACGGAACTGGTGTGGCAGCTCCGGGGCGAGGCGGGCGCACGGCAGGTGCCGGGCGCGGGCGTGGGTCTCGCGCACAACATCGGCCTGGGCGGGGCGGCGGTGATGACGCTGCTGCGGCGGGCCTAGCACCGAGGGGAGGGCGATGTACGGGTCGGGACGCTTCTGCGACCATGACGCTCATGCCGCGACCCGACACGAGTAAAGCCACCCCCACCCCGACCCCCTCCATACCCACCGCACCCCCGCCCTCCCGCCTGTGGCTGGTCGTCCTGATCGCGTGCGCGGGCCAGTTCCTGGTGGTGCTGGACGTGTCGGTGGTGAACGTGGCGCTGCCGTCGATGCGGACGGACCTGGGCCTGACGGCCGCGGGCCTCCAATGGGTGATCAACGCGTACGCGATCGCGTTCGCCGGCTTCATGCTGCTGGGCGGCCGGGCGGCGGACCTGTTCGGCCGCCGGCGCATGTTCGTGGTGGGCCTCGGCCTGTTCACGCTGGCGTCGGTGGCCGGCGGCCTGGCGCAGGAGGGCTGGCAACTCCTGGCCGCCCGCGCCGTCCAGGGCCTCGGCGCGGCGGTCCTGTCCCCCTCCACCCTCACCCTCCTCACGGCGGCCGTCCCCGTGGGCCCCGCCCGCACGAGGGCCGTCGGCACCTGGACGGCGGTGGGCGCGGCCGGCGGCGCGGCGGGCGGCTTCGTCGGCGGCCTCCTCGTCGACCTGCTGTCCTGGCGCTGGGTCCTGCTGATCAACGTCCCGATCGGCGCGCTGGTCCTCCTCTGCGCGTGCCTGTGGCTGACGGAGAGCCGCGTGACCGACGGGCGGGCCCGCCTGGACCTGCCGGGCGCGATCCTGGTCACCGGCGGCCTGGCGACCCTCGCCTACGGCATCGTGCAGACCGAGGAATCGGGCTGGACCGCCCCGGCGACCCTGACCCCCCTCCTGGCGGGCGCCCTCGTCCTGGCCCTGTTCGTCTGGTGGGAGACCCGGGCGACGGCCCCCCTGATGCCGCTCCGCATCTTCCGCACCCGCGCGGTGTCGGCGGCGAACGCGACGATGGCGCTCTGCGCGTCGACGACCTTCGGCATGTGGTTCTTCATGACGGTCTACGCCCAGAACGTCCTCGGCTACACCCCCCTCCAGGCGGGCCTCGCCCTGGTCCCCAGCTCGGCCAGCGTCATCGTCGGCTCCAAACTCTCCCCCCGCCTCCTCCCGCGCTTCGGCGCCCGCCCGATCGCGGTGACCGGCGTCCTCATCGCGGCGGCGGGCTTCGCATGGCAGTCGACGATGACCCCCGACGGCACCTACACCACCGCCATCCTGATCCCCGGCCTCCTGATGATGTTCGGCATCGGCATCGGCTCGACCCCCCTCGCCATCCTGGCCACCACGAGCGCCCCACCCTCGGAAGCGGGCCTGGCCTCCGGCCTCATCAACACCTCCCGCACGATGGGCGGCGCCCTGGGCCTCTCGATCCTCTCCACGGTCGCCGCAGCCTGGACCACCGACACCCCGACCCCCGCCTCCCTCACCGCCGGCTACGCGGCAGCCTTCCGGGTAGCGGCGTGCGTGCTGGTGGCGACGGCGGCCCTGATGGCGGTGTGGCTGCCGGGGCGGGAACGGAAGGGCTGAGCCGATCTGGACTGATCTGGGCTGAGCTGGACTGATCTGGACTGGGCTGGGCTGGGCTGATCTGAGCTCGCCGAGCCGTGCGCAAGGGGAATGCTCGGACGAGCTACAACCACCCCTGCTGACGCGCGGCCCGAACCGCCTCCATCCGGTTCCGGGTCCCTGTCTTCCCGATGGCGGAGGACAGGTAGTTCCGCACGGTCGACTCCGAAAGATGCAGCGCCGCCGCGATGTCCGCGATCGTCGCCCCGTCCACGGACGCGCCCAGGGCGTCCCGCTCGCGGGCGGTCAGCGGATTCGGCCCGGCGCTGAGCGCGGCGGCGGCCAGCGCGGGGTCGATGACCGTCTCGCCGCGCAACACCTTGCGGATCGACTCGGCCAGATCCTCCACGGGCCCGTCCTTCACCAGGAACCCGGCCGCCCCCGCCTCCATCGCGCGCCGCAGGTACCCCGGCCGCCCGAACGTCGTCAGGATCAGCACCCGGCAGTCCGGCACCTCGTCCCGCAGGTCCGCCGCCGCGTCCAGCCCCGACCGCCCCGGCAGCTCGATGTCCAGCAACGCGACCTCGGGCCGCGCGACCAGCGCCGCGTCCACGATCTCGTCCCCGCGCCCGACCTGGGCAACGACCTCGATGTCCGGCTCCAGCCCGAGCAGCAGCGCGAGCGCGCCGCGCATCATGCCCTGGTCCTCGGCGAGCAGCACCCGGATGCTCTTGGCGGGGCGGTGGTCCTGCGGCATCTCGTTCACGAGGAACAGGGTAGGGCGGTGGCCCGTTGGGGCGCGCCCGCAAGGCTCCGAACATGCGAGAACCAGGGACCTCCAGGGTGGCGATAGGTGCGAAGGGTGAGCCATGGCCGCCCGAGCCCCATTGTCTTACTCGCGGGTAACCATTGCTGAGCTGGTAGGAGCCAATTCGCCACCCTGCGCCAGGGCTCGCTGCCTTCCCTGCCGTACTGCACATCAGGTGGGATAAGGCCCCGCGGCACCAGTACACGAGAGGTAGTCATGGCACCCAAGGCTGAGACCAGTCCCGCGCTCGAACTGCGCTTAGGAGGAGTTCACTTGACTGTTCAGCGCATCCCCGGATGGCTCGTCGCCCTGGTCACCACCGCCGGCGGGGCGGCGGGCACATGGTGGGCACAGCGGTAGACGGGCCGGGGCGGCGAAGGCGGCCAGAGCGACCACTGAACATGCGTCCTGTGGTGCGTCATGCGGCGTCGGCGTTGGGTCGTCGGCTCGGCACAGTCGATACAGCGCAGAGCGATGGTCGAAGTCTGTGGATGGCGACGTGGCTGGGTGAGCGGTCCGAGTTCCTGTCGTCCTGCGGTGGCGGTCGGCAACTGGCCGGGCATGCAAGGCTGGGCTCATGCTGATCGCGATGGCCGGGCTGCCCGGGGCGGGGAAGAGCGCGATCGCCGACGGGCTGGGGCGGCGGCTGGGCGCTCCCGTTGTGTCGGTGGATCCGATCGAGGCCGCGATGTGGCGTGCCGGGGTGGCACGCAGTCAGCCGACCGGCCTTGCCGCGTATGTCGTGGCCGAGGCCGTGGCCGACGGTGTGTTGGCCCTGGGCCAGACGGTGATCGTCGATGCGGTCAACGCGGTGGAGGAGGCGCGGGCGCAGTGGCGGTCGCTGGCGTCTCGTCGTGGCGTGCCGGTGGTGTTCGTCGAGGTGGTGTGTTCGGATCCGGCGGTGCATCGTCAGCGGTTCGAGGGCCGGTCGCGGGAGATCGACGGCTTCTGCGAGCCGACATGGGAGGCGGTGGAGCGGAGGCGGGAAGAGTTCGCTCCGTGGGTCGATGACCGACTGGTGCTGGACAGCGTGATCGACCTGTCGCAGAACATCGCGACAGCCGTGGGGTTCCTGACCGCGGCGTCCTGACCCGTGGTTTCTCGGGCCGCGGTGACCTGCTGGTGCTCGGCCAGGACGCCGTTCTCGAACTTCGTGCCCGTGCGGACCGGCGTGACCAGGTTGAAGGGAGCTCCTCCTGTGCGGGATCCGCGCGCATCCGCGCCCGCCCGCACTCGTTAGGCGGGGTATGAAGATCACCACGCGCGCTCTCGCCGTCCTGGCCCTCGCGGGGGCCGCGCTCTCGGTCGTCGGCTCCGCGCACGCCGACGGGCCCCGCGACACCGGGCCCGCGAGCCGCGGCGACTCGGCCGATGTCACGGCGGCCGACGTCAAGACGGCCGACAGCTCGGCGCCCGACGTCAAGGCGGCCGACGTCACGGCGGACGGTGTCGGTGGCGACGTCAACAAGGGGGTCGGCGAGGGTGTCGGCAAGCTGTTGCTCGACCGGCCGCTCGTCGCGGTGGAAGGCGTGAACACCGGTCACATCATCTGAGGGGTCGCGGTCGCGCATCCACAGCGTGTCGTTCCTCGTTCGCACCGCATGAGCAACAACGCACAGCGCACCCTCGCCGCTTCCCTCCTCCTCGCCGCCGGTGCCGCCGTAGCCGCCCTCGGGGCCGCCGGGGCCGCGCAGGCCGCGCCCCTCCCGCTCGACCTGCCCGGCGGCGGGCTCGTCGACGTCCTCGGGGGCGGGCAGCCAGGTGGTGCGGCCCCCGTCAGTGGGGACGCGCAGAGTGCCGTCATCGGGGGGAACGCCTCCGAGCAGAGCATCGGGAGCTAGCCCGTCGCCGGGGCGGGGCGGGCGGGTCCTCTACGATCCCGGCCATGGTCAAGACATTGCGTACGCACCTCGCGGTCCTCGGGGCCGCGGCCCTCGCCCTGGCGTCCTGTCTCTCCGCCGCCGGGCCCGCCCAGGCCGCCACGCCCTTCGCGGAGGTCGACGCGGCCACCGTAGCGGGCTTCCAGCTCCGGCCCGGCAACACGTTCGCCGACAACGACGCCGCCATCAAGGCCGTCGAGGCCCAGGGTGCCGTCACCGTCAAGAACGCCACCCAGGTCCTCACCTCCGGAGGCCGTACCGGGCGCAACGGCCTGTGTCACACCACCGGCCTCTCCGCCTCCCTCAGCCCCAGCGGCTTCTGCTGGGACGCCGCCGACGACACCTCCAACTCGTACACCGACGCCGGAGGCTGGACGCCGCAGGGGCTGACCGGGTCCTACGACGCCCAGCCCGGTGGGCTTTGGGACGGGCGGCCCGCCTTCCTGGCCTCCTGGCACTTCAGCCGGGGCATGCAGACCGGCGGGGCGAAGGTCGCCAACGAGTTCAGCCGGGTCAGCCTCGTCAACACCGAGGGCGGGCAGGTCCGTTACAACCACCTGCTGCTCGTCCGTCCGACCGTCGGCGCCGACGGCAAGGGCAGCTTCACCGGTGTCTCCAGCCACAGCGACGGCGTCGTCTGGTACGGCAACAAGGTGTTCGTCGCCAACGGACGCTGGCTTCAGGTGTACGACCTGCGGCACATCTGGCAGGTCAACTCCAGCACCGAGTCCGTCGGCGTCTCCGGGAGCACCTCGTCCGCGCGGTGGAGCAACTACGCCCTGCCGATGATCGGCGAGTACGTCACCACCTCCGACGGCGGTGCCTGCTCGACCGCCACCGGCGACCGGCCCTGCCTCAACTCCCTCAGCCTCGACCGCACCGGCCAGGACGGCCTCGTCTCCGCCGAGTACAAGCCGGGCGCCGCCGGCGGCCGGGTCATCCGCTGGGCCCTCGACGCCAACACCGCGCTCCCGTACGGGCACGCCACCGCCGCGTACTCCTCCCCGATCTGGGCCATGCAGGGCGCCACCACCGACGGCACCGACTGGTACCTCGCCGGTGACTGCCCCAGCGGCGTCGGCGGCGGTTCCGGCGACCCCTCGGGTGCCTCGTACTCCTGCATCCACAAGACGGGCGTCAACGCCGCGCCGCACGTCCTGACCACCGCGCCCGTCTACACCCAGAACCTCGGCTACGCCCCGTCGACCGGGCGCGTCTGGGGGCTCAACGAGCGGATCAACTCCACCGTCGGCGTGAGGGTGGTGTTCTCCGTCGACCGCGCCTAGGGAGTAGAGGGGGGAGGGGGCCGGGTCTGGGGCTGGGTCTGGGGCTAGGGGAGGGGGGCGGGAGTGGTGGGGTCTGTGGGTTGTGACTCCGGTGTCGCCGCTCCGTCCACCGGCAGTTCCGCCGTCACCCGGAAGCCGCCCCGCGGGCCCGGGCCCGACTCCAGCGTGCCGCCCGCCGCCAGCACCCGTTCGCGCAGGCCCTTCAGGCCGCTCCCGGGGGTCCCCTCGCCCGTGCCCCGGCCGTTGTCCGTGACGGTGAGGCGGACGCGTTCGGGGGTGCCCCCGACCTCGATCACGCAGCGGGTCGCGCGGCTGTGGCGTACCGCGTTGGTCGCCGACTCGCGGACCACCCAGCTCAGCAGGGCCTCCGTCTGCGGTTCCAGCGGCGGGCCCGAGCGGCGGACGACCGGCTCGACGCCGGCGGAGGACAGGGCGTCCCGCGCGCGGTCCAGTTCGGCGTCCAGGGTGACCTCGCGGTAGCCGGTGACGGCCTCGCGGATCTCGGTCAGGGCCTGCCGGCCGACCGACTCGATGTCCGTGATCTGCGACAGCGCCGCGTCCAGGTCGCGCGGCGCCAGGCGGCGGGCCGCCTCCGACTTCACCACGATCACCGACAGGGTGTGGCCGAGCAGGTCGTGCAGGTCCCGGGAGAAGCGCAGCCGCTCCTTCTCGACGGCCGTGCGGGCCAGCTGCTCGCGGGTGGAGCGGAGCTCCTTCACCGTCTCGGAGAGGGTGAGCACCGCCGCCGTCACCATGGCCGAGATGAACGTCCCGTACGCCACGTTGATCGCGCCCCACCCGTCCCGCAGCCCCGCCACCGTGCCCGCGACCACGCACAGCGGGAACACGACCCGGCCCAGCATCCGGCCGCGCACCACCGAGCCCACGGCGAGGCCGAGGAGCGGGAAGAAGAGCAGGTACGGGCCGCCGTAGGCGACGGAGAGGGCCAGGGTGACCGCGGTCATCGCGGCCAGCAGCCACCAGGTCGCCGGGGCCTCGCGCTTGGTGCGGTCGAAGGCGCGGAAGACGAGGGAGATGTAGAGGGAGTTGAAGGCCAGGAGGCCGACGGCGCCGATCCAGGGGTTGGGGGTCTCACCCCGGAGCAGGTTGGAGACCGCGCCCATGCCCATCAGCAGCCACGGCAGCATGGCGAAGCCGTTGGGCGGTCCCATCTCCTCCGGGACCCGGCCGCCGCGTCGCTCGCGTCGTTCGCGTCGCATGGTGACTCCTCCTTCGGCCTCACACATCAGATCGTCCGTGCCGCACGACGGTACGAGACCGCCGCGTACGTGCCGAACAGCGCCGCCCACACGAGCAGGATCACCAGGGTCCCGGTGCCCGGCATCGTGCCCTCCGTCAGTGCCCTGCCGAGGTCCGCGAAGCGATTGGTCGGGGTGTAGGAGGAGATCGTGCGCAGCCACTGCGGGAACAGCTCGACCGGGAACCACAGGCCGCCGACCACCGCGAGCCCCAGGTTGCAGGCGACGTTGACGACGCCGGTGGTCTGCGCCGAGAGCCGGTAGCCGTTGCCCAGGCCGAGCAGGGTGAAGGGGAGCGAGCCGGCCCACAGGGCGAGGGCGACGGCCGCCCACTGCCAGGCGTCGAGCCGTACGCCGTTGACGAGCGCCCCGGCGAGCAGCACCGCCGCGATCGCCGGAAGGACCACGACCGTGCCGGTCAGGGCGCGGCCCGTGACCACCTGGCGCGGGGTCATCGGGGTGATCCGCAACTGCCGCAGCCAGCCGGAGGACTTGTCCTCGGCGACGCCGGTGCCCAGCGACAGGGCGGCGCCGAGCGCTCCGTACGCGGCCATGCCGACCATGGCGGCGGCCTTCACGTCGGCGCTGTTCGCGCCGCCGAGGTTGGTGAAGAGCAGGTACATCATCACCGGCACGGCGATCGAGGAGATCGCGAAGCCGACGTCGCGCAGGGTGCGGCGGACTTCGAGGCGTACGTAGGCGGTGATCATCGGGCCTTCTCCATGCTCGTGGGGGTGGGGGCGGTGGTGGTGCCGGTGGTGGGGTTCTCGCCGGTCAGGGCCAGGAACGCGTCGTTCAGGGAGACCGGTGCGACCTCCAGGCCGCGGATCGCGTGCAGCGCCGCCAGCGCGAGGACGGTCGCGTCCGAGTCGTCGCTGCGCAGGTGCGCGCGGTCGCCGCGGATCTCGATCGCGGTGACGCCGGGGAGCAGGGTGAGGCCGTCCGTCGGGCCCCCGGCCAGGTCGAAGGAGACCAGCGCCCCGCCGGCCCGGCGCTTCAGCTGCTCGGCCGTGCCGTCGGCGATCACGCGGCCGGAGTCGACGACGACGATCCGGTCGGCGCTGGTGTCGGCCTCCTCCAGGTAGTGGGTGGAGAACAGCACCGTGTTGCCGCGCCCGGCGTAGTCCCGCATCGCGTCCCAGAAGATCTGCCGGGCCTCGACGTCCAGGGCGGCGGTCGGCTCGTCCAGGACGATCAGCTCGGGGTTGCCGGCCAGGGCGACGGCGAAGCGGACGCGCTGGGCCTGGCCGCCGGAGAGCCGGTCGGCGCGGCGGTCCGCGAACTCGGTGAGGCCCGCCAGTTCCAGGGCCTCGGCGACCGGCATGGGGGAGGGGTAGGTGCGGGCGACGAACGAGACCAGCTCGCGGACGGTGACCCGGGGGACCGGGCGGGTGTCCTGGAGCATGGCGCCGACCCGGCCCGCCTCGACGGCCCGGGCGGGCGTGTCGCCGAACAGGCGGACCCGGCCGCTGTCGGGGGCGTCGAGGCCGAGGAGCAGGTTGATGGTGGTGGACTTCCCGGCGCCGTTGCGGCCGAGCAGGGCGACGGTCTCGCCGCGGCGGATCGTGAGGTCGATGCCGTCCACGGCGCGGACCGGGCCGTAGGTCTTGGTGGCCGCCTCGAAGGCGACGGCGGGCTCGTTCGTCATGACCACGACGTTACGGAGGGGAGGGTGCGGCCGGTCAGGAGCGCGTGTACGGACCTGGCGGTGACAAATGTCCTGGGTGCCCCGCATCCCCGGGCCACCCTCGGGCATCCCGGAGCACCCCTCGGGTGCCTCTCGAACACCCCTTGGAGCGAACGGCATCTGACATGCCGTCAGGAGGGTTCCCAACGGAACACCCCTCCGCTATACATGGGGGTCACCGAACTGGAACAGGTTCTAGCTTCTGGGACTTCCGTTCCGGCCTCGGTCCCCGCACGGCCTCGGTGCGGTCGACGGTGCGGACGACCGCACCGAGGTCTTCCACTCCAAGGATCCCCAAGGAGCAGCAAGCCGATGCCCATTGACGCCGCCAAGGCCGTCGCCGCCGAGCCCCGCAGCGCGGAGATCGGCTGGGACCACAAGGACGTCCAGCTCTACCACCTCGGCCTCGGCGCGGGCGTCCCCGCGACCGACCCCGACGAGCTGCGCTACACCCTCGAATCCCGGCTGCACGTGCTGCCCAGCTTCGCCACCGTCGCCGGTGCCGGCATGGGGGTCGTCGGCGGGCTCTCCGCCCCCGGCATCGACATCGACCTCGCCGCCGTCCTGCACGGCGGCCAGTCGGTCACCCTGCACCGCCCGCTGCCCGTCTCCGGCCGGGCCGTCTCCACCTCCCGCGTCGCCGCCGTGTACGACAAGGGCAAGGCCGCCGTCCTGGTGCTCCGCTCGGAGGCCGCCGACGCGGACGGCCCGCTGTGGACCAGCGACGCCCAGATCTTCGTACGCGGCGAGGGCGGCTGGGGCGGCGACCGCGGGCCCTCCGAGCGCCTGGACATCCCCGCCCGCGAGCCCGACGCCACCGTCGAGCGCCCCATCCGCGAGGAGCAGGCCCTGCTCTACCGCCTCTCCGGCGACTGGAACCCGCTCCACGCGGACCCCGAGTTCGCCAAGCTGGCGGGCTTCGACCGGCCGATCCTGCACGGCCTCTGCTCGTACGGCATGACCCTCAAGGCGGCCGTGGACACCCTCCTCGACGGCGACGTCACCCGGGTCCGCGCCTACCGCACCCGCTTCGCCGGGATCGTCTTCCCGGGCGAGACCCTGCGGATCCGGATGTGGCGCCTGGCCGGGGCGGAGGGCGGCGGCGACGGCGACGGGGCCGTCGCGGGCGGCCGGATCCAGATCACGGTCAGCGCCGTCGAGCGGGACGACGCGCCCGTACTCGCCGACACCGTCGTGGACCACTCCTGATATCTCCTGACATCTCCTGACATGAGCCCCGAGGGAGCCGCACCATGCGCGCAGCCGTACTGCACGAGATAGGCCAGGACAAGCTCGAAGTCGTCGACGACGTCGAGGCGGTGGGCTTCGGCCCCGGCCGGGTGAAGATCCGGGTACGGGCCACCGGCCTGTGCCACTCCGACGTCTCC
Organism: Streptomyces sp. NPDC093111; assembly: GCF_040683955.1. Classification (NCBI taxonomy): domain Bacteria; kingdom Bacillati; phylum Actinomycetota; class Actinomycetes; order Kitasatosporales; family Streptomycetaceae; genus Streptomyces; species Streptomyces sp. NPDC093111. The sequence continues at coordinate 45,126 of NZ_JBFBNW010000012.1, read as the reverse complement.
GCGATGAGCGGCGTCCTCCCGCAGCCCGCGCCCTTCATCCCCGGGCACGAGGGCGCCGGCGAGATCCTCGACATCGGCGACGGGGTCACCGGACTGAGCGAGGGGCAGCGGGTGCTGCTCTGCTGGCTGCCCGCCTGCGGCAGCTGTCCCGCCTGCAAGCGCGGCCAGACCCAGCTCTGCCTGGCCGGCTTCATGAACGCCGGGACCCCCAACTTCAAGCGCCCCGGCGGAGACGTCTTCGGCTTCGCCGGCACCGGGACCTTCGCCGAGGAGGTCGTCGTCGACGCGGGCTGCGCCGTCCCGATCCCCGACGACGTGCCCTTCGACATCGCCGCGCTCATCGGCTGCGGCGTGACCACCGGGCTCGGCGCGGCCATCAACACGGCCAAGGTGGAGGCCGGTTCCTCGGTCGCCGTGATCGGCTGCGGCGGCGTCGGCATCTCCGCGATCCAGGGCGCCAAGCTCCAGGGCGCGGCCGAGATCGTCGCCGTCGACCCCGTCGAGTCCCGGCGCGAGGCCGCCCTCCGCTTCGGCGCCACCGAGGCCGTCGCCCCCGACGCCCTCGCCGACGCCAAGCAGCGGATCACCGGCGGCGAGGGCTTCGACTACGTCTTCGAGGTCGTCGGCAAGTCCGCCACCGCGCGCACCGCGTACGAGACCACCCGGCGCGGCGGCACCCTCTGCGTCGTCGGCGCGGGCGCCCTCGACGACCACCTCCAGCTCAACATGTTCGAGCTGTTCTTCGACGAGAAGCGGATCCTGCCGTCCATGTACGGCGGCGGGGACGTGCTCCGCTCGTACGAACGGGCCATCGCGCTCTGGCGGGCCGGCCGCATCGACCTGGAGTCCCTGATCACGCACCGGGTGCCGCTGGCCGGGATCAACGAGGCGCTGGAGCAGATGCGGACCGGCGTCGCGCTGCGCACCTGCATCGAGATCTGACCGGCACCCGGCCACCCGGTATCCGGCCACCCGGTATCCGGCCACCCGGCATCCGGCATCCGGCATCCGGCATCCGGCCGTCCGGGCCGGCATCCACACCTGAGAGGACCTGCCCCATGTCACTCCCTCTTGAGGGACTGAGCGCGATCGTCACCGGCGCCGGCCGCGGGCTCGGCCGGGCCGAGGCGCTCGAACTGGCCGGGCTCGGCGCGGCCGTCGTCGTCAACGACTACGGCCAGCCCGGGCGGGACGGCTCCGGCGAGGCGTCGGCGACCCCCGCCGAGGAGGTCGCCGCCGAGATCCGCGCGGCGGGCGGCCGGGCCGTCGCCCACCTCGGCGACATCGCCGACTTCGAGACCGCGCGCGGCCTGGTCGACCTGGCCGTGAGCGAGTTCGGGAAGCTCGACATCCTGGTCAACAACGCGGGCATCCTGCGCGACCGGATGGTCTTCTCGATGAGCGAGGAGGAGTGGGACTCGGTGATCCGGGTCCACCTCAAGGGCCACTTCAACACCACCCACCACGCGGCCGTGCACTGGCGCGGCCGGGCGAAGGCGGGCGAGAGCGGCGTCTACGGGCGGATCGTCAACACCTCGTCCGAGGCGTTCCTCGCCGGTTCGGCCGGACAGCCCAACTACGCGGCGGCCAAGGGCGGGATCGTCGGCCTGACGACCTCCACCGCGCTCGCCCTCGCCAAGTACGGCGTCACGGCGAACGCGATCTGCCCCCGGGCCCGCACCCGGATGACCGAGGACGTCTTCGCCGGGTTCGCCGAGCCGACCGCCGAGGACCGGCTCGACCCGCTGTCGCCGGAGCACGTGGCGCCGCTCGTCGGCTACCTCGCCTCCCCGGCCGCGGCCGGGGTCAACGGGCAGCTGCTCGTCGTCCACGGCGGGATGGTGGCGATCGTGGACCGCCCGAAGGTGGCCGCGAAGTTCGACACGGCGAAGGACGCCTTCACCTATGAGGAGCTCGACGGGCTCCTGACCCCGCACTACGCGGCCCGGCCGGCGGGGGAGACCTTCGCGGCGGCGGAGGTGCTGGGGCTGAAGAAGGGCTGAGCGGGGCTGAAGCGGGCTGAGCGGTCCGAGGTGGGCTGAGCGGGGCTGAGCGGTCCGAGGTGGGGAACGTGCGAGGCCCCCGGTTTCCCGGGGGCCTCGCAGGTGTTCGGCTCAGCCCTTCGGCTCAACCCTTGAGCTCAGCCCTTCGGCTCAGGTGTTCAGCGGTCTTCCGGCTCGCGGCGGTGGCGGCCGTGCGGCGAGGAGGCCGACGACGCCGAGGACGCGGCGTCCTCCGACGGCGCCGATTCACCCCTGTGCCGGCCCGAGCCGTTCGACTCCTGCGCGTCCGTGTCGTTCATGGTGGAACTCACCCCGTTGATCTCGCTCTTGCTGTGCGGCCAGTGAGTCTAACGAGCGGGCCCGCGGTCCGTCAGCGGAGCCTGCTGCAAGGGCACCGGACGGCAGACCTTGAAGGCGCCCGTCCCCGTCCCCGTACCCGTACCCGTACCCCTCCCCGTCACCGGCCCCGGTTCCGGTACGGGGGGCTGCTCGGGCTCCTCCAGGGCCGCGAGCCCGCAGGGCGTGCCGGCCGTCGCGTACGGGAGTCGCAGCACCCCCTCGGGCGTCCACAGGCCCGCCCCGGCCAGCCAGCCCGCGGGGACGCCCAGTTGGCTCATCCGGCGGGCGGAGGGCCGCCACATGCCCACCCAGCTGCCCGCCGCGGCGTCGATCCGCAGCGCCACCCCGCAGCCCTCCGGCACGAGCACCTGCCCCGGCTGCACCGCGAACGGCGTCACCGCCGCGTCGTCGAGCCGCAGGCACTCGGGGAACCGCACCGGCAGCAGGCTCCCCAGGACCCCCCAGCCCAGCCGGTCGTGCCCGGGCGAGGGCGCGTCGGAGCGGATCAGCAGCAGGCCGCTGTCGGGGTCCGCGAGCAGCAGCCGGTCGTGGCTGTCCTCGGCGATCTGCAGCAGCGGGGTCACCTCGCCGCCGCGCTCCAGGTCGACCGCGACCGCCTTCACCGGGCCGTCGCCCAGGCGCCGGTCGAGCGCGAGCATCCGCCCCGTACGGTCCAGCCAGACGCCGCCCGAGCAGCGCCCCCGCACCTCGGCGACCTGCTCGGGCCCGAAGGCGCCGCCCGCCACCAGCCACAGGGTGGTGGTGTCCCGGCCGACGCACAGGGCGTACGCGCAGATGCCGTCCGGCGACGGCGGGAGCAGCGTCAGCTCTCCCGTGCCGGGCGCCTCCACGGAGCCGAGCATCAGCTCGCCCGTCTCGGGGCCGGTCGGGTACAGCAGCGAGAACGTGTGCCGGCGCCCGTCCACGCGGCGCGCCACCAGCACCCGCCCGTCGGCCAGCGGCAGCAGGGGCGTGCCGGGCTCCTCGGGCTGGGCGAGCGGCAGCGGTACGGCGTACGGCTCCGGGCCGTCGAGCGTCCAGCGCTCGGCGTACAGCGCGTCCCCGGATCCCGCGAGCCGGGCCGCGTAGGCGCCGTTCGTGGTGATCGTGAACGCCCCGTGGCCGGTGGGTACGGGCCCCATCGGGCCGCCTTCCCTCGCCGTTTCGATGGCACAGGCTGTCATCGACTCGTCACCTCCGGCCACGAAGCTAGTTTTCGCACTTCCTGCCGAACAACGCGAGCCACCGCACTTCACCCCAATGGGTGGCCGTCTTCCGGTTCCGCTGAGCCGAGGGGGCGGGTTGTGCTGGTGGGGCTGAGGGTAGGTAAGGTAAGGCGACCCTAAGTGGAACCCGGTGCTCCGTCTCGGGGTCGCGAGCCGTCCCCGTATGCGTACAGGAGAGCCCTCATGTCCTTCCGCCGCCGCGGCACCGCCGCCGCCGCCCTCAGCCTCGCCGCCGCGCTCACCCTCGCGGCCTGCGGAGGCGGTGACGGCTCCTCGGACGGGGCCAAGAAGGACGAGGGCGGCAAGAAGAAGGACGTCGCCGTCGGCGGCAAGGACTTCGGCGACGCGGCGGCCAAGACCGCCGCCCTGGGGACGGACGCCAAGCCGGGCCAGTTCCCGCGCACCCTCACCCACGCCCTCGGCAAGACCGAGATCCCCGCCGCGCCCAAGCGCGTGATCGTCCTCGACGTCGGCGAGCTCGACAACGTCGTCTCCCTCGGCGTCAAGCCCGTCGGCTACGCCCCCTCCGAGGGCGACGACGGCATCCCCGGCTACCTGAAGAAGGACGCCGGCAACCCCAAGTCCGTCGGCACCATCAACAACCTCAACCTGGAGGCGATCGCCAACCTCCAGCCCGACCTCATCCTCGGCAGCCAGCTGCGCGCCGCGGACAAGTACGACGAGCTGTCGAAGATCGCCCCCACCGTGTTCTCCATCCGCCCGGGCTTCACCTGGAAGGAGAACTACCTGCTCAACGCCGCCGCCCTGGACAAGAGCGCGGAGGCGAAGACCAAGCTGGACGCCTACGAGGCCAAGGCGAAGCAGCTCGGGACCGACATCGGGGCCGACAAGCCGACCGTCTCCATGGTCCGCTACCTCCCCGGCAAGATCCGCCTGTACGCCAAGGCATCCTTCATCGGCACCATCCTGGAGGACGCCGGCCTGCCCCGGCCCGCCAACCAGCAGGTGAACGACCTGGCCGTCGAGGTCAGCCCCGAGAAGATCGACCAGGCGGACGGCGACTGGATCTTCACCGGCGTCTACGGAGACCCCAAGTCCACCAAGCGGGACACCGCCCAGGCCAACCCGCTCTGGAAGAACCTGAAGGCGGTCAAGGCCGGCCAGGCCAAGGACGTCCCGGACGAGACCTGGTACCTCGGCCTCGGCGTCACCGCCGCGAACAGCGTCCTCGACGACCTGCGGGCCGACCTTGTGAAGTAGGGGAGTGGGGGGCGGGCGTGCGGCGGGCGTGTCGCTCGCCCTGCCCCGCCGGGCGGGCCGCGCTGCCCTGCGGGGGCGCCCTGCCCGCCCGGGTAGGGGCGGCTCCGCCCGGCGAGTCGGGGGCGTCCACTCGACAGGGCAGGGGCGTCCACTCGACAGGACGAGGCCGTGCTGCCCGGGCAGCAGGGGCGCCCACCCGGCCGGGCAGGGCGGCAACCCGGCCGGAGCGGGGCGCCCATCCCACCGGACCGGGTTGCCCACCCCGCCGGACCGGGTTGTCCACTCCGCCGGACCGGGTTGTCCACCCGCCCGGAGTGGGTTGTCCACAGGCCAGGACGGCGGGGCACGTGGGGCAGGTAGCCTTTCCCTCGTGCCCCGTCTGTCTGAAGTCATCGCCGAGCTCGACGCCCTCTGGCCGCCCGAGCGGGCCGAGCAGTGGGACGCCGTCGGCACCGTCTGCGGCGACCCCGACGCCGAGGTCTCCCGCGTGCTCTTCGCCGTGGACCCCGTGCAGGAGATCGCCGCCGAGGCCATCGCCCTCGGCGCCGACCTGATCGTCACCCACCACCCGCTCTACCTGCGCGGGACGACGACCGTCGCGGCCTCCCACTTCAAGGGCCGGGTCGTGCACACCCTGATCAAGCACGACATCGCCCTCCACGTGGCCCACACCAACGCCGACACCGCCGACCCCGGCGTCTCCGACGCCCTCGCCGGCGCGCTCGACCTGAGGGTCACCGGACCGCTCGTCCCCGAGAACAACCTCGGACGGATCTGCGAGCTGGACACCCCCGAGACCCTGGCCGAGTTCGCCGCCCGCGCCGCCGCGCGGCTGCCCGCCACCGCGCAGGGCATCCGGGTCGCCGGTGACCCGGACATGGTGCTGCGCACGGTCGCCGTCAGCGGCGGCTCCGGCGACAGCCTCTTCGACGCCGTACGGGCGGCGGGCGTGGACGCCTTCCTCACCGCGGACCTGCGCCACCACCCCGTCTCCGAGGCGACCCAGGCCGCCGCACACGCCTCCGCCTCTTCCTCCGGCCCGCTCGGCCTGGTCGACGCCGCCCACTGGGCCACCGAATGGCCCTGGTGCGAGCAGGCCGCCGCCCAGCTCGACACGATCTCCGACCGCCACGGCTGGGACCTGCGCGTGCACGTCTCCAAGACGGTCACCGACCCCTGGTCCTCCCACCACACCTCTCCTGGAGCCCCCAACTGAACGCCGCGCCCGCCGACCAGATCCGACTCCTCGACGTCCAGGCCCTGGACGTGCGCCTCCAGCAGCTCGCGCACAAGCGCCGTTCGCTGCCCGAGCACGCCGAGATCGAGTCGCTGAACAAGGACCTCACCCAGCTGCGCGACCTGCTCGTCGCCGCGCAGACCGAGGAGAGCGACTGCGCCCGCGAGCAGACCAAGGCGGAGCAGGACGTCGACCAGGTGCGCCAGCGCGCCGCGCGCGACCAGCAGCGGCTCGACTCCGGCGCCGTCTCCTCCCCGAAGGACCTGGAGAACCTCCAGCGCGAGATCACCTCGCTCGCCAAGCGCCAGGGCGACCTCGAGGAGATCGTCCTGGAGGTCATGGAGCGCCGCGAGTCCGCCCAGGAGCGCGTCGCCGAGCTGACCGAGCGGGTCGCCGCCGTGCAGGCCAAGACCGACGACGCCACCGGCCGCCGCGACACCGCGCAGACCGAGCTGGACGCCGAGAGCGCCTCGGTCACCAAGGAGCGCGAGCTCGTGGCGGACTCCGTCCCCGCCGACCTGATGAAGCTCTACGAGAAGCTGCGCGGCCAGCAGGGCGGCGTCGGCGCGGCCCGGCTGTACCAGCGCAAGTGCGAGGGCTGCCACATCGAGCTGAACATCACCGAGCTCAACGAGGTCCGCGCCGCCGCCACCGACACGGTGCTGCGCTGCGAGAACTGCCACCGGATCCTGGTCCGCACCTCGGAGTCCGGGCTGTAATGACACCGTCGAGGGAGCTGATCGTCGAGGCCGACGGGGGCTCCCGGGGCAACCCGGGACCCGCCGGCTACGGAGCGGTGGTCCTGGACCCGGTGACGGGGGAGACCCTGGCGGAGCGGGCCGAGTTCATCGGCGTCGCGACGAACAACGTCGCCGAGTACAAGGGCCTGGTGGCCGGCCTGGCCGCCGCCAGGGAGCTGTTCCCGGACTGCACCGTCCATGTCCGCATGGACTCCAAGCTGGTGGTCGAGCAGATGTCCGGCCGCTGGAAGATCAAGCACCCCGACATGAAGCCGCTGGCGGCCGAGGCCGCCCGCGTCTTCCCGCCCGGCCGGGTCCGCTACGAGTGGATCCCGCGCGAGCGCAACAAGCACGCCGACCGGCTGGCGAACGAGGCGATGGACGCGGGGCGCCGGGGCGAGCAGTGGAGCCCCGCCGCGTCGACCGCCGCCCTGGACCTGACGGCCGACCTGGCCGCCGCCCGCAAGGCGGCGGGCGACCCGACGGCAGGCGCGGCCCGCGCCCGCGCGGCCCTGGCGGGCGCCGGTGCGGCGGGCGGTGCGGCGTTCGGAGGTTCCGCGTCCGGCGATACGGTCTCTGGCGGTTCCACGTCCGGCGGTACGGCCTCGGGCGGTGCGGCGTCCGGCGGTTCGGCGCCCGCAGGTTCCGCGTCCGGTGCGTCCGCTCGTCCGTCCTCCCCGGTGGCCGGCGGTGGGGCTGACGGCTCGGTCGTCCCCGCCTTCGGGACCGTCAGCCCCGACGAGGGCCTCTTCGCGCCGGACGCGGCCGTGGCCGCGCAGGCCCGCGCATCGCTGAGCTCCGCCGCCGCGGCTGACCGCGACGCGGCGACCGGCGACTTCGAGGCGGCGGCCGCCGAGGCGGTCCACGCGCGGCCCGCGGCCCCCGCGCCCCCGGGCTGGTCGGGCCCCGACATGGGCGCCCCGGCGACGTTCGTGCTGCTCCGGCACGGCGAGACGGCCCTCACCCCCGAGAAGCGCTTCTCCGGCAGCGGCGGGGGCGACCCCGAGCTGTCCCCGGCCGGCCTGCGCCAGGCGGAGGCCGTGGCCGCCGCGCTCGCCGCGCGCGGCACGATCCAGGAGATCGTCAGCTCCCCGCTGACCCGCTGCCGCCAGACCGCGGAGGCCGTCGCCGGCCGCCTCGGCCTGGACGTACGGATCGAGAACGGGCTGCGCGAGACCGACTTCGGCGCCTGGGAGGGCATGACCTTCGCCGAGGTCCGCGAGCGGTACAAGGACGACCTCGACGCCTGGCTGGCCTCCACGAAGGCCGCCCCGACCGGCGGCGGCGAGAGCTTCGCGACCGTCGCCCGCCGGGTCGCCGCTACCCGCGACCGCCTGACCGCCGCCTACGCGGGCCGCACGGTCCTGATGGTCACCCACGTGACCCCGATCAAGACCCTGGTACGGCTCGCCCTCGGCGCCCCGCCCGAGTCCCTGTTCCGCATGGAGCTCTCGGCGGCCTCGATCTCGGCGGTCGCCTACTACGCGGACGGCAACGCGTCGGTCCGCCTGCTCAACGACACCTCGCACTTGAGGTAGCCGAGAGGGCCGGGGCGGGTCGCGTCCGAGTCCGAGTCCGAGTCCGAGTCCGGCCAACGGACGGGCCGGTGCCGGAGTCGAATCCGGTCGGCGGTCGGGTCGGACCCGGACCCGAATCCGCTCACCCGGCCGCCGCCACCAGCCCCGACGCCTCCCGCGCCAGCGCCTCGACGCGCCCCCAGTCGCGGGCCGCGAGCGCGTCCGCCGGGAGCATCCAGGTGCCGCCGACGCACGCCACGTTCGGGAGGGCCAGGTAGCCCGGGGCGGAGCTGCGGGAGATGCCGCCCGTCGGGCAGAAACGGGCCTGGGGGAGCGGGCCCGCCAGGGACTTCAGGTACGGCACGCCGCCCGCCGCCTCCGCCGGGAAGAACTTCATGTCCGTCACCCCGCGTTCGAGCAGCGCCACGACCTCCGAGGTCGTCGAGACACCGGGGAGGAACGCCACCCCCGAGCCGCGCATCGCCTCCAGGAGGGCGTCCGTCCAGCCGGGGCTCACCAGGAACCGCGCCCCCGCGCCGACCGCGTCGGCCACGTGTGCGGGGGAGACGACCGTGCCCGCGCCGACGACCGCGTCCGGGACCTCCGCCGCGATCGCCCGGATCGCGTCGAGGGCGGCCGGGGTGCGCAGGGTCACCTCGATCGCGGCCAGGCCGCCGGCCACCAGGGCACGGGCCAGCGGTACGGCGTCGGCGGCGTCCTCGATCACGACGACCGGGACGACGGGGGCGGCGGAGGCAAGGTCAAGCACGCTCATCATGCCCCCATCCTGGCGGCGCTGAGCGATCTATGCAACGAGCGTTGCGTATGCTGCAACGTCTCGGGGTTGGGGCAAGGCAGGATCGGGCCGATCAGGCCGGTTCAGGCCGGTTCAGGAAGCGGTGTGCAAGACGCCGCGAACCCGCCCCGCCCGCCGCCCCCCCCCGACCGGCACGACACCCCTAGTGGATCTCGTCCACCAGCACGTCCAGCACCCCCGCCTTGCCGCCCTCCTCCACCACGTACCCCAGGTCCCGCAACGCCTCGGTCAGCTCCTCCCGGCCGGCCGGCGCCGCGCCCGCCTCCAGGAGGCTCCGCACGATCCGGCCCTTCGTCGCCTTGTTGAAGTGGCTGACCACCTTCCGGGTCGGCGCGTGCAGCACCCGCACCGTCGCCGTACGCGCCGCGAGCTCACCCTTCGGCTTCCACGCCGACGCGTACGCCGACGAGCGCAGGTCGAGCACCAGACCGTCCCCGGCCTCCTCCGGCAGGACCGAGGCCATCGCCCCGCGCCAGTGCGCCCCGAGCGCGCCGAGACCGGGCAGCTTCACGCCCATCGAGCAGCGGTACGACGGGATCCGGTCGCCCACCCGTACGGCCCCCCAGAGTCCCGAGAACACCAGGAGCGAACGGTCCGCCCGCTTCCGGGCGGCCGCGTCCAGCGTCGCCAGGCCCAGCGAGTCGTACAGGACCCCGGTGTAGATCTCCCCGGCGGGCCGCGCGCCGGCCGTCCGCAGCTCCGTGTTCTTCGCGACCTCGCCGCGCAGGCCCTCGCTCAGACCGAGCACCTCGCGGGCCTTCTCCTCGTCGGCGGCACACAGCTCGACCAGCTCGTCGAGCACTGCGGCCCGCGCCTCCGCGAGCCCCGGCAGCGACAGCGACTCCGGCTTGAGCGGCGCCCCACGCCCCGAGGAGGCCTTGCCTTCGGAGGGCGGCAACAGGACGAGCACGGCGGTTCTCCTTCGTACGTACGGGGGTGGGGGTGCGGCCCCGGTGCCCCAGCGTACGAGGTACCGAGGGGCCCACGGCGCCGCCTCGGACCGAGGCGCCGGGGGCCGGGCCGTCCTCCCCGGCCAAGCCGCCGCAGGGACCCGCCCGCCGCCCGCGACGAGGTGCCGTCCCCCGGTCGCCCGTATCGGGATGCTGCGTCGCCCGCGCCGAGCCGTCCGCCCCCGGGCGCCCGCGCCGAGCCGTCCCCCCCCCGCGACGGTGCCGCCCCCGTCGCCGCCCGCGACGAGGTGCCGCCCCCCGCAGCCCGTCCTACGCTCGGTCCATGCCCCGCCGACACCTCCACGTGACCGCCGCAGCGGACGCTCCGCTGTCGGCCGCCCTGCGTGCGCTCCGCACCGAGCTGGCCATCCCCGAGACCTTTCCGCCGGCCGTCCTCGCCGAGGCGGAGGCCGCGGCCAAGGCGCCGCACCTGCCCGCGTACGACGCCACCGACCTGCCCTTCTTCACCATCGACCCGCCGACCTCCCGCGACCTGGACCAGGCCATGCACCTGGCCCGGCGGCCCGAGGGCGGCTACCGCGTCCACTACGCGATCGCCGACGTCGCCGCGTTCGTCACCCCGGGCGGCGCCCTCGACGCCGAGGCGCACCGGCGGGCCACCACGCTCTACCTGCCCGACGGCAAGGTGCCGCTGCACCCGCCCGTGCTCTCCGAGGGCGCGGCCAGCCTCCTCCCCGGCAACACCGCCCCCGCCCTGCTCTGGCGCATCGACCTCGACGCCGAGGGGCGCCAGGTCGCCGTGGACGTGCGCAGGGCCCTCGTCCGCAGCCTGACCAAGCTGGACTACGCGGGCGCGCAGGCCCTGATCGACGCGGGCACCGCCGAGGAGCCGCTCGCCCTCCTCGCGACCATCGGCCCCCTCCGGGAACGGCTGGAGATCGAACGCGGCGGGGTCTCCCTCAACGTGCCCGAGCAGGAGGTCGTCGAGACCAACGGCACCTACACGCTCGACTACCGTGCCCCGCTGCCCGTCGACGGCTGGAACGCCCAGATCTCCCTGCTCACCGGAATGGTCGCCGCCGACCTGATGATCGCGGCGGGCACCGGCGTGCTGCGCACCCTGCCGCCCGCCCCCGACGGGGCCGTCGCCAAGCTGCGGCTCTCCGCGAAGGCCCTCGGGATCGAGTGGCCGCACCACGTCTCGTACGCGGAGCTGATCCGTTCCCTCGACCCGAACAACGGCCGGCACGCCGCCTTCCTCCAGGACGCCACCAGCCTGCTGCGCGGCTCCGACTACACGCCCTTCACCGGCGGGCACATCCCCACCCCGGCGGTGCACGCGGCCGTCGCCGACGAGTACACCCACTGCACGGCCCCGCTGCGGCGGCTCATCGACCGCTACACCGGCGAGCTGAGCCTCGCCGCCGCCGCGGGCACCCCGCCGCCCGACTGGGTGCTGAGCGCGCTCGACACCCTGCCGCAGGACATGGCGAAGGGGACGAAGCTGGCCAACAAGGCCGAACGGGAGAGCGTCGACATCGTCGAGGCCGCCCTGATGAGCCATCGGATCGGCGAGACCTTCGACTCGGTCGTCATCGACGTCCAGGAACACGAACCGGACGTCGGCACCGTCCACCTGCCGGACCCGGCCGTGATCGGCCGGGTCGAGGCCGACGGGGCGCCGCTGCCGCTCGGCGACCCGCTGCGGGTCAGGCTGACGCAGGCGGATCCGGGACGGGCGAAGGTCCTGTTCGCGCCGGCGTAGCGGCGTCACCGCCACCGGCCGCGAGCGCCTCCCGCGCCTCCCGCAGCGCGCGGACGAGCGCCCGCGCGTCGTCGGCGTGGAGGCGGACGAGGCGCACCGGCCGGGGCGGCCCGAGCAGCCGGGGCGCGGGCACCGGCTCGGTCAGCTCGACGGTGAGGGAGGTCTGCGAACCGACGGCCAGGTTCAGCTCGCCCTCCGCCTTCTCGTGCGAGAACAGCGACTCGTGGCGGACGGAGGCGATCCGCTCCAGCGGGATGCGCACGTCCACGTGGGCGGCCTGCCGCACCCGCAGCGCGTCCTCGGTGAGCAGGTGCGGCCGGGTCGCGGAGGCGGCGTGCAGGCCGAGCACGAACAGCACGGTGTACACGTCGAGGACGAGGAAGACGGCGTGCACCACCGGCCACTCCGCCAGCAGGTACGACATGCCGACGGTCTCCACGACGCAGACGAAGGCGAAGCCGTACATGAGGGCCGCCTGGTCCCGCGCGTGCGGGAACGCGGTGGCGCCCGGCCCGACGCCGTGCGGCCGGCGGACGACCCAGCGCGCCAGGCTCGCCATCAGCCGCAGCTCGTGCCCGGCCAGCCGCAGCACGGGCTCCGGCACGAGCCGTTCGAGCGCGGCCCGCCGGGAGAGCCCGCGCCGCCGCAGCCGCAGATAGGCGAAGGTCTCGACGCCGGCCACCAGCAGCACGGCGGCCTCGGCGCCGACGAGCACCGCCCCGGGGATCCGTACCCCCGCGACGAGACAGACGACGAGCGCGAACTCGGCGGGCAGCAGTATGCAGGCCAGGTACCTCATCGCGCGGCCCGCTCCCACACCAGCCGCAGCGCCTGCCGTACGACGGCGGCCTGGGCCGGGGCGAGGTCGGCGAAGAAGACGTCGGCGAGCCCGCTCCCGGGCGGCTCCACGACGGCCTCGTCCGGCAGACAGGCGGCGAGCAGCGCGGCGGCCTCCCCGACCCGAGGGTCGTCGGGCGCCGCGTCCGCGAGGGCGTCGAGGCGCGCATACAGCTCGGGCGCGTGCCCGGACGCCTCCCGCATCAGCTCCATCAGCCGGGCCCGCTCCTCCGCCGGCACCACGGTGTCGAGCAGGGTCAGCAGCTCCCGGTCCTTCGCGGCCATCGGCGACGCGGCCAGTCCGGGCGCCTCGCCCAGCTCCGCGAAGAGCGCCGCCAGCTCCGCCGACACCGGCCCGTCCGCCGCGAGCCGCCCCGCCCGCGCCTGCGCGAGCAGCTCCCCGAGCCGCGCCCGCCGCTCCCCGATCACCCGCTCCTGCCGCGCCAGGTCCCCGTCGAGCTCCTCCAGCACCTCCACCAGCTCCCGCCCGGCATCGTCCGCGAGCACGTCCCGCACCTCGTCGAGCCCGAGCCCCAGCTCGGTCAGCCGCCGGATCCGGGCGAGCAGCACGGCGTCCCGCACCCCGTACTCCCGGTACCCGTTGGCCCGCCGCTGGGGCTCGGGCAGCAGCCCGAGGTGGTGGTAGTGCCGCACGGCCCGCGGGGTGACCCCGACGAGCGCGGCGATCTCGCCGATCCGCATCCCTGTGCCCCTGCTCATGCCCCCAGTAGAAACCTTGCCGCCGCGACAAGGTCAAGCGTCCTCCGGGGCGCGGTACGGATCATGTGCCACGATCGACCGCGACACCACGCGCCCCAGCTACGCCCGGTCGGCTTCGACCTGGAGACGGCCGAGTTCGTGTGAATCGGCAGGTAGCATGGTCGGCACGGCAGACGAGCCGGGCGGGCGGCCGCGTGGAGACCTCCGGGTCTTCCCGAGGAACGTCCGGGCTCCACAGGGCAAGGTGGTGGCTAACGGCCACCCGGGGTGACCCGCGGGACAGTGCCACAGAAAACAGACCGCCAGGGACTTCGGTCCCCGGTAAGGGTGAAACGGTGGTGTAAGAGACCACCAGCGCCTGAGGTGACTCAGGCGGCTAGGTAAACCCCACCAGGAGCAAGGTCAAAAGGGAACACCCCGGTGTTCCTGCGCGGACGATCGAGGGCTGCCCGCCCGAGTCCGCGGGTAGACCGCACGAGGCCGGCGGCAACGCCGGCCCTAGATGGATGGCCGTCACCCCGACGACCGCGAGGTCCCGGGGTACAGAACCCGGCGTACAGCCCGACTCGTCTGCCCCTCACACGTGAAGCCCCCGCCTGGACGGGGGCTTCGGCCGTCTCAGCTCCCGTAGCCCCACCGTGCGCGGCCGTCCTTGCCCATGAAGCACTTCGCCGGGCGGCCGTCGGTGGTGACGCCGGTCGCTCCGACGGGCGCGCAGAAGCGGCCGTACTGGATGCCCGTCTGGCCGCCCCCACCCGAGCCCGAGCCTGAGCCCGATCCTGACCCCGAGCCCGAGCCCGAGCCCGTTCCGCGGTGGTGGTCCCTGTCGTTGTCGTCGTCCGTGTGCAGTCGCGTGTACTCGTCCGACGGGCACCTCGTCCCCGGTGCCACGAGCTTCAGGCGGGCGGTCTCGGTCTTCGGGTGTTCGATCGGCTCGTTCGGCTCGGGGTCCTGGAAGCAGACCTTCCACGCGTCGGGGTCGGACGGCGGGGGCACGTCGGTGTAGGCGCCGTCCGCTTCGATCCGGGTGATCCCGGTCGGGCGGATGGCCGCCGACGCCTTCTCGAAGGTCATGCCGACGACCTTCGGCATCCTCGGCCACGGCACCGGCGCCCCGTCGCGCGGCGGGCAGGGCGCCTCCACCCGTACGACGCCGAAGTCGACCTTCGTGCGGCGCCCGTCGCGGGCCGTCGCCGTCTGGAAGCAGACCCGCCAGTTGCTGTCCACCAGCTGCTGCTGGTCCCGGTCGGAGGCGTCGTGCGAGGCGGGGCGGAACCCGGCCTCGTAGGCGGCGGCAACCGCCTCCTTGAGGTTCATGCCGACGTAGTCCGGCGGGACGGTCGGCCTGGTCGGCGTCGCGGTCGGGGTCGGGCTCGCGGTCGCCACCGGCGGTGGCGTCGGGCGCTTCGCGTCGGCGGGCCCGCCCGCGGCCGGCTGTTCCGGGTCGGAGGTCACCGCCGCCAGGAACCACAGCCCGGACAGCACCGTGGCCGTGATCTTCCCGTTCCGGCTCCACCCGCTCCGCCAGGCGAAGAGGACCCCGAGCGGAGGGAACAGGAACAGCAGGGCGACGATGCCGCCGGGACGCCTCCACCACCTGGGGCGCGGGACCGTGGGCGGGGGTATGGGGGGCGCCTGGCGTGACATCAGGGGGTTCTCCGGGAAAGGGGGTTCGCCGAGTGGAGGCGTCCCGGAGTGTACTGTTCCGGATCTCCGTGCCCGCGGTCGGTCCCGCTGGTCCACGCGGGGGCCGTCGCGGTGTCGGTCCGGGGGCCGGCGCGCCCCGCGGTGTACGGGTGGTCCATGACCATTCCCGTGGAGCAGCTCAGCGACCCCACCGTGCGGGCCTTCGTCGCCGCCCTCAACGCCAACGACCGGCAGGCCTTCTCCGCGGTCCTCGCGCCCGGGGCCACCATGTCCGACGACGGGTCGGAGCGTGACGTGGCCGACTGGACCGAGCGGGAGATCTTCTCCTCCGGCGGTCACATGGACGTCGAGGCGGAGGCGGACGGCGGACTCGCCCTCGTCGCCGACTACCGCAACGACACCTGGGGTGCGATGAGGACCGCCTGGCGGTTCACCGTCGACGGGGGGAAGGTGGCGCGGTTCGAGACCGGTCAGGCCTGATCGCCCATCAGCCCTCAGCCCCTCCGTACGGCCTCACCCCCGCCCGATGTACGGCATCCCCGTCGCCATCACCGTCGCGAACTGCACGTTCGCCTCCAGCGGCAGGGCCGCCATGTGTACCACCGTCGCCGCCACGTCCGCCGCGTCCATCACCGGTTCCGTCGCCAGTTCTCCGTTGGCCTGGAGGATGCCGGTCTGCATGCGGGTCGTCATCTCCGTCGCCGCGTTGCCGATGTCGAGCTGGCCGCAGGCGATCCGGTACGGGCGCCCGTCCAGCGACAGGGACTTCGTCAGGCCCGTCATCGCGTGCTTCGTCGCCGTGTACGCGATCGAGTGCGGGCGCGGTACGTGGGCCGAGATGGAGCCGTTGTTGATGATCCGGCCGCCCTGCGGCGACTGGTCCTTCATCGTGCGGAAGGCGGCCTGCGCGCACAGGAACGCGCCCGTCAGGTTGACGTCCACCACCTGGTGCCAGGTCGCGTGGTCCAGGTCCTCCACGGGGACGCCGCCGCCCGCGAACGTACCCGCGTTGTTGAAGAGCAGGTCGACCCGGCCGAAGCGGTCCCGTACCGCCTCGAAGAGGGCCGCGACCTGGTCGGCGGAGGTCACGTCCGTGGGGACGCACAGGACGTCGGAGGGGGAGAGGGGGGCCGCCGTCTCCTCCAGGGGGGCCAGTCGGCGGCCCGCCAGGGCCACTTGCCAGCCGGCCGCCGCCAGGGCCCGCGCCACGCTCCGGCCGATGCCCGATCCCGCTCCCGTCACCACTGCGATGCTCATGGGCGCGCAGCGTACGGCAGACCCGTGCCCCGTGAACTCATCCGTCCGACACGTGGATGTCCTGCACGCGACAACATGAGGTCGCCCCGCCCTCCTGTAATAAACGGAAGGACAACATCCGTCAGGGGAGGGTTACATGACCGCCGTACGGACCCACCAGGCCCAGGCCGACGAACTGCGCGCCGTCGCCCGTCACTTAGGGCGCCGCCGCTTCCTCACCGTCACCGGTGCCGCCGCCGCGCTCGCCTTCGCGGTGAACCTGCCCGCCGCCGGCACGGCCGCCGCCGCCGAGCTCGACCCGCGCCGCATCTCCGAGGACCCGTTCACCCTGGGGGTGGCGTCCGGCGACCCGCTGCCCGGATCCGCGCTGCTGTGGACGCGGCTCGCCCCCCGCCCGTACGAGACGGGCGGCGGCCTGCCCACCGGCAGCCGGGTCACCGTCCGCTGGGAGCTCGCCCACGACGAGCGGTTCCGGCGCGGGCTGCGGCGGGGGAGCGCGATCGCCCACCCCGAGTTCGACCACACCGTCCACGTCGAGGTCCCCGACCTCGGGCCCGGGCGGGTCTACTTCTACCGGTTCCGCGTCGGGAGCTGGACCAGCCCCGTCGGCCGGACCCGCACCGCGCCCGCTCCCGGCGCGCACAACACCCGCCTGAAACTGGCCGCCGTCTCCTGCCAGGCGTACCACGACGGCTACTTCACGGCCTACCGCCACCTCGCCGACGAGGACCTCGACGTCGTCTTCCACCTCGGCGACTACCTCTACGAGTACGCCGTGAACAGCGCCGGCGGCGCCCGCGCCTACCAGGACCGGGTCCTTCCCGGCGTCTTCGACAAGGAGACGCTGACCCTCGACGACTACCGGCTGCGCTACGCCCTCTACAAGTCCGACCCGGACCTGATCGCCGCGCACGCCGCGCACCCCTTCGTCGTCACCTGGGACGACCACGAGACCGAGAACAACTACGCGGGCGACACCCCCGAGAACGACGTGCCGCCGGAGGAGTTCCTCATCCGCCGCGCCGCCGCCTACCGCGCCTACTGGGAGAACCAGCCGCTGCGCCGCCCCCAGCGGCCCCAGGGCCCGGACATGCGCCTGTACCGGCGGCTGCGCTTCGGGCGGCTCGCCCAGTTCGACATCCTCGACACCCGCCAGTACCGCTCGGACCAGGCGTACGGCGACGGCTGGCAGGTCCCCGGCCCCGAGTCCGAGGACCCGGCGCGCACCCTGACCGGCGCCGCCCAGGAACGCTGGCTGCTCGACGGCTGGCGCGACGCGCGCGCCCGCTGGAACGTCGTCCCGCAGCAGGTCGTCCTCTCCGAGCGCCGCAACGTCCCCACCGACGCGTACAAACTGTCCATGGACTCCTGGGACGGCTACCCCGCCTCCCGGCAGCGCGTCCTCGACGGGGCGCGGGCGGCCGGGGTCGAGAACCTGATGGTGCTCACCGGCGACGTCCATGTCGCCTACGGCCTCGACATCAAGGCCGACTTCCGCGACCCCGGCTCCCGGACCCTCGGCACCGAGATCGTCACCACGTCCGTCACGAGCGGGAAGGACGGCAGCGAGCGGCCCGCCAACCACGCCAACCTGACGCGGGCCAATCCGCACCTGAAGTTCTACGACGGGCGGCGGGGCTACGCGACCGTCACGCTCGGGCAGGACAGCGCACGGGCCGACTTCCGTACCGTCTCCGCCGTCACGACCCCCGGCGCCCCGATCACCACCGCCGCGTCCTTCGTCACCGAGGCGGGCGACCCCGGGCTCACCCCCGCCTAACATAGGGAAGGATTCAACGAAACGGAGCAGTAATGCCGGAGAGCGGCCGGACCACCACCAAAGCCCACATAGCCGACGTACCGGTCGCCACCGCCCGTAAGGCGGGGCTGCTCGTGACCCTCGTGCTCGGCGGTCTCACCGCCCTCCCGCCGCTCTCCATGGACATGTACCTGCCGGCCCTGCCGGAGGTCACCGAGGTGCTCCGCGCACCCGCCGCCACCGTCCAGCTCACCCTGACCGCCTGCCTCGCCGGCATGGCGCTCGGCCAGCTCGTCGTCGGCCCCATGAGCGACAAGTGGGGCCGGCGCCGGCCGCTGCTCGTCGGCATGGTCGTGTACGTCCTCGCGACCGCCGTCTGCGCCCTCGCCCCCTCCGCCGGACTCCTCATCGGCTTCCGGCTGCTCCAGGGCCTCGCGGGCGCCGCCGGCATCGTCATCGCCCGCGCCGTCGTCCGCGACCTGTACGACGGCGTCGAGATGGCCCGCTTCTTCTCCACCCTGATGCTGATCTCCGGCGTCGCCCCCGTCGTCGCCCCGCTCATCGGCGGCCAGATCCTGCGGATCACCGACTGGCGGGGCGTCTTCTACGTCCTCACCGGCGTCGGGATCGTCCTCACCCTGGTCGTCTGGCGCTTCCTCCACGAGAGCCTGCCGCCGGAGCGGCGCCACGCGGGCGGCGTCGGCGAGGCCCTGCGCACCATGCGGAGCCTGCTCGCCGACCGCGTCTTCGCCGGCTACATGCTGGCCGGCGGGCTCGCCTTCGCCGTCCTCTTCGCCTACATCTCCGCCTCGCCCTTCGTCGTCCAGGAGATCTACGGGGCCTCCCCGCAGACCTTCAGCCTCCTCTTCGGCGTCAACTCGGTCGGCCTCGTCGCCGTCGGCCAGATCAACGGGCGGCTGCTCGTCGGCCGGGTCAGCCTGGACAAGGTGCTCGGCTGGGGCCTCGGCATCATCCTGCTCGCCTCCGTCGCGCTGCTCCTGATGACCACCGGCGTCTTCGGCGAGCCGGGCCTCACGGCCGTCGCCGCCGGCCTCTTCGTGCTGATGTCGGCGATGGGCCTCGCCCTGCCCAACACCCAGGCCCAGGCCCTCATGCGCACCCCGCACGCGGCCGGCTCCGCCTCCGCCCTGCTCGGCTCCTCCTCCTTCCTCATCGGCGCCGTCGCCTCGCCGCTCGTCGGCATCGCCGGCGAGACCACCGCCGTCCCCATGGCGGTCGTCCAGGTCTGCTGCGCGGTCGCCGCCGGCGCCTGCTTCCTGCTGCTCTGCCGCCCCTGGCGCGTCGCGGCGGAGAAGCGGAACCCCTGATGTGACGATCCGGGCATGTGCCACTACTGCGGTTGCCGTGACATTCCCCTGATCAAGGAATTCATCGCCGAGCACGAGGCCGTCACCGACCTCGGCGGGGACGCGGTCCGTGCCCTGGAGGCCGGCGACCGCACCCGCGCCGCCGCGCTCGCCGCCGAGATGGCGGTGCTGCTGCGCGCGCACTGGGCGGGCGAGGAGGCGGGCCTCTTCGCGGTGATGAGCGAGAACGAGGAGTACGCGGCCTACGTCGACGCCCTCGAACGGGAGCACCGCGAGCTCGCCGCCTTCCTCGCCGCCCTGGACCTGGACGCCCCCGAGCAGCGCACCGCCTTCGTCGAGGCCGTCGACGAACTCCACGCCCACATCGCCAAGGAGGAGGACGGCCTCTTCCCCGCCTCCCTCACCGAACTCACCGGCCCCCAGTGGAACCTCGCGATGTCCGCCTGGAGCACGGTCCACGGCCGGCAGGTCGGCGCCCCGACGGGCGCCTAGAATCGTGCGGTGAATGGATCCACCGCCTCCGCCGAGTCCCTGCGTGCCGCCCTCGCCGGGATCGTCGGCGGGCTGCCGCCCTCGCAGGCCGCCCGGGCCGTCGAGCGTCTGATCGCGCACTACCGGGGGACGACCCCGACCGACGCGCCGGTGCTGCGCGACCGGTCCGACGTGGTCGCCTACGCCGCCTACCGCATGCCCGCCACCTTCGAGGCGGCCCGGGGCGCCCTCGCCGCGCTGCGGGACGCCGCCCCGGACTGGGTGCCCGCCACCCACACCGACGTCGGCGGCGGGACCGGCGCCGCCACCTGGGCCGTCGCCGAGCTGTGGGACGGGGCGCCGCCCCGTACCCGGGTCCTCGACTGGGCCGAGCCCGCCCTCGCCCTCGGGCGCGAACTGGCCGCCGGGGTCGTCGAAGCCGACTGGCGGCGCGAGCGCGTCGGCACCGCGCTGCGGCTCGACGAGACGGACCTCGTGACCGTCTCGTACGTGCTCAAGGAGCTGACCGAGAAGGACCGGGCGGCACTCGTCGCCGAGGCCGCCCGCGTCGCGCGGGCCGTCGTCGTCGTGGAGCCGGGCACCCCCGACGGGTACGAGCGGATCATCGCCGCCCGGACCGCCCTCGTCGAGGCCGGCTTCACCGTCGCCGCGCCCTGCCCGCACAGCGGCGCCTGCCCGATCGTGCCGGGCACCGACTGGTGCCACTTCGCCGCCCGGGTCAGCCGCTCCTCCCTGCACCGGCAGGTGAAGGGCGGCTCGCTGCCGTACGAGGACGAGAAGTACGCGTACGTCGCCGCCACCCGGTTCCCGGTGACCCCGGCGCCCTCCCGCATCACCCGCCGCCCGCAGATCCGCAAGGGTCTGGTCCAGCTGGAGCTCTGCGGGCCGGACGGGCTCGGCCGGGAGATGGTCACCAAGCGCCACGGGCCCCTGTACAAGGAGGCCCGGGACGCCGACTGGGGTGACCCCTGGCCGCCGGAGACGGAGTGACGGAGCGGGTCGGGGGCGGGACGTCCCTGACGCGGCCTAGGGGCGCAGCTCCTGAGTGCAGCACTTCACGCTGCCGCCGCCCTTGAGCAGCTCGCCCAGGTCCATGCCGATCGGTTCGAAGCCGCGTTCCCGCAGCGGGCCGTAGAGCCCGACCGCCGCCTGCGGGAGCAGCACGTGCCGGCCGTCGCTGACCGCGTTCAGACCGAGCGCGGCGGCGTCCTCGGCGGAGGCGATCAGGGCGTCGGGGAAGAGGCGCTCCAGGACGCGGCGGCTGCCCGGGGAGAACGCGTCCGGGAAGTACATGACCTCGTCGCGGGCGTCGTCCAGGACGCACAGCGCCGTGTCCAGGTGGTAGTAGCGCGGGTCCACCAGCTCCAGGCCGATCACCGGGCGGCCGAAGAACTCCTGGGCCTCGTCGTGCGAGAGCGGGCTGGAGCGGAAGCCCCGGCCGGCCAGGATCCAGGAGTCGGTGACGGCGAAGTCGCCCTCGCCCTCGTTCACGTGTTCCGGCTCCCGGACGTCCGTGTCCGGGTAACCGTTCCTGCGGAACCAGTCCAGGTGGGCCGCCGCCTCGTCCGAGCGCTCCGGGTACGCGAACCTCGCGCCCAGCACGCGGCCGTCCACCACGGTGGCGCCGTTCGCGGCGAAGACCATGTCCGGCAGGCCCGGACCCGGGTCGAGCAGCTCCACGGTGTGGCCGAGGGCGCGGTAGCGGTCGCGCAGGTCCTCCCACTGCGCGAGGGCCACCGGCAGGTCGACCGGCTTCGTGGGGTCCATCCAGGGGTTGATGGAGTAGGTCACCTTGAAGTGCGTGGGTGGGCACATCAGATAACGGCGGGGCGAGGCCTCGCGCGGTGTGTGGCGCAAAGAGGGCTCCTCTACGGTCGCTGAGCGTTGAGCCCATGGTCCGCTTTCCGGGGGCCGTGCGCAGTGGACCGTTCGGGTGGTTCCGATGAAGAGCAGGTGGCGAGACGAGACGTCTCGCCGACTGTTAGGTTGGACGGCATGACCGACTCCAAGGCGCCCGATTCCCGAGCGCGCGATCTCAAGGCGCCCGACTCCACCCGCCGCAGCGAGCGCTCCCGCCGCGCCATCTACGCCGCCGCCCTCGACCTCGTCTCCGAGAACGGCTACGCCAGGACCACCGTCGAGGGCATCGCCTCCCGCGCGGGCGTCGGCAAGCAGACCATCTACCGCTGGTGGCCGGTGAACTCCAAGCCCGCCGTCCTCATGGAGGCCTTCCTCGACCTCGCCGAGCAGGCCGCCGAGGCCGCCGGCGGCAGCGGCGAGAGTGAGATCCCCGACACCGGCGACCTCGCCGCCGACCTCAAGCGCGTCCTGCGGGCCACCGTCGACGAGCTCAACGACCCCGTCTACGACCGCCCCACCCGCGCCCTCGCCGCCGAGGGCATCGTCGACCCCGAGCTCGGCGCCCAGTTCACCGCCCGGCTCCTCGAACCCGCGCTCCAGCAGTACGTGCGCCGCATCGAGGCCGCCCAGGCGGCCGGCGACGTCGACCCCTCGGTCGACCCCCGCATCGCCCTCGAACTCCTCGTCGGACCCCTGCACCACCGCTGGCTGCACCGCACCCGGCCGCTCACCCACGCCTACGCCGACACCCTCGTCGACTACGCCCTGCGCGGTCTCGGCGCCCGTCCGTGAGAACCGGCCCACCCCCCGGTTCCCGACTCCGGTCACCCGAGGCGCAGGATGGTGGGACCATGGAGAACCCGTGGGACCGAACGGGCGAGCATGAGGTGTGAGGGGATAGATGGGCGACGGTATCGGCCGCTACCGCGGCACGGAGAGCAAACTCGCGCAGTGGCTGCGCAGGCGCCCCAAGCGGAGCGCGGCCGACATCGAGAACGACCGCGAGAGCGCGCTCCTGGCCGTCGCCGCCGCGGGGATGCCGCTGGCCCCCGCCGCGTACCCCGTCGGCTACCGATGTTCCTGTGAGCGGATCGGCTGTCCCACCCCCGCCCGGCACCCCGTCTCCTTCGCCTGGCAGACCCAGTCGACCACCGACCGCGCGCAGATCGAGCGCTGGGCCCGCAACCAGCCCGAGGCGAACTTCGTCACCGCCACCGGCATGGTCCACGACGTCCTCGACGTCCCCCTCGCCGCCGGCCAGGCCGCCCTCGACCGGCTCCTCGCCGAGGGCGTCGAGGTCGGCCCCGTCGCCGTCTCCGGTGCCGCCGAGGACCGCGACGACGACGGCCGGATGCTCTTCTTCACCGCCACCCGGGGCACCCCCGAGGACGAGGACGAGTGGTGGCCCTGCGAGCTGGACTGCCACCCCGAGACCATGGACGAGCATCCGGGGCTCCGCTGGCACTGCCGCGGCAGCTACGTGCTCGTGCCGCCGTCCCGGCTCCCCGGCGACGAGGGCAGCCAGCCACTCCTCGCCTGGGTCCGCGGCCCCGAGCATCCGCTGCCCGAGCCGCTGAACCTCCTGGAGTCCCTCACCGACGCCTGCGCCCGCCACGCGGCCGCGCGGGCCGAGCAGGGGGAGTCCGCGGACCAGGCGGCAGCCTGGCCGCTCAGCCGCTGATCCCGGCGCGGGAGCCTGACCGCTGATCCCGGCGCGGGGGCCCGACCACTGAGCCCCGGCGCGGGGCCCGGCCGCTCAGCGGCTGAGGGGTCCCGCCGCCCGCGGCCCGAAGGTCGTCACGAGCCCGCCGCCCCAGGGGCGTCACGCCCCCGCCGCCCGCGGCCCGAGGGTCCCGCCGCTTACGACCCCTCCGCCGCCGTCACGCCCTGGAGCCGGCCCACGACCGCGACCGCGTCGCCGTCCGTGCCCGCCGGCTTCACCAGCACCGTCTGGCTGGACACCCATCGCTTGGTGACCGTGTTCTTGACCTCGCCGGTCAGCAGCGCCTTCACGTCCTTGCCGACCTTCGGCCGGTAGCCCTTCGCCGCCGTCTGGCGCTCGAAGTAGCGGGTCGCGAAGAAGACCAGCGCCCCGCCGTCCTCCGTCGCGAGCCCCAGCGGCGCGAAGTCCCCGGAGCTGTCGGCCCGGTCGACGTACTGGGTGACGAGCCCGGGCCGCTTGGCGTCCTGCTCCCGCGCCGCCCGCCACTCGGTGGTGTGCGGGCCCGGCGCGAACGGACCCCGCTGCCCGGCCGCCCCGCCCTTGAGGAACGCCACGTACCGCTCGCCGAGCTCCCGCGGCGCGACCGCGAGGCCCTGGGAACCGGCGCCGACGGGCACCGCGTACCCCGCCTCGCTCTTGAACGCGGGGACCTCGCCGGCGCCCAGGATCGACAGGTAGGCGACCTCCCAGAGCTGCTGGGCGCCGCCCCGCACGAAGACCAGGAGCCAGCGGTTGTCGCCGGGGCCCTGGTCGGTGTCCCGGTTCGAGTCGGTGTCCGCGACGAAGTACCGCGGCCAGCCGGCCTTGCGGGGTATGGCGAACTTCGCGTCCGTCAGCTCCAGCGGCCGGTGGTCCGGATTGCCGCCGGGGGTGGACCTCTGGCGCGAGGTTAGGCCCGCCTGGTTGATCTCGCCCATCGGGCCGGTGACCCGGCCCGCGTCGAGGGCCGGGTCGTACGCCTTGTCGGCCTTGTTGTAGGCGTCGGTGAAGTCCTTGAGGGCCTGCGCGGCCTCGGCCTTCGTCGCGGCGGGCGTCAGCTCCCGCTCGCCGTGCACCGTCACACAGCCGCTCGCGGTCAGGGCGAGGACGGAAGCCGTCGCCGCCGCGAGGAGCGTGTCAGCCGGTCGCCTCCGCGCCGGTCGCCTCAGCCTTCTCATCGGTCTCGGTCGCCTTCTGCTTCGCCACCCGCTTGGACGGACCCGACCCTACCGGGGCCAGGAACACGGCGAGCGTCGGGATCAGATATGCGGCCCACACCGTGACCTGAAGGACCGTCGGGTCGGGCTGGAAGTTGAACACGCCCTTGAGGAGGGTCCCGTACCAGCTGTCCGGCGGGATCGTCGCGGAGATGTCGAAGGCCTTGTTCGACAGGCCGCCGAGGAAGTCCGCCTCCTGCAGGTCGTGCACGCCGTACGCGAGCACGCCGGCGGCGACCACGACCAGCATGCCGCCGGTCCAGGTGAAGAACTTCGCCAGGTTGATCTTCAGCGCGCCCCGGTAGAACAGCCAGCCCAGGAACACGGCCGTCAGCAGGCCGAGGACCACGCCGATCAGCGGCGCGTACGTGCCGTCCGAGGAGGCCCGCACCGACGCCCACACGAACAGCGCCGTCTCCAGGCCCTCCCGGCCGACCGCCAGGAACGCGGTCGCGACCAGCGCGCCCGTGCCCATCTGGAGCGCCGCGTCCAGCTTGCCGTGCAGCTCCGTCTTCAGGTGCCGCGCGGTGCGCCGCATCCAGAAGACCATCCAGGTCACCAGGACCACCGCGATGATCGACAGCGAGCCGCCGAGCAGCTCCTGCGCCTCGAAGGTCAGCTCCTGCGAGCCGAACGTGAGGCCGGCGCCGAAGGCGAGCGCGAGCGCGACGGCGACGCCGATGCCGATCCAGATCGGCCGCAGGGCGTCCTTGCGCCCGGTCTTCACCAGGTAGGCGATGAGGATGCAGACGACCAGGCTGGCCTCAAGACCCTCGCGCAGGCCGATCAGATAGTTGCCGAACACGGCGGTCCCTTCTTGGAGGTCGGGGTGGTACGCGACTCAGGCGAACAGCGCCCGGCCCCACCAGTCGTCCTTGTCACGGACGCCCGGCGGGATCGCGAACAGTGCCGAACCCACGTGCTGCGTGTACTCGTTGAGCGAGTCGTTGCGGGCCAGGGAGGTCTGCACCGGGATGAAGCCGGTGCGCACGTCCTTCTGGTACGCGAGGAAGAACAGGCCCGCGTCCAGGCGGCCCAGACCGTCCGTGCCGTCGGTGAAGGAGTAGCCGCGGCGCAGGATGGTCGCCCCGCCGTTGGAGTCGGGGTGCGCCAGGCGCACGTGCGAGTCCGGCTTCATGGCCTTCAGGAACGGCTCGTCGTGCTCCTTGGCCTTGCCGACGGGCGCGCCTTCCTTCTTGTCGCGGCCGAAGACGTCCTCCTGCTCGGCGAGCGAGGTGCGGTCCCAGGTCTCGACGTTCATCCGGATCCGGCGGGCGACCAGGTACGAGCCGCCGTCCATCCAGGCCGCCGGGCCCTCGGCGCCCTTGCCGGCCACCCACACGTGCCGCGCGAGGCGGTCGGTCTCGGTGCCCGCGATGTTGCGGGTGCCGTCCTTGAAGCCGAACAGGTTGCGCGGGGTCTGGGCGTCCGGCGTCGTCGAGGACGTCTTGCCGAAGCCCAGCTGGGACCAGCGCACCGCGACCTTGCCGAAGCCGATGCGGGCCAGGTTACGGATGGCGTGCACGGCGACCTGGGGGTCGTCGGCGCACGCCTGGACGCACAGGTCGCCGCCGCTGCGGGCCGGGTCCAGGTTGTCGCCGGGGAACTTGGGCAGCTCCACCAGGGCGCCGGGGCGCCGGTCGGCGAGGCCGAAGCGCCCGTCGAAGAGCGAGGGGCCGAAGCCGATGGTGAGGGTGAGCCGGGACGGCTTGAGGCCGAGGGCCTCGCCGGTGTCGTCCGGCGGGGCCTCCGGCAGGCCGCCGTAGGCGCCCTCGCCGACCTCGGCGCCGGCCGTCATGCGCTCGGCGGCCCGGGTCCAGTCCTTCAGGAGCTGGATCAGCTCGGCCCGGTCCTTCGTCTTCACGTCGAAGGACGCGAAGTGCAGCCGGTCCTGGACGGCGGTGGCGATGCCGGCCTGGTGGGTGCCGTGGAAGGGGACGGCCGCGCCGCTCTCGGCGACGGGGGCGGTGGCGTCGCCGCCGCCCCGGGTCAGGGCGACGGTGGTGCCGGCCGCGACGGCGCCGAGCGCGAGCCCGGCCCCGCCCCAGCCGATGACGCTGCGACGGGAGGGCGCGGCGCCCTGCCCGGTGCCGGCCTGCCCGGCCAGCTCCGCCTGTTCCGTGCCCTGCGGGGCGTCCTGCGGGGCGTTCTGCGTGGTGCTCTCGTCCGAGGGCGTGCTCATCCCGGTCGTCCCCTCTACTTCACAACCGCGGCGGCCAGCTTGGAGAGCGGCTCGGCCAGCGCGTTGACGCCGTCCGACAGCTCCTTGCGCTGCTCCTTGCCGACCTTCTCGTACGAGGTGAAGACGTAGCTCGTCTTGTCCGTGCGGTACTTGTCGAGCAGCGTGTTCAGGGCGGCGAACTGCTTGTCGAGCTCGGCGACCAGCTTGGGGTCGTTCTTGGCGGCGACCGGCTTCAGCAGCTCGAAGGACTTCTGCGCGCCCTCGACGTTGCCCTTGAAGTCGACCAGGTCGGTGTGCGAGTAGCGCTCCTCCTCGCCGGTGACCTTGCCGGTGGCGACCTCGTCCAGGAGCTCCTTGGCGCCGTTGGCCATGGAGGTGGGCGTGATGTCGGCCTTGCCGACCCGCTTCTGCCAGTCGGCCAGGTCCTTGTCGAGGAGGTCGGCGAGCTGCTTCTCGCGGTCGCCGATCTTCTTGTCCTGCCACAGCGCCTTCTCCAGGCGGTGCCAGCCGGTCCAGTCCTTCGCGGGGTCCTGGCCGGCCTCCAGGCCGTCCTCGCGGACGTCGACCTTCGGGTCGATGTCGCCGAAGGACTCGGCGACCGGCTCGGTGCGCTCCCAGCCGATGCGGGAGTCGGCGTAGGCCTTCTTGGCGGCCTCGATGTCACCGGCGCGGACCGCGTCGGTGAAGACCTTCACCTTGGGCATGGTCGCGTCGGCCTGCGCCTGGACGTACTGGCGGTAGGCGGCGACGGCGGCGTCCATCTCCGGGGAGCGCTTGACGGCGGAGGCGCCGGCGCCGGTCGCGGTGACCTTCTGGCGGATGCCGTCGCCCTTCATGCCGGGCTTGCAGGCGATCTCGTAGTCGCCGGCCTTGATCTCGGCGGTGATGGACGCCTTGGTGCCGGGGCCGATGTTCTCGCGCTCGGCCACGATCCGGTCGTCCGGGTACAGGACGTAGACCTCGGTGACCTTGCTGCCGCGGTTCTCCACGTTCAGCTTGAGGTGACCGGCCGGGAAGTCCTTCTTCGAGACCTCGCAGGAGTCGTCCTTCGCGATCACCTGGACCGCGCCGTCCTCCGACTTCGCGTCGCTCTTCTGTGTGCAGCCCGTGGCGGCGGCCAGAGTCGCCGCGGTGACGGCGGCGGTGACGACGGTGAGACGGACGGCTCGCATGTGGGCTCCACTCGGGGACACGGCGCTGGGGACGGGGTGAGGCGGACCTAACTTAACCGAGGCTTACCTCAGCAGTACCCACCCGTCCAGTGATTCAGCTCTCAGGACCGGAGTCCCGGACACGACCTGGTCACAGCTGCCTCATGGGGACTTCAGGGCTTGGTCAAGGGCTGGTCAAGTGGGGTGGATTGTCCTGATTCGGGTTACGTGCGGGTAGCACGACGGGGGCGCCGGTCCGCGGATGCGGGAACACCTCCACCGGCTGCCGGTAGACCCGGCTCAGCAACTCCCCGCCGAGCACCCGGACGGGCGGCCCGGCCGCCACGACCCGCGCCTCGTGCAGCACCGCCACCCGGTCCGCGTGCGCGGCGGCGAGACCCAGGTCGTGCAGGACCACGACCACCGCGTCCCCGGCCGCCGCCCGCTCCCGGCACACCCTCAGGACCAGCTCCTGGTGGCGCAGATCGAGCGCGGCCGTCGGCTCGTCGAGCAGCAGCAGCCCGGCCCGCTGGGCCAGCACCCGGGCCAGCGCCACCCGGGCCCGCTCGCCGCCCGACAGCGCGGGGAACGGGCGCCCGGCGAACTCCGCCGTCTCCGTCAGCGCCAGTGCCTCCGCGACCGCCGCCCCGTCCTCCGCCTCCCGGACCGTCCCGGCCCAGGGCGCCCGGCCCATCCGCACCACCTCGGCGACCGGGAACGGGAACGCGAGCGCCGCGTCCTGCGGCAGCACCGCCCGCCGCAGGGCCAGTTCGGCGGCCGTCCAGGCACCGGCGGGCCGCCCCGCGATCCGCACCTCGCCGCCGGCCGGCGCCAGGTCCCCGGCGAGCGCCGCGAGCAGCGTGGACTTCCCGGCCCCGTTGGGCCCCACCAGGGCCAGCACCTCCCCGGCCCGTACGGCGACGTCGACACCGTCCAGGACCGCGCGCCGCCCCCGCGCGACCCGCAGGCCCACGGCCTCGGCGACGGTCCCGCCGGGCGGGACGGGCGCGGGCAGCGCGCGCGTGCGGCGCCCCGGGATCCACCTGGTCGTCCGGATGCTCATGCCCAACCACCTTGCCTGCGACGGGTCCTGCGCAGCAGCCAGAAGAAGAACGGGCTGCCGATGAGGGCGGTGAGGACGCCCAGGGGGAGTTCGGCCGGGGCCGCGACGGTACGGGCCGCGAGGTCACCGGCCATCAGCACCACCGCCCCGCCCAGCGCGCTGCCCGGCACCAGGAAGC
Organism: Streptomyces sp. NPDC093111; assembly: GCF_040683955.1. NCBI lineage: Bacteria > Bacillati > Actinomycetota > Actinomycetes > Kitasatosporales > Streptomycetaceae > Streptomyces > Streptomyces sp. NPDC093111. The sequence goes on along the minus strand of NZ_JBFBNW010000012.1, from coordinate 15,957 downwards.
GGTGCCCCGGGCCGTGCGCCATGCGCAGCAGGTGCGGGACCAGCAGGCCCACGAAGGTGATGATCCCGGCCACCGCGACCGCCGCCGCCGTGAGCAGCGCCACCACCAGGACCAGCGCCACCCGCAGCCGCTCCACGTCCACGCCCAGGTGCCGGGCCGGGCCCTCGCCGAGCGCGAGCAGGTCGAGACGGCGGGCGTACAGCGGGGCGACGGCCAGGCCGAGCAGCGCGCACGGCAGCACCGCGAGCACCTTCGGCCAGGTCGCCTGGGCGAGCGAGCCCAGCTGCCAGAAGGTGATCTGGGTGAGCTGCGCGTTGTCCGCGAAGAACACGAAGAGCCCGATCAGCGCACCCGCGAACGCGTTCACCGCGATTCCGGTCAGGATCAGCGTCACGACCTCCGTACGGCCGCCCGCACGCGACAGCGCGTACACCAGACCCACCGTCACCAGGCCCGCCACGAAGGCGCAGACCGTCACGGTCCAGCCGCCCAGGAAGGACAGGCCGAGCGCGATGGCGCCGACCGCGCCGACCGCCGCGCCCGCCGAGATGCCGATCACGCCGGGCTCGGCGAGCGGATTGCCGAACACGCCCTGCATCAGGGCGCCCGCGCAGCCGAGCGAGGCGCCGACCAGGAGGGCGAGCACGACCCGGGGGAACCGGATGTTCCACAGGACGCTCTCCGCGGACCGGTCCAGCGGATGCCCGCCGAGACCCACCCGGTTCCGCACGGAGGCGAGGACGTCGCCGAGCGGGATCTCGTACGCCCCGAGCCCGGCCGACAGCAGGGTGAGCAGCAGCAGCGCGCCGAGCAGACCGGCGGTCAGCGCGAACGTCCGGCGGGGGCGGGAGCGGGGGAGGAGGCCGGGGCTGGGGGCGGCCGCCGGGGTGGCTTCGGGTGCGGCGGTCGCCGGGGCCGTGTCCGGTGCGGCGGTCACTTCGGCTCCCCGTACAGCTGGTCGATCAGGGACTTCAGTACGCGGTCGGTGCGCGGGCCGTAGTTGAGGAGCACGCCGTCGTCGACGCTGACGATCCGGCGGTCCCGTCCGGCCGGGGTCTCGGCGACGCCCGGCAGCCGGACGAGCCCGTCGACGCCGCCGACCGAGTCGAGTCCCTTGCTCATCACGAGGATCGCGTCGGGCGCCGCCGCCGCGAGGGCCTCGCTGGTGAGGGGCGTGAAGTCCTTGGTGAGCCCGGACTCCTTGCCCGCGTCGACGGCACCGGCCGCCTCCAGGAGGGAACTCGCGCCGGAGTCGGCGCCGCCGAGCAGATAGACGGCGGCCGAGCCGCGCACGTAGAGGAAGGCGACCCGGGGCTTCTCGGGGTGCCCGGGGACCGTGCCCCGTACCGCGTCGAGCCGTTCCTCGGTGCGCTGTCGGAGTGCGGTGCCGGCGGTGGGGACGCCGAGGGCGGCGGAGACCGCGCCGATCCGCGCGGAGACGTCCGCGAGGCGCTTGGCGGGGGCGACGACGACCAGCGGGACCCCGGCCTCGCGGATGCGGGCGACGGCCTCGGCGGGCCCGGTGGTGCTCTCGGCGAGGACGAGGGTGGGCCGCAGCGAGAGCACGCTCTCGGCGGAGACGTCGTGGCCGCGGGTCACCACGGGGAGCCGGGCGGCCTGTTCGAAGGTGGCCGTGACGTCGCGGGCGACCACCTGACGGCCGAGCCCGAGGGTGAAGACCAGCTCCGAGAGGGAGCCGCTGAGCGGGACGATCCGCTCGGTGGACGCGACGGTCACCTCGCGCCCGTCCGCCGAGGCGACGGTGACGGGGAGTCGGGGCCGCGCCGGGGCGGCGAGCGGCTCGATCCGATCGGGGGCGGGCGAGGCGGGAGGGGCAGGGGTGCCGGGGGCTCCCGCGGGCCCGGGCGCCGCCGGGGCGCAGCCGCTCGCGGTGAGGGCGAGGGCGAGCAGCGCGACGAGCGTTCCGGCCGTGCGGAACGGGCGAGTTGGGCGTGTGCGGCGGGCAGTGCGCACCGGGGGCCTTCCTGTCTCTCGGGGGGCGTGGACGTCTTGACCGGGTCGTAGCTTAGGTTAGCCTTACCTTACTTTTCCTCGACTCGGAGGGGTTCCATGCCGCCGTTCTCCAGACCCGGCCGCGCATCCGCCGTGACGCTCGTCGCGGCGCTGCTCGCCGTCCTCCTCCCGGCCGCCGCCGCCCGCGCGGAGAGCCGGACCGTGCAGGGCGGCCGGCTCGACTGGGGCATCAAGTCCTCCTTCCAGAGCTACGTCACCGGGCCCGTCGCCCACGGGAGTTGGAGCCTCACCGGCGGCGCCGCCACGGTCGGCTCCGGGCAGTTCCGCTTCCACTCCGCGCAAGGCGCGTACGACCCCGCCACCGGCGCCTTCGAAGCCGCCTTCAGCGGCGGGGTGCGCTTCCTCGGCCACCGCGAGGCCGACGGCGGACACGCCCTCGACCTGACCGTCAGCCGCCCCCAGGTCCGGATCCGCGACGGCCGGGGCACCCTCTACGCGGACATGGCGAGCAAGGCCAAGGGCAGCGGCACCCTCACCACCCGCGGCCGGGTCCCGCTCGCCACCCTCGACCTCTCCGGCATCGACATGCGCGGCGGCGGCAGCCCGCTCGCCCTCACCGGCGTGCCCGCCACCCTCACCGCCCAGGGCGCCACCGCCTTCGCCGGCTACTACCCGGCGGGCACCCCGCTCGACCCGCTCACCCTCTCCGCCGACGTCCTCACGCCCCCGGCGGGACAGCGCGCGAAACCCGCCGCACCCACCCCGGCCCCCGCCCCCGACACGGGCCGACCCGCCACCGGCTTCCGGGACGCCGCCGTCGACTGGGGCGTCCGGCGCACCTTCCGCGAGTACGTCACCGGGGCCGTCGCCCAGGGCCGCTGGGCGCTGACCGGCGGCGCCCAGGACGGCGGCGCGCTCTTCCGCTTCCCCGCCGGCAAGGGCACGTACGACCCGGCGAAACACACCCTCGACGCGGTCTTCGCGGGCAGCGTCCGCTTCACCGGGGCCCACCTCGACCTCACGCTCGGCGCCGTCACCGTCCGCGTCGCCGACGGCCGCGGCACCCTCAGCGCCGACGTCACCAGCGCCGGGAGACCCCCCGAGAAGCGCGTCCCGCTCGTCACCTTCCCCACCGGCGACCTCAGCCCCAGGAACGGCCTCGCCGCCGTCACCGAGGCCCCCGCCACCCTCACCGAGGGCGGCGCCCGGACGTTCGGCGGGATGTACCGGGCGGGCACCGCGATGGACCCCGTCTCCCTCGCCGTCGCCGTCGACACCACGGCCCGGCTCCCGGCCCTGCCGGACCTCGGCACCGACGCGAAACCCCCGGCCCCGAAGGCCCCTTCGACGCCCCCGGCTCCCGCACCCGAGGCGGCGTCGGCGAAGGCCGCCGACGCCGGCCCGGGCCCCGCCGTCTGGACCGCCCTCGGCGCGGGCGTCCTGCTCGCCGCCGCCGTGGCCCTCCGCGCCGCCCTGCGCGGACGCCGCGCGGCGGACCCGGACTGACCACGGCGGACCCGGACTGACCACGGCGACCCGGGCTGACCACGGCGACCCGGGCTGACCACGGCGACCCGGACTGACCACGGCGACCCGGGCCGACCACGGCCCCACCGACCCACCCGCACGTCCTCACCAGGAGACCACCCACCATGGCCACCCCCCTGAGCCACCGCACCCTCACCCGGGCCGCCGCCCTCGCCACCGTCGTGGCGCTCGGCGGCGGCGCCCTCGCGCTGCCCGCCGTCGCGGCCGACGGCCCGCCCCCGATCCCGTTGAAGAACGGCACCCTCGACTGGGGCGTCAAGGAGTCCTTCCGCTCCTACCTGGCCAAGCCCTTCGCCAAGGGCCGCACCACCGTCGAGGGCGGCGCCCGGCAGGCCCCTGACCACGGGATCTTCACCTTCGTCGACGGCACCGGCACGTACGACACCGGCAGCCACGCCACCGCCAACTCCTTCAAGGGCGGCGTCCGCTTCGAGGCCCACGACGGCGCCCTCGACATCCGCCTCTCGGACGTGCGCCTGTCGACGAAGGGCTCCGCCGCGCCGACCGGCGAGATCACCGCCGACGTCGTCACCAAGGAGAAGGACGGCACCTTCACCACCCGCGCCGACATCCCCTTCGCCGCCCTCGACATGACCGGCGTCCGGCCGGGCGGCGGCGCGGGCGGCGCGATGGTCTTCAAGGGCATACCGGCCAAGCTCACCAAGGAGGGCGCCGCCGCCTTCGCGGGGTTCTACAAGGAGGGCGACGCGCTCGACCCCGCCACCCTCACGGTGACGCCGGGCGGCGCCGAGCCGACCCCGCCGACCACGCCCCCGACCCAGCAGCCCACCCCCACACCCACCACGAGCACGACCCCGCCGCCGAAGCCGAAGCCCACCCCGACCGCCACGGTGAAGCCGAAGCCGACCGCCACGACCGCCCCGCCCGGGGCCCAGGCCCCCGCCGTCAAGAGCGGGCGCCTCACCTGGGGCGTGAAGGAGTCCTGGCGGACGTACGTCACCACCACCTGCGGCGGCACCGTCACCCCGGCCGGGGGAGCCCGTACCAATGGCTCCGCCTACGCCTTCGCCTTCAGCCGGGCGAGCCTGGACACCGGGGCCCGCACGGCCGACGCGGGCTTCGGGGGCAGCCTCCGCTTCGCCTGCGCGGCACATGGCATCGACTGGAGCATCGGCGACGTCAAGGTGAAGGCGAACGGCACGAAGGGCACCCTCGTCGCCGACGTCACCACCGCCAAGGGCACCCAGGGCGACGTGGTCTTCGCCGAACTCGACCTGACCCGGGCCGACTGGCGGGCGAAGAACGGCGTCGTCACCCTCGCCGCGCTCCCCGCGAAGCTGACCGAGGCCGGCGCGGCCACCTTCGCGGGCCCGAGCGGCGAGGCCTTCTACACCGCGGGCACCGCCATCGACCCGGTCACCGTCAGCCTCGCCACCACCACCGGGGCGAACCTGCCGGCGGCCGGCGGCTCCACGGGCGGCTCCCCGGCGGATGGCTCGGCCGGCGGTGGCGGCAGCGTGGGCGGCGCGGGCAGCACCGTGGGCGGCTCCGCGGCCCTCGCCGCGACCGGCGCGGACACCCCCACCGGCCCCCTCCTCGCCGCCGCCGGCCTCGCCGCCGCGGCCGGCGCGGGCGTCGTGATCGGCGTCCGCCGCCGGGCGACCCGCAGCTGATCCCGTAGCCGATCCCGTATCGATCCCCGTACGCGAACGAGGCCGCACCCCTCCCCGGGGTGCGGCCTCTTCGCGGTGCTCCGGCGCGACCGGGCGTCTGGATGCTTCAATTCCGCCATGAACACGACGGTCACTGACATCGACGTCCTGCGGGTCTTCTGTGCGGGCGACGGCCGGCACGGCAACGCCCTCGGCGTCGTACGCGACGGGCGAAGCCACCCCGACGAGGCGTCCCGGCAGGCACTCGCCAAGGAACTCGGCTTCAGCGAGACCGTGTTCGTGGACGACCCCGAGCGGGGCGTCGTCGACATCTACACCCCGGGACTGCGGCTGCCCTTCGCCGGGCACCCGCTCGTGGGCACGGCCTGGCTGCTCGACCTGGAGGTCATCTGCCCGCCGGCCGGCGAGGTGTGGGTGCGCGGCGACGGCGAGTTCACCTGGATCGAGGCCCGCGCCGAATGGGCCCCGCCGCGCACGCTGAAGCGGTACGCCACGGCCGCCGAGGTCGACGCCCTGGACGTCCCGGAGCCGGGGGAGTGGATCTACGCCTGGGCCTGGGAGGACGAGGCCGCCGGGCGCATCCGCGCACGGGCCTTCCCCGGACGCGGCGACGGCATCGACGAGGACGAGGCGACGGGCGCGGCGGCGCTGCTGCTCACGGCGGAGCTCGGCCGGGCGCTCAACATCACCCAGGGGCGCGGCTCACAGCTGCTCACCGCGCCGGGCCCGGACGGCATCGTCGAACTCGGCGGCCGCGTCCGCCTGGAGCGGACGTTCACCGTCTGAGGGAGGCGCCGGGCGGGACCACTCGGTCCGCCCGGCCCCGTACCCGCCGTGCTCAGGCCGCGGTGAGCGGGAACTCGCCCGCCAGCTCGCGGAAGACCGCGCCGTTGAAGTCGAAGGCGCGCTTGCACTCGTCGACGATCCGCTGCTTCTCCAGGTCGTCCGCGTTCACCCCGTCGAGGAGCTCCCGGTACGCCCGCTTGAAGGCGGCCGGGTTGCCGATCGCGTCGAACACGTAGAACCGCACACCGTCGCCCTTGCGGGCGAAGCCCCAGGTCCGCTCGGCCTTGTCACGGATGATCTGGCCGCCCGACAGGTCGCCCAGGTAGCGGGTGTAGTGGTGTGCCACGTATCCGGCGGGCCAGTCGCGGGCGCACTCGGCGACCCGCGCCGCGTACGCCTCGGTGGCCGGCAGGGCCGTCAGCCCGGCGCGCCAGTCGGGGCCCCGCAGGTGGGCGAGGTCCTGCTCCAGCGCGGCCGTGCGGAACAGCTCCGGCTGTATGAACGGCCCGGCGACGGGGTCGGACCTCAGGGCCTCGGCGGCGTCCTCCAGGGCCCGGTAGACGAACCACAGCTGCTCCGTGTAGCGCGCGTACGCGTCCACGGCGAGGTGGCCGCCGAGGAGGTCGCTCATGAACGTCGACGACTCGGCCTCCGTGTGCTGCGCGTGCGACGCGGTGCGGATGAGCGTCGAGAAGGGCGTGTCCAAGGCGTGCCTCCGGGACCGTCGGGGGTCGGGAACCATCATGACCAGGATGATCCTGCCAACTTAGGTTTGCCTAAGTCAACTGGTTCCCGACGTCCTGTCGGTAAAAAGCTACCCTTCGAACGGGTCAGGGCAACGTAAGAATCTCGGCCCCGGTCTCCGTCACCACGAGCGTGTGCTCGAACTGCGCCGTCCGCTTCCGGTCCTTGGTCACCACGGTCCAGCCGTCCTCCCACATGTCGTACTCGTGGGTGCCCAGGGTCAGCATCGGCTCGATCGTGAACGTCATGCCGGGCTCGATGACCGTGGTGTGGTGCGGCGAGTCGTAGTGCGGAATGATCAGCCCGGAATGGAACGACGAGTTGATGCCGTGCCCCGTGAAGTCGCGTACGACGCCGTAGCCGAAGCGCTTGGCGTACGACTCGATGACCCGGCCGATGATGTTGACCTGGCGGCCCGGCTTGACCGCCTTGATCGCCCGGTTCAGGGACTCGCGGGTCCGCTCCACGAGCAGCCGGGACTCCTCGTCGACGTCCCCGCACAGGTAGGTCGCGTTGTTGTCGCCGTGGACGCCGTTGATGTACGCGGTCACGTCCAGGTTCACGATGTCGCCGTCCCGCAGGACGGTCGAGTCGGGGATGCCGTGGCAGATGACCTCGTTGACCGACGAACACAGCGACTTCGGGAAGCCGCGGTAGCCGAGCGTCGACGGATAGGCGCCGTGGTCGCACATGTACGCGTGCGCGACCCGGTCCAGCTCGTCCGTGGTCACCCCCGGCGCGATGTGCTTGGCGGCCTCCTCCATCGCCTGCGCGGCGATGCGACCGGCGATCCGCATCCGCTCGATCGTGTCGGAGTCCTGCACCTCGGGCCCGGAGTACGGGGTGGGGGCGGGCTTTCCGACGTACTCGGGGCGGCGGATGGACCCCGGAACGGAACGGTGGGGGGAGAGCTCCCCCGGGACGAGAAGCGACTGGCCAGACATGTCAGCGAGTCTAACGACCGCGTCTGGGGCAGCATGGCGACAGAGGAAGGAGCCGACGATGGCCCTGTTCAAGAAGCGCACGGTGGGCAAGCCGGGCGAGTGGTACTACTGCCTGGAGCACAAGAAGGTCGAGGAGGGCCCCGAGTGCCCGGCCAAGAACCGCTTCGGCCCGTACGCCACCCCTGAAGAGGCCGCCCACGCCATGGAGACGGCCCGGGAACGGAACCTGGAGTGGGAGACCGACCCGCGCTGGCACGACAAGCGGGGCGGCGGGGAGAGCAGCGAGAGCGGCGGGGAGAGCGGTGACGGCGCCCCGGGCCAGGACCGCTAGGGCCGCCGGGGCGGTCGGGCGTGCCGCATGGGGCCCGGGTGGCGCCGGGGCGTGGGGGCGTCGGGGGGTGGGTGGCGGCCGGTACGCGAGTGGCGCCCGGGCTCGCGCCCGGCAAGCCCCGCCCGTCCCTCACGCCTCGTTCGCCGGGAAGGCGGCCGACGCCAGAACCGTGCCGTCCGTGCCGAGCAGCCGGACGCCGGCCGGTGCCGTGGGGCCCAGCCGGGTCGGGGCGGCCCAGTAGCCGTAGCCGTCCTTGAGCGCGAACGAGCCCAGCACCGTCGAGCCGCCGTCGGCCGCGTCGAGCACGCAGCGCACCGGCCCGCGGCCCGCCCCCTCCAGGTCCACCGACATGTACACCCAGCCCGGTTGCCCCTGGTGCGCGAAGACCCGGCCGACCTCGTGCCCCGCCGGGGAGACCAGGGCCGCCTCGAACAGGCCCGGATGCGCCGCGTGCCCCGGATCCGTCGAGACCGCCGGTGCGCTCTCCACCACCGTGCCGACCGCCCAGCCGCCGAACCCGCAGGCCACCGCCGCGGCCAGCGCCACCGCCGCCATCCGCAGCCGGCGCCGCCCGTACCGCCGGGGCGCCGGGGCCGGAGCCAGCGCCGCCACCACCCGGCTCTCGAAGCCGACCGGAGGCTCCGCCTCCGGCAGCAGTCCCAGCAGCCGGTCCCCGGTCGCCGTCAGCTGCTCCACGTACTCCCGGCACTCCGGGCAGCGGTCCAGATGGGCCACCGCCTCGGCCCGCTCCCGGGCCGACAGGACCCCCAGCGCCAGCTCGGCACCGAGCTCCCGCAGCCGCTCGCACGCCACGCCGCTCACCGCTCCTCCTCCCGCTCCAGGGCCGCCCGCAGCTTCGCCGTGCCCGCCCTGATCCGGGTCTTGGCGGTGCCCAGCGGAACGGACTCCCGCGCGGCGACCTCCCGCGCGGTCATCCCGTAGATCCCGGCCATCACCAAGGCCCGCGCCTGCTCGCGCGGCAGCGTCGCCACCGCCCGCCGCACCCGCTCCGAGCCCTCCTCCGCCACCGCGTACCGCTCGGGCGTGTCCGTCATCGCGCCGAGCAGCGCGTCCAGGTCCTCCGGGGCCACCGGACTGGCCCGCCGGGCCCGTACGGCGTCGATCGCCAGGTTGTGCGCGATCGTCGTCAGCCAGGTCCGCACCGAGCCGCGCCGCGGGTCGTACACCTGGGCGTGCCGCCAGGCCCGCTCGAAGGTCTGCTGGGCGATGTCCTCGGCCAGCTGGGGATCGCCGACGACGGCGACGGCCACCCCGAAAACGGCCCGCTGGAAACGGCGCACGAAAGCCACCGCTATCTCCTGGTCGCCCGTGGTCAGACCGGAGAGCAGTGCCTCGTCGGGTACCTGCCCGAGGGAAGCGCCCATGTGCCGCATACCTCTGGATACGTTCCGCGGCCCCGAAGGGATTGCCCGGGGGGACTTGGCTCCCCCCGGGGGGGCCTCGGACTCCATTGTCCGTCCGTCCCGCCACCGGAAACGGGGGCCGGCAATCCCTTCGTCCCGCCCGGCCGTATCCCCTGTGGAGGACCGAACCATGACCGGAACATCGAGCACCCCACGCGCCCACCGCACCCGCGGCCGTATCGCCCTCGGCCTGTCGGGTGCCGCCCTCGCCGCCCTCCTGGCCGCCTGCGGAGGCGGCGGCGGAGGCGGAGGCAGCGGCAGCAGCAGTACCCCTGCCCCGGCCCCGTCCACCGGGACCACCGGGACCACGGCGGCCACCCAGGTGAAGGCCGACCTGACCGATTTCCACATCGCGCTCTCCCAGCAGACCTTCCACGCCGGGCCGTACACCTTCGTCGCCAAGAACGACGGGCAGAACATGCACGCCCTGGAGATCGAGGGCGGCGGCACGGAGAACCGCACCAAGACCCTCTCCCCGGGCGAGTCCGCCACCCTCACGGTGACCCTCAAGTCCGGCACCTACCAGGTCTACTGCCCGGTCGACGGCCACAAGGACCTGGGCATGAAGACGCAGATCACCGTCGGCGCGACCGGCGGCACCACCCCGACCACTCCGAACAACGGGAACGGCAATGGCAACGGCAACAGCCCGGGTACCGGCTACTAGGAGCGCCGCCGTGACGGTCCTGCTGCGCCTCACCGGCGTCGCCCTGACCGCCACGATGGCCGCGATCCACCTCTACCTCTGGGGCGACGGCTACCGGTACGTCGCCACCATCGGCGTGCTCTTCCTGCTCAACGGCATCGTCGGCTGCGTCCTCGCGGCGGCCCTGCTCGGCACGCCCGCCCGATTCCTGGAGCCCGTCGCCGCGGTCACCGCGCTCTTCACGGCCGGCACCCTCGGCGCGCTCGTCCTGAGCCTCACCACCGGGCTCTTCGGCTTCAAGGAGGTCGTCGAAGCGGACCTCGTCGTCCCCACGCTCGCCGTCGAGACGGCGGGGGTCCTCGTCCTCGCGGCGCTGTCCCTGCGCGGGTGGGCGGCGCGCCGCCGGGACTCCTGAGGGCCCGCCCCGGCCGTCGCGTAGGGCCCGCGAGCCCTACGCGACGGCCGCGGCCTTCCGGGCCAGCGCGTCCTCGTCCGTCGCGGCGTCGTACGCGAGCAGCTTCGGCAACGCCAGGCACAGCAGGCCGACCGACGCCACACAGGCCACGCCGCCCGACCAGACCGCCGCCCGCGTACCCGTCCAGCCGGCCATCGCACCCGCCCGGACCTGACCGAGCTGCGGGCCCACGCTGTACGACAGCACCTCGATGCCCGCCAGGCGCCCGCGCAGCTCCTCCGGGATCGTCTGGTTCCAGATCGTCGACCGGCCGAGCCCGCTCAGCATGTCGCCCGCACCCGCGAACGCCAGACACAGCAGCACCAGCCACACGTTCCCGAACCAGCCCGCCGCCGCGATCGCCAGACCCCACCCCGTCGCCCCCGCCACGACGAGCAGCCCGTGCCGCCGTACCCTCGACGTCCAGCCGCTGGTGAGCCCCAGCACCAGCGAGCCGACCGAACCCGCCGCGTACATCAGGCCCAGCGACCACTCCGCGTCCAGGTCGTCCGCGAGGAACGGGAAGATCGTGTTGGGGAAGGCGAAGAACATCGCGGCCAGGTCGATCGCGTACGTCCCCAGCAGCACCGGCCGCGACCACGCGTACCGCGCGCCCTCCACGATCCCGCGCAGCGACGGCTTCTCCGCGTCCCGCGCCGGCGGCGCCGGCGACAGCCGGCGGCACAGCAGCACCGACACCACGAACCCGGTCGCCCCGACCGCGTACGCCGGGGCGTGCCCCGCGTACGCCACCACGAGACCCGCCAGCGCCGGGCCCGCGATCGACCCCAGCTGCCAGCGCAGCGAGTTCAGCGCGGCGGCGGCCGTCTGCTGCGCGTGCGGCACGATCCGGGCCATCAGCGAGTCCAGCGCCGGGCGTTGCAGCCCCGCCAGCGCCGAGACCCCCGCCGCGACCACGTACAGCGGCCACAGCAGCGGCTGCGGCAGCAGCGCGTTCAGGAACAGGACGAGCGCCAGCAGCGCCAGCCCCGCCTCCGTCGCCACGATCACCTTGCGCCGGTCCACGGCATCGGCGAGCGCCCCGCCGTACAGCCCGAAGACGATCAGCGGGACGAGCTCCACCGCACCCATCGCGCCCACCGCGAGCGGCGAGTCCGTGAGGTCCTTGATCTGGAGCGGCAGCGCGATCAGCGCCATGAAACTCGCGAAGTACGCCACCAGACCCTGCACCCACAGGAGCCGGAAATCAGAGGAGGAGCGCCAAGGGGCGAGATCGGGGAGGAGGCGGAGCAAACGGGTCACGACGGGTCATGGTGGGGTGGGGCGGGTGCCCCGGGCAATCGAATATTCGGTGGGTGGGTGGGTGGGCGGCCGGCTGAGAGGTTGGTGGGTGATCTCTTCACCAGCGGGCCGGTGGCGGGGCCGTCAGGCGGTCGGCCAGACGGGACAGGCGGTCCCGGAAGCGCGGCCGCCCACGCGGCGCCGCCGGCGGCAGGCAGTTCTCGCCGCTCGCCGCGCTCACCAGGTGCTGGACCGTGTCCAGGTCCACCTCCGCGTCCGCCGTCACCACCAGCGTCTCGTGCGCCAGGCCCAACAGCTCCGGATCGCCGGCGTCCAAGGACAGCACCGTCGCCCCCGCCCTGCGCGCGTCATGGACCCGCTCCAGCAGTCCCGCCGCCGGCCGCGACGGGGCCACCATCAACAGCGTCGCCCCCCGGCCCGCCGACTCGATCCTGCCCAGACCCACCGCCAGGTGCGCCGGATCACCCGGCCGCACCCGGTGCCTCACCAGGGTCGGCGCCAGCTCCGGGCAGCCCGACCAGGCCGACTCGTCGACCAGATGCGCCGCCAGGTGCCACGGCTCGTACTCCTCCGTCCCCACGAGCAGCAGCCCACCGCCGTGCGACACGACCGAGGAGCGCAGCGAACCCGCGAAGCGGCGGGCCGCAGCCGGCCACTCCGTACCGGCGAGCACTTCACGCAGCAGCGCGACACGTACGGCGTCCATGGCCCCGCATCATGGGCCCGCGCCGGGCGCGTACACGGGCGTTCGCGGAACTGTCACCCGTACGGGGCCACTCGACCCGACCGGTCGGTAATGTCGGGGCCATGACTTCCTCGCCCTCCTCCAGCAGCCCCGCCTCCGCCGCCCCCGCGCCCAAGGACCCCTGGGACCTCCCCGACGTCTCCGGGCTCGTCGTCGGCGTCCTCGGCGGCACCGGCGACCAGGGGCGCGGCCTCGCGTACCGGCTCGCCAAGGCCGGCCAGAAGGTGATCATCGGCTCCCGCGCCGCCGACCGCGCCCAGGCCGCCGCCGACGAGCTCGGCCTCGGCGTCGAGGGCGCCGACAACGCCGAGTGCGCCCGCCGCAGCGACATCGTCATCGTCGCCGTGCCCTGGGACGGGCACGCCAAGACCCTGGAGGCCCTGCGCTCCGAGCTCGCCGGCAAGCTGGTCGTCGACTGCGTCAACCCGCTCGGCTTCGACAAGAAGGGCGCCTACGCCCTCAAGCCCGAAGAGGGCTCCGCCGCCGAGCAGGCCGCCGTGCTCCTCCCCGACTCCCGGGTCACCGCCGCCTTCCACCACCTGTCGGCCGTCCTGCTCCAGGACACCTCCGTCGACGAGATCGACACCGACGTCATGGTCCTCGGCGAGGTCCGCGCCGACGTCGAGATCGTCCAGGCGCTCGCCGGGCGCATCCCCGGCATGCGCGGCGTCTTCGCCGGGCGGCTGCGCAACGCGCACCAGGTCGAGTCGCTGGTCGCCAACCTCATCTCCGTGAACCGGCGGTACAAGGCGCACGCCGGGCTGCGCGTCACCGACGTCTGAGCCTCGTCCGGGGCCTTGTGCGTGGCCTGGCAGGGCATGGGGGACACTGGACGGGCACCATCGCCGTATCCGACAGGAGTCGACCTCCATGCCCCGCCTCGCCCTCTACGCCCTGGTCGTCTGCGCGCTCGCCGTCACCGCCGCCGTCGTCTCCTTCGTCCAGGGCAGCTTCCTCGGCATCATCTGGGTGCTGCTGGCCGGTCTCTCCTCGAACATGGCCTGGTACTACATCCGGCGCGCCAAGACCTCCGCCGGCGCCTCCACCGAGGGCTAGACCGCGCAGATCTCCGGCGCCGACTCCCAGAAGCGGAACAGGTTCGACCCGCAGTAGCGCGCCAGCTCCGGCACCCCGAGCGCCCGCATCAGCGCGTCCACCCCGTCGAAGAACGCCCCGTTGATCGCCGGGACGAACAGCAGCGCGATCACGACGAAGAAGCCGTACGGCGCGTACGGCTCGATCTGGCGCTTGAAGCGGTACGACAGCCAGGGCTCGATCACTCCGTAGCCGTCGAGCCCCGGCACCGGCAGGGAGTTCAGGAGCGCCGCCGTCACCTGGAGGAACGCCAGGAACGCGAGCGCGTACCGGAACGCCACCGGCACGCCGTCCAGCGCCCCCAGCCAGAACGGCGCCGTGCAGGCGACCGCGAACAGCACGTTCGCCAGCGGGCCCGCCGCCGAGATCAGGCTGTGCTTCCAGCGGCCCCTGACCCGGTCCCGCTCGATGAAGACCGCGCCGCCCGGCAGACCGATCCCGCCCATGATCACGAACAGCACCGGCAGGACGACGCTCAGCACCGCGTGCGTGTACGCCAGCGGGTTCAGGGTCAGATAGCCCTTCGCGCCGACCGTGATGTCCCCGCTGTGCAGCGCGGTGCGGGCGTGCGCGTACTCGTGGAGGCAGAGCGAGACGATCCACGCCGAGGTCACGAAGAGGAAGACCGCCAGGCCCGTCGAGGCCGCGAAGTCCGTCCACACGGCCCAGCCGGTGACTCCCATCACGGCGGCGATCGCCAGGAAGACCGGGCTGATCCTCCGCTCGTGGTGGCGGTGGGTGGTCGCGCTCATGCTTGGCTCCCGGGGGGTGGGGTGTCTGTCCGGGGAACGTACCCGGGGGCTGTGGCGGTTCCTCCGGCGGGATGCGGATGTGGGGGCGTCTGTCGTCTGTCGTCTTCTGTCTGGCGCCTAGACCCGTGGGTCGTGCGGGGGCCTCCTCTTGTCGGTCGGGTGCGGGTTTTCTGGCGGCTCACGGACAATGGGGTCCGTGCGCTACTTCGTCCTCGGCCCGGCCCGGGTCCACACGTCAGAAGGCCCTGACGGGTCCGCCGTCGCCGTCGGCGGGCCCCGGGTGCGGGCGCTGTTGACCGTGCTCGCGCTGCGGCCGGGGCGGGCCGTTCCCGTGGGGGTGCTCGTCGACGAGGTCTGGGGCGCCGAGCCGCCGGCCGACGCGGTCGCCGCGCTCCAGGCGTTGGTGGGGCGGCTGCGGCGGGCCCTGGGGCACGAGCGGGTCGTCTCCACCGACGGGGGCTACCTGCTGGACGCGGCGCGGGACGACGTCGACCTGTTCCGTTTCGAGCGGCTCGCCGCCGAAGGCGTACGGGAAGGGGAGGGCGGGCGTGCGGCCGCCGCCGCCCGGCTTCTCGACGAGGCCCTCGCGCTGTGGAAGGGGCCGGCCCTGGCCGACCTCCCGGACCGTGGGGCCGAGGCCGCCCGCTGGGAGGCCCGTCGGCTCGACGCCCGCCGGGCCCGGCTCTCCGCCGCCCTCGCCCTCGGCGACGCGGCCGTGGTGCTGCCCGAGCTGACCGCCCTGTGCGAGACCCATCCGCTCGACGAGCCCCTCCAGGCCCTGCACATCCGGGCACTGCGGGACGCCGGGCGCTCGGCCGAGGCCCTGGCGGCCTACGACGTCGTCCGGGGGGAGATCGCCGATCGGCTCGGTGTCGATCCCTCCGCTGAACTGCGGGCCCTGCACGGTGAGTTGCTGGAGGCGCCCGTAGTTCTTTCCGGCGTGCGGGCTCCCGTCGGCAATCTGAAGGCGCGGCTCACCAGCTTTCTCGGGCGCGATGCCGAACTGGAGGAGCTTGCCGGTGAGTTGAGGTCCTCGCGGCTGGTCACCCTGCTCGGGCCCGGCGGTGTCGGCAAGACCCGGCTCTCACAGGAGGTCGCCGAACGGGTCGGCGGCGGCTGGCCCGACGGCGTCTGGCTCGTCGAACTCGCGCCCGTCACCGACCCCGAGGCCGTCGTCGAAGCCGTCCTCGGCGCCGTCGGCGCCCGCCAGACCGTCCTGCGCGGCGCCGGCGCCGAGGAACTGCGTCTCGGCGAGGACCCCAACGACCCCACCCGCCGCCTGATCGAACACTGCGCCGAGCTGCGCATGCTCGTGGTGTTGGACAACTGTGAGCATGTGGTGGGTGTGGTGGCTGGGTTGGTGGAGGTGTTGTTGGCGGGGTGTGTGGGGGTGACGGTGTTGGCGACGAGTCGGGAGTCGTTGGGGGTGCCGGGGGAGGTGGTGTGGCCGTTGGGGCCGTTGTCGGTGGGGGCGGCGGTGCGGTTGTTCGGGGAGCGGGGGGCTGCTGTGCGGCCTGGGTTTGGTGTGGAGGGGGAGCGGGCTGGGGTTGAGGAGATTGTTCGGCGGTTGGATGGGTTGCCGTTGGCGGTGGAGTTGGCGGCGGCTCGGTTGCGGAT